>NZ_RAPV01000001.1:1820994-2124493 GCF_003610295.1 Paraburkholderia sp. BL23I1N1
CGTCAACAACTACCCTGGAAAGCTAGAGGAGGCGTGGGAAGCCTTTTTCTCGGATCTCGAAGCGCTCCCGCCTGATTTTAAGGTTATCGGCATCAACGATTACCTGTTCGTCGACGGCTATGAGCGAGTGCTCAAAGCAAAGCGTGAAGGCGGCCGTCTGAAAAATCTGGATTTGATCCTGCCTGTTGTTGAGCTCCGGCTCGACAAATTCGGCGGCGTGGTCAAGGAGGGAAAAGGTGGTTTCACTCAATCAGGGTGGAGCCGTATCAATCTGCATGTGATTTTCGATCAAGTCGAGCCAGCGCTGATCCGAGAGCAGTTTCTGAGCGCGATCAGCCCCGACTACAAGCTCATTGCGGGTGCCGAAGCTGCCGGAGGGACGTGGGGCGGGGTGATCACCCCCGAGAATCTTACCGCATTGGGTCAGGCGATCATTGATTCGGTTCCCGCCGACAAACGGGATGCTTTTGGTTCACCACTGAAAGAGGGGTTCAACAATCTCAACGTGGGTTTTGAGCGCGTGAAATTGGCCCTGTCCAAACCACTTTTGGCCGATCGCCATCTTCTCGCCATCGGCAAGACCGAATGGGAGAACCTCAAGTGGGACGACCATACGATCGCTGAGAAGAAGAGCGTCATCAACGAGGCCGATCTTGTATTCACGGCCGCGGAGAATCCCGAGGCGTATTTGAAAGGGCGGAATAAGCTGCGAGAGTCAGGGGTAAACGCCGCCCTGTTGGACTGCTCCGACGCTCACCACCTACGCAACACCGAACACAAGGATAGGATCGGCAATTGCTTCACTTGGATCAAGGCGGATGCCACTTTCTCTGGTCTTGCTCAGGCGATATACGAGTTCGATGATAGGGTTTATGTAGGTGACGTCCCGCCCAAGAGGCAGTTGGTCGAAAGAAATCGGACGAAATACGCTTCGGCCATCCGCATTGGCAAGAAGCCGGGCTCGACCCTAACCGACACATGGTTCGATGTCGATCTGCCGTTGAACGCCGATTTAGTGGCCATCATCGGCAACAAGGGAAGCGGAAAGAGCGCGCTTTCTGACATCATTGCGCTTGTCGGCGACACTAAGAACCATGGCGGTTTTTCTTTTCTCAACGACAACAGGTTTCGCAACCCAAAAGGGCGTTTGGCGCAGCACTTCGTCGGAACCCTCGTTTGGCAGGATGGGAACCAATCCAAGCGGGATCTTGATGAGGATCCCCAGGCGAGCAGCGTGGAGCGCGTGAAGTATCTGCCGCAAAGCTACCTTGAAACCCTTTGCAACGAGCTCGGAGGGGGCGGGTCATCGACATTCGACACTGAACTGCGAAAGATTATCTACTCCCACGTCCCCGAAGAGGATCAGCTTGGCAAAGCATCGATGGACGAGTTGCTCGACTTCAAGGTGGCGGAAATCAACGCGGCGAGGCAAAGCGTTCTTAATGAAATTTCCAAAATTAATGCCGAAATTCTTCTGACGCAGAAACGACTAACTCAGGAATTCAAGGTTGGACTGGAGGAGCAACTCGCCACCAAGAAGGCCGAGCTCGTGGCGTTGGAGGGGGCCAAGCCGGCGGAGATTGAAGATCCCGGCGCTTCCGCCACGGCACAGGTGGAATCACAGCAGGCGGCGGCGTTGATTCAAACGCTTGAACAGCAAGCGCAAGAGATCAGCAAGGAAGAGGCGACGCTTCGCGAGCGCAAGAGTCTGGCGGCGAAGAAGCAAGCGGTGTCAAAGCGAATTGTTCAAGCGCTCTCAAACCACCGCAAGACGCACGAGCTGTTCGTGGCGGAGTTGCAGGCGCTGCTCAACGAGCTGGACTCGGGGGTTAAGGTGGAGGATCTGGTCGAGCTCCGGATTGAATCCGCGCCGATCGACAATATCGCCACGGCGGTTGGCAATGAAATTCTCGACATTGACGCCCAGCTTCAGAGCGCCGAACCCGGCAGCCTGATGAAGCGCAGGGAAGGCGTCGAGACTGCGATCGCGGCGACCAAGGGCAAACTGGATGAGAAGCAGCGGTTGTTCATCCGTTATAAGGAGGCGCTAGCCGAGTGGGAAGGAGCCAAGGTCGATCTCGTTGGCAGCAAGGACAAGGTCAACAGCATCGCTTGGTTCGAGGCGGAGCTGGAAGGGCTGAACGCGCTGCCCAATAGACTAGCGGGGCTGCGCGCCAACCGAATCGAACTAACCAAGAAGATCCACGAGCATATCGTCGCGACCGGCGACGAATACAAGCGCCTCTATGAACCCGTTCAAGCTTTTGTGAAATCGGCAGAAAAGATGGACATGTCTCTGCCGCTAGACTTCGAGGTCAGGATCGAGGAGTCTCGATTCCAAGAACATTTTCTTGGGCGCCTCAACCGCCAGTCGCGGGGCTCTTTCTCAGGGGTCGATGACAGCAATGAGCTCATGCGCGTCTTGTTGAGGGAGGCGAGCTTCGTCACTGCTGACGATGCGGTTGTGTTCGCCGAAAAAATTGATGACATGCTTCGCTATGACCGACGAGACCAACAAGGGCGCGAAACACGGTTGGCGGATCAGTTGCGCCGGGGAGTCGAAGCGCAAGAACTCCTAGACTATCTATATGGACTCGCCTACCTTTCTCCGCGCTATTCGCTAACCTACGACAATCAGGAGATTGGGCAACTCTCTCCCGGCGAAAGAGGGCTGCTGCTGTTGGTTTTCTACTTGCTGGTTGACAAGGATGACATTCCCATCGTCATCGACCAACCCGAAGAGAACTTGGACAATCAGACCATCTATCGGATTCTGGTGAAGTGCATTAAGGCGGCCAAGGAACGTCGGCAGGTGATCATGGTCACCCACAACCCCAATCTAGCGGTAGTGTGCGACGCGGAGCAGATCATCTACGCACAGTGCAACAAAGCGGAGAGTCGCTTTACATACGACTCTGGCGGCATTGAGAACCCAACGATCCGTGCCAAGGTGGTTCAGATTCTCGAAGGGACCGAGCCAGCCTTCAAGAATCGCCGCGTTAAATATGGCCTTTGAGGAGCCGCACTCCATGCCCCGATCCGCAAAGCAAAAACAGGGCTTTGGCTACCTCTTCGAGGAGGACTATCTCGTCAGGACGCTGGGCCGCATTGCCCGCGACCCCGAGGTAGCGCTAACAGAGCTTGTCGCCAATGCGTGGGATGCCGGGGCCTCGCAAGTGGACACCGCTATCCCGCTGGCCAAAGACGCGAACTTGGTTGTGAGGGACAACGGCCACGGGCTGACGCCGGCACAGTTCAAAGCGCGTTGGATGACGCTTGGATACGATCGCGTGAAGAACCAGGGCGAAGATGTTGAGTTCGCGCCAGAACGCAAGGATCTAAGACGCAGGGCTTATGGCCGCAACGGGGCGGGGCGTCACGGACTGCTTTGCTTCGGGGATTTGTATTCGGTGGAGACGTGGCGCGGGGGAAGGGCTGCACGTTCGAGATCGGAACGCAGAGCAGGAAAAAACCATTCCGTATCGAGAGTGAAGCGTCTTTCATCCGGCAGGGCAGTCGCACCATCTTGTCCGTCTCAGTGGCTAGGCACCTCCCGGACCCCGATGCTGTCCGACAGATCCTTTCGGCGAGGTTTCTGCACGACCCGCAGTTTGTCGTGCGGGTCAACGGACAGTCGGTGTCGTTGGCTGTGCGACGTCGTTGGCCGCTGCGGTTTGAATGCCCATCCACGGTACGCTCACCTCCTGCTACCACACCTTCGGGCGTCGTACCAATTTCTTATGTCGTCGTTTTCACGCGTTGGTTCTCGACAGCAGCTCGTGAACGTATAACATTGACCCTTCGACGAAAACCTTCTTGCTGATCAGGTCGCATACCCGTCTTGAGCACATCGAGGTAGTCGGCATACCACTGAATCATTGCTCGACGTTGTAGCAGATACCTGGCGTGGTTGTAGTCGCCGGCAGTGCCTTCCTCAAGATGGGATAGCTGCATTTCAACGTGGTCCTTCTGCCAGCCGTGCTCACGAAGCAGGGTGCTTGCGGTGTGACGGGCACCGTGGCCAACCATGCGCCCCTTGTAGCCGATCCTGGAGAACACGAGGTTGATGGTGTTTTCGCTGATGACCTCGTGCTTTGTGCCGATACCGGGGAAAAGGTACCTGTGACGGCCAGTCAGCTTCTTGAGCTCCCTGAGCGCCTTGACCAGTTGGGTTGGAAGGGGCGTGACATGGCTGCGCCTCATCTTCATCTTGTCTGCGGAGATCGTCCACAGCGCGCCGTCGAGATCGACTTCGGTCCATTCGGCGTACCGGACCATGCCTGGACGGCTCGCCGTCCAGATCGTCATCCAAGCAGCGACGTAGGCGATGAGGCGGCTCGTTGATTTATCGAGCGCGCGCAGGAAGTCGGGCAGTTCCGGTTCGAGGAGATGAGGATAGGGTTTTGCCTTCGGCGCTGCTTTCGCAATGACCCTGAGTTCTGAAGCCGGATTGAATTCGCAATTGCCGCGCGCGATGGCCTGACTGAAGATTTCGCGCAACCAGCCGCGGGCCTTCTTCGAGACGTTGAGGGCGTCACGCTTTTCGAAGCGTTCCTGAACGCGGGCGCAGTCTGCGCGCGTGATGTTCACCAGCTTGCTCGAACCGAGCTCGGGCAGGATGTCCTTGTCGAGGTACGTCCGGATCTTGTCCAGCGTCGAAGCGGACCGACCCGCATCCTGTTTGCTCCTGTACCAGAGTTCAGCAGCGGCCCTGAACGTGCCGTCGTCGCTGGCGTCCGCCCGCTGCCGGTCTATCCGTCGTTTCGCGCGCGGATCGGCGCCGTCGGCGACGAGCGTCCGGTATGCCGCTGCCTGCTGCCTCGCTTTCTGAAGCGTGACGTCGGGGTAGCGTCCCAGCGAGATACGCGGTTGCTTGCCGTGCAGGCGATAGCGGAAATGCCAGAACTTGTTGCCCTCCGGCGTGACCCAGAGGACCAGACCGTCGCCATCGGCGACACCGTAGGGCTTTGGCCGGGGCCGGGCTGCTTCGACTTCGCGGACGGTAAGAGGCATGGTGAGTACATTGCGTGATCTCGAACTTTCAATGTACTCAAAAACGCACTCATCTGCACATGGCTTGCCGTGTTCCTGCTTGGACGGCAATAAACAAAAAACCCCGCAAATTCAATGATTTACGGGGTCTTCTGGACTTCTCTGTACTGCGCTATACAGCCTTATGGTGCCCAGGAGAGGACTCGAACCTCCACGGTGTTGCCACCGCTAGGACCTGAACCTAGTGCGTCTACCAATTCCGCCACCTGGGCACGTCTTCAAGCTAGGCTGCTATTTTAGCGTGATGGTGCAGCGTGTCAATCCCTACATGCAGACTAACATTCGCTTCATCAATCGCCCCGGTTGTGCCGTGCAGCAAAGCAAAACTTCACCGCTCGATCACTGCCAACTCGCGTCGGCTCAACCGTCCTGCCAACCCCGTAATCCGACCCATGCAACCTGAACCGGATCACGCAGCCTCACACAAAAAATAAAGCCGCCTATTCGAAATGCCAGGCGGCTTTACTTTTGAATCTTGGTGCCCAAGAGAGGACTCGAACCTCCACAGTGTTGCCACCGCTAGGACCTGAACCTAGTGCGTCTACCAATTTCGCCACCTGGGCAGGTGATGAACAGCAAAGAACGCCATTATAGCGACCCATTCAGGGCTGTCAAGCCTTTCTCAAGAGTCACTTAAACATCGCCGCAGTGAGGCTGCAAGGGGCTTACAGCAACTATTGACGGGCCGCGTGGCGCGCAAGACGGGTGTTAGAATGCCTCGCAGTAGTTCGTTGGCACGGTGCACACGCCCGTCGGACTCAGACTTGAACGAGCCGGACCCGAGCAGTTATTCCAGTGCAATCGCAAGTGCAACTTAAGCGCAACCCAAACGCTTCTTAAGCCGAGCCACATCGCCGACCGACGTCCATGCAACGAGAAAAAATCATCGACAAGCCCTTGAGCAAATTCCCGTATCCGATTCCAAGCCGCGAAGAAATCCTGGGCGTCCTGCGCACGAGTGAAGCGCCGCTTGCCGCGAACGACATCGCCGAAGCCTTGTCGATCAAGCGCCAGGAGCGCGAAGGATTTTTCAAGCGCTTAGGCGCCATGGAGCGCGACGGCCAGATCCGGCTCGATCAGCGCAATCTCTATCAACTGACCCATCCGTCGAACTTTGTCGGGGGCCGCGTTCAGGGGCATCGCGACGGCTACGGTTTTCTCATTCGCGACGACGGCCAGGACGATCTGTTCCTGCCCACCGGCGAAATGCAGAAGGTCATGCACAACGATCGCGTGCTCGCGCGCATCGTCGGCTATGACCGCCGTGGCAGGCCGGAAGGGCATATCGTCGAAGTCACGGATCGCGCCAACAAGCGCGTGATCGGCCGTCTGCTCAACGAGAACGGTGCCTTGATCGTCGCGCCTGAAGACAAGCGCATCGGTCACGACATCCTGATCCAGCAGAACACCAAGAAGGCCAAGGTCGGCCAGGTCGTGGTGGTCGAGCTCACCGATTTCCCGAGCCGTCATTCGCAGCCGCTCGGCCGCGTGGTGGAAGTGCTCGGCGATATCGACGACCCCGGCATGGAAATCGAAATCGCGGTGCGCAAGTACGGCGTGCCGCACGAATTCGGCCAGGCCGCGCTCGACGAAGCCGCCAAACTGCCCGACGAAGTGCGCCCGGTCGACGCGCGTCATCGTATCGATCTGCGCGACGTACCGCTCGTCACGATCGACGGCGAAGACGCCCGCGACTTCGACGACGCAGTCTATTGCGAACCGGTTCAGGTCGGTCGCGGCGAAGGCTTCCGCCTGATCGTTGCGATCGCGGACGTCTCGCACTACGTGCATCCGAAGAGCGGACTCGACGCGGACGCGATCGAACGCAGCACCTCGGTGTACTTCCCGCGCCGCGTGATCCCGATGCTGCCGGAGAAGCTGTCGAACGGGCTGTGCTCGCTGAATCCGCACGTCGACCGTTGTGTGCTGGTGTGCGACATGATCGTCACCGCGCGCGGCGAAGTGAAGGCCTATCAGTTCTACCCTGGCGTGATCAACTCGGCCGCGCGCCTCACCTACACCGAGGTGGCCGCCGTACTCAAGAACACCAAGGGTCCGGAGGCCGCGCGGCGCGCTGCCTTGCTGCCGCAACTGCAGAATCTGTATGGCGTCTACAAGTCGCTGTTCGCCGCGCGCCAGAAGCGCGGCGCGATCGACTTCGACACGACTGAGACGTATATCGTGTGCAATGCGCAGGGCAAGATCGAGCAGATCATTCCGCGCACCCGCAACGACGCGCACAAGCTGATCGAGGAATGCATGCTGGCCGCGAACGTCTGCGCGGCCGACTTCCTCAAGCGCAACAAGCACCCGGGCCTGTTCCGCGTGCACGCCGGGCCGACCGCCGAGAAGCTCGAGAATCTGCGCACCTTCCTGCGCGGCATGGGCCTCACGCTCGCCGGCGGCGACAAGCCGCACGCCAGTGACTACGCCGCGCTGATGGCGCAGATCCGCGAACGGCCCGACGCGCAGATGCTGCAGACCATGTTGCTGCGCTCGATGCAACAGGCCGTTTATAGCCCGGACAACATCGGCCACTTCGGTCTGGCATATGAGGCGTACGCACACTTCACGAGCCCGATTCGCCGTTATCCCGACCTGCTCACGCACCGCGCGATCTACGCGATTCTGCAAGGCCGCAAGTATCAGCCGGAGCCGCCGCAGGGCGTCGAGTTGAATACGGCGCTGTCGCCGCGCGCCCGCGCGATGCAGCAGGCCGACGACGAAAAACGCGGCCGTCAGCGCGCGAACAACGTGGCGATCTGGGAAGAACTCGGTCTGCATTGCTCGGCCAACGAACGCCGCGCAGACGAAGCCTCGCGCGACGTCGAAGCCTGGCTCAAGTGCTACTTCATGCGCGACAAGCTCGGTGAAGAGTACGGCGGCATGGTGAACGGCGTGACGTCGTTCGGCATTTTCGTGCAACTCGATTCGCTGTTCATCGAAGGCCTCGTGCACGTCACCGAACTGGGCTCGGACTACTTCCAGTACGACGAGGTCAAGAACGAGTTGCGCGGCGAGCGTACCGGCATTCGCTACCGCCTGTCGGATCGCGTGCGGGTGCAGGTGAGCCGCGTCGATCTCGATGCGCGCAAGATCGACTTCCGCCTCGTGCGCGATACGCCGATCAAGCCGCCGGCGAGCCGTCCGGCGCTGGCCGACAAGTCATCCGGCGAAGGCGGCGGCGCGCGTGTACGTTCGTTGCCGCCGGTGGATGGCGTGGGCGGCGCGGCGGCCGGCGCGGGTGGACGGCGCAAGAAGGCTGCGCCGGCGCAAACCGCGGCTGTCAAGGAAGCGCGCGCGGCACGCGGCGCGGCGAAGAAGCACGGCGGCGCTGCCGCCAAGCCGGCATCGAAATCGCAGGCCCGCAAGAAGCGCTGAAGTCGCATCACGGCCTGAACCGCGCGCATCGGGTACGTTGAAACGTACCGGTTGCGCGCGGTGTTCGTTCGCGGTCTTCGTTTTATTGGAATCAAGTCACGTATCGAAGCCGATACGCTAGCAACACGCCGAGAAGGCTCGTATTCATCACAGTAGCGCGCGCTTCGAGGCGCGCTCAATCAAAGGTTTTTCAGTCATGTCACGTCTCAAGGTTCTATACGGTTTCCACGCAGTGACCGCGCGTATGCGGCACGACGCGTCGACGGTCGAAGAGGTTTACTACGACGCCACGCGCAAAGACCGTCGCATGACCGAGTTCCTGCACGCGGCGAAAGAAGCCGGCGTGCGTCTGATCGCCGCCGACGAAACGCGTCTGTGGGGTCTCTCGCACACCGAGCGTCACCAGGGCGTGGTCGCGCGTGCGACCGACATGCCGCTCGCGCAGAATCTGGCCGAACTGCTCGACGGCATCAACGGTTCGCCGTTGATTCTGGTGCTGGACGGCGTGACCGATCCGCACAATCTCGGCGCCTGCCTGCGCGTGGCCGATGCGGCCGGCGCGCACGCGGTGATCGCGCCGCGTGACCGCGCGGTGGGTTTGAATGCAACGGCCGCGAAGGTGGCGAGCGGCGCGGCCGACACCGTGCCGTACATTACCGTCACGAATCTGGCGCGCGCGCTGCGTGAGTTGAAGGACGCAGGCGTGTGGATTGTCGGTACCGCCGATGAAGCCACCAAGAGCCTCTATGAGACCGAGCTAGACGGTCCGGTCGCGCTGGTGATGGGTGCCGAAGGCGAAGGCATGCGGCGTCTCACGCGCGATACCTGCGATTTGGTCATGCAGATTCCGATGGCTGGTACGGTCGAGAGCCTGAACGTTTCCGTGGCGAGCGGCGTGTGCCTCTATGAAGCGGTGCGCCAGCGGTCGGTGAAGAAGAAGTAAAAAACCGCCGCATCGTTCGACGCCGGTCCGTTCGCCGAGCCCTGAATGCTCACGGCAGGACCGGCTCGCATGTCGCCAGCAAAAACGGCGTTCCGGGGCTTGCGGCGACCGTTTTTAACGGTCGCCTTACCCGGTAAATCCGGCGCTCGCCCGCCACTCCGGTAAACTTATCGTTTTTACTGCTCGCCTGCATTCCCCATGACCCAAGACGAACTCAAGCAACTGGTCGGCCAGGCCGCCGCCGACTATGTGAACGCCAACGTGCCGGAAGGCTCCGCGATCGGCGTCGGCACCGGCTCCACCGCGAACTGTTTTATCGACGCGCTGGCTGCCAGCAAGACCCGCTATCGCGGCGCGGTGTCGAGCTCGCTCGCCACCACCGCGCGCCTGCAATCGCACGGCTTCAAGGTGCTCGACCTGAACGAAATCGATTCGCTGCCGGTGTACGTGGACGGCGCCGATGAGATCGACCACAGCGGGGCGATGATCAAGGGCGGCGGCGGCGCGCTGACGCGCGAGAAAATCGTCGCCTCGGTGTCGGACGTATTCGTCTGCATCGCCGATGCGAGCAAGCTGGTCGACACACTGGGCAATTTCCCGCTGCCAATCGAAGTCGTGCCGATGGCCCGTACCGCGATCGGCCGCCGCGTGACGGCGCTCGGCGGCGTGCCGGTGGTGCGCGTGACCAAAGAGGGTGTGCCGTTCATTACCGATAACGGCAACGAGATCATCGACGTCAAGGGTCTGCGCATCAGCGACCCGCGCACGCTGGAAATGCACATCAATGCATGGCCGGGCGTGGTGACGGTGGGCCTGTTCGCAGGCCGCGGCGCGAATCTGTGCATGCTCGGCACGGATACGGGCGTCGAGACGATCGAATACAGCAAGAGCTGATTACCGCGCTTTTCCAGCCGCATGCGAGCCTGCAGCAGCGGGCTCGCTCTCCCACATCGCCCCCCGCATTGTCCCTGCATCCATCTGCACAAACCCGCATCGTCGGCCTTCTGTTCTAGCCGAGACGCGCGGTGACCTCAACGTTCCTGTATCAACCCGCATCGGCAAGAGCCTGGTTCGCAAGAAGCGAACAATGACGGTTCGTCACGATTCGCGCACTGTCGCACGTCGAATGTGGGCATGCGCACGCACGGTAAATGATGCGGCACTTACACTCGTCGGTATGGCTGTGGGGCGCTTCGCTTATCTAAAGGTGGGGAGATCATGAACGTGGCGATCGTGCACGACTGGCTCGTCGCACCCGGCAGCACGGAGAACGTGCTCGAACAGTTCATTGAGTGCTTTCCCGATGCCGATCTCTTCAGTCTCGTCGATTTCCTCGAAGACCGCCGCCCGCTGGGCGGCAAGCCCGTCACGACGTCGTTCATCCAGAACCTGCCATTTGCGCGGCGCCGCTATCGCGCGTATCTGCCGTTGATTCCGCTGGCCGTCGGGCAGTTCGATCTATCGGGTTACGACCTCATCATCACGAGTTCCTTTGCGCTCGCCAAGGGCCTGGTGGTCGGCCCCGATCAGACCCACATGAGCTACGTGCATGCGCCGATGCGCCATGCGTGGGATCGGCAACACCAGTATTTGCGCGAAGCGAATCTGACGCGCGGGCCGAAGTCATGGGTCGTGCGTGCATGGCTTCACTATCTGCGCGGCTGGGATTCGCACTCGGCGAACAGCGTCGACCGTCTGATCGCGAATTCGCAATTCGTCGCGCGATGCGTGATGAAAATTCACCGGCGCGAAGCGGCCGTGATTCCGCCTCCCGTCGACGTGCACCAATTCGAACTGTGCGCGCACAAGGAAGACTTCTATCTCACCGCCTCCAAGATGGTGCCTTGCAAGCGCATCGATCTGATCGTTGAAGCCTTCACCGCGACGCCGCACCGCAAGCTGATCGTGATCGGCGACGGGCCGGAGATGGCGGCGATTCGCGCCAAGGCCGGTCCGAACGTGACGATCCTCGGCGAGCAGCCGTTCAACGTTCTCAAAGACCATCTGCAACGCGCACGCGCCTTCGTGCTCGCCGCCGAAGAAGACTGCGGCATCGTCGCGCTCGAAGCGCAGGCGTGCGGCACGCCGGTGATCGCGTTCGGCAAGGGCGGGGCGCTTGAAACGGTGGTGCCGGTCGGCGAAGCGCGTCCTACCGGCGTGTATTTCGCATCCCAAACGGTCGTGTCGATGCTCGAGGCGATTGACCGCTTCGAGCGGCAGCGTGGACAGATCACGCCGGCGGCTTGCCGCGCGAATGCCGAACGATTTTCGGCGGCGGTTTTCCGGCGCGCCTTCATGGCAGAAGTGACGCGCACGATCGTGACAGAATTTGACTATTCGCATATTGCGAACTTCTCGATATGCGAATAAAGTGAGTTTGTTGTACCGCAGTGAGCGATTGCCAGCTGTTCGGTCTATGCCAAATGGTTGACTATCGGTGCTGATCCCGTCCCATGAGCCTTGCAGGTAGAGCGTGCATGTTCAGTGCGCGAAACCATACGAGGAAATTCGATGCGGGTCAGTTCAAAGAAGGCATTGCTGGGCTTTATAACGAGATATACGGTGGCGCGCAGTGCGTTGTTTGCGTGGTACGCACTTGCGCAGGCTTGCCTCGCATATGGCTATAACGACCTGAAGCAGACGTTCGCGGGTGTGGACCACGTGCCGCCGCAATACACCGTTTTTGATGGTGGTGGCAACCGGTTCCGGATCATCGCGGCGATTCACTACAACAGACAGTCGTTATTCGTTCGTCACGTATTGACGCACGCGGAATACGACGTTTGGACGAGGAAGAATTTAAACTCATGAATGCCGATCGCCTTCCGGGAGCCTTTCCCGACATCGCTCAAACCTGGTCTGCGCTGCAAACGCAGCTGCCGATCACGCCCATTCGCAACGAGCAGGACTATCAGAAGATGGTGCGGCTCGCCAACTCGCTCGCCGATCACCTGAACGGAAACGCGGAGGATCCGCTTACCGATCTGTTTGCGATCGTCACCGACCTAATTGAAAGCTGGGAAGCGAGCAACGTGACGATTCCGAAAGCCGAGCCGCGCGAGGTGCTGCGGCATCTGCTGGAGACGCACGGGCTCAAGCAAAAGGATCTGATCGGTATCGCATCGCCCACGGTGGTGAGCGATATTCTCGCGGGCCGGCGCGCCATCAGCAAAAAGGTGGCGAAGGCGCTGGCCGTGCGTTTTCATACCGACGTCAGCGCGTTTCTATAAACGTCCCACCTTCTGCAAGCCCCGCGCATTGTGCGCGGGGGTAATCCAGCTCGCCATTTGCGAAGCGCGAGCGCCGCGCCTCCGCGCCCCCGCGCTCGCATGCCTGCGACGATGCGCGCAGGAACCCGAGCAGGAACCCACAGCAGCACGATCAGAAGGCGTTGCGTCCGACGAACCCCTTGAAAATCGTAATGAACACGATCTTCATGTCGAACCAGAACGACCAGTTGTGGATGTAGAAGAGGTCGAACTTGACGCGCGTCTCCATCTTTTCGACCTTGGTGGTGGCGCCGCGATAGCCGTTCACCTGCGCCCAGCCGGTGATACCCGGCTTGATGCGGTAGCGGTTCATATAGCCGTACACCTGATCCTTGTAGAGATCGTCGTGTTCGACCGCATGCGGACGCGGGCCGACTACCGACATCTGGCCGAGCAGCACGTTCAGAAATTGCGGCAGTTCGTCGAGACTGGTGCGGCGCATGAAGGCGCCGAGCTTCGTGATGCGCGCGTCGTTGCGCGCGGCCTGCGTGACCTGGCCATGGGCCTCATGGTGCACGGTCATCGAGCGGAACTTGTAGATCGCGAAAGGCTGGCCGTCCACGCCCTTGCGAGTCTGACGGAAGAACACCGGCCCGGGCGAGCTCAGCTTGATGCCGATCGCGAGCACGACGAACACGGGTGCGAGCGCGAACAGCGCGGCCGCCGCGAACAGGCGGTCGAAAATCAGCTTGGGCCACATCTGCGGCGACGCGGCGGGTGTCGCGCTCAGATTGAGTGTCGGTAAACCGACGACATCGACCAGCGCGTGGTTGAAAAGCGAGAGGCTGCGCACATCGGGAATGAAGCGCAGATTGACGAAGTCATGTCTGAAGATACGCGTGAAGCGATAGATCGCATGTTCTTCGGAAAGCGGTAAAGCGAGCCAGACCTCGTTCACATGCTCTTCGCGCACCTTGGCGGCGAACGCGTTCAGATCGGTCAGCACCGGCAGGCGATGGAAACGCGCGCCATAGGTGCCGGCCGCTTCGATGCCGGTGTCGCTGGTATCGCTAGTGTCGAACACGCAGACCGGCTTGAAGCCGGCTTGCGGCGCATGGTCCAGATGCGCGAGCAACGTACGCGAGAAACCGGGCGCACCGACGATTGCGACCGTGCGAAAGTTCATGCCGCGCCGGCGCACGCTGCGCAGCACGACATGTACGACGCACTTGGTGACGATGATCAGCGCACCGGAGATCAGCGTGGAGTAACCGAACCACAGCCGCGAAACCGCATCCATGCGGTGCAGGGTGAATGCCAGCAGAAGGGAGGTCGCGACCACGACCAGCCACGCGGCGGCAACTCTCAACAGCATGGCAGGCAGTGCCTTGCCGCGCCACGGTTCATACACGCCAAGGCCGGGAAATAGCAGCAACACGAGCACACAGTTAAAGGCGATCAGGAGACGCTCGATGTCCTGCAACTCAATTGGCGTGGAAAAACGCATCCAATGAGCGAGCAGCCCGCCCGCAATCACAAAGAGTGCGTCGAGACATCGCGCAGTATTCCTGAACATGTTGATCTATCCTGTAGTCGAACATTGCAGCCTTGAGCGGCCTGCTTACTCGACGGTTTCAGCCTGGCGCAGGCGCGGCAGCAGACGGTCGAATTCGCGTTTGACGAGGCCGTAGCATTCGCAGGCACGCGCTTCGAGGCCCTTGCGATCGAGCACCTTGATATGGCCGCGGCTGTGATGAATCAGACCTTCGTCGTGCAATTTGCCGGCCGCTTCGGTAATGCCTTCGCGGCGCACGCCGAGCATGTCGGCGATCAGTTGCTGGGTAACCGTCAGATCATTCGATGCCACGCGGTCCACCTCGATCAGCAGCCAGCGGCACAGTTGCTTGTTCAACGCGTGGTGGCGGTTGCAGGCCGCGGTTTGCGCGACTTGCGTGAGGAGGGCGTGCATGTACAGCAGCATCAGGCGGCGCAGGAAGTCGGAGCGTGCGAATTGCTGCTTGAGCGCCTGTGCGCTCATCCGGTAGGCGAAGCCGGCGCATTGCACCTGCACGCGGTTCGGCATGGTTTCGCCGCCCGTGAGCACCGGCACGCCGGTCATGCCTTCGCGGCCGACCGCGGCGATTTCGACCGAGCTGCCGTCTTCCATCGTCGAGAGCATCGAGATGATCGCCGTGGTCGGGAAGTAGACGTGATGGATGCGTTGACCTGAATCGCAAAGCAATTGTTCGGTGCGCAGATGAACGAGTTCGAGGTGAGGGGCAAGTGCTTGCCATTCGTGGGACGGTAATGCGCCTAGCAAATGGTTGCCGTGCAGATCTGATTGAAGTGTCAACATGATCGGTCCTCGTTGAAGCCATGCATTGCTTGGCTTCGCGTTTTTGATCCGATGCCTGCATCCTTGGTTTGACGACGCGCTGCTTGGCGAGCAGCAAAGGGATGAACAGGAACGGCCCCGTATTGGCCTGATGCTCCACCGCCGTTGCGCCGTTGTTGTGTCGATCTCATTGCGGCGACGCGGTGGTGTGCTTCTCCTTTAGCGAGGAGCGTGCCAACCCTGGGGGAAACGAGTGCTGGTGCGGCGCAGCGAACCAGGCCTTAGCGGTGCGCGAAGCCAAACGTGGGTTTTTGTTTCAATTCTGTACAACGCCCGCTTAACGCACGCCCCCTTCGAAGGGTATTTTTATTCGAGCCAAGTCCTTGATCGGATTGGGTTAGCGCTTGATGAGCATCGCTTTGCCCCAGGTGTCTCAGAGATGACATCGCCCTTGCGTATGCGTTTGAGAGGGCCGTCCAAGATGTGCCGGAATTGATTCAGATGTGTTCCATGCGCTGCGTGCGGAGCAGTACGAAGTGTCCTTTTTGAAGACCGGAAAGTCGCGAATAAACCAACAGTGATTCCGCAGACCAGACAGGTGGTTCGCGCAGCGCGAGGTTTTATGCGTTTCTGCGGGATAGTTAGTTCAGGGACGACATTCAACCGTAGAACGTGGCGGATATCGCATTGAGCGCGCGGACTTCGCCGGCGGGCGCCACACATGTTGCGTCAGCTTTAATCACCGCATTAGATGCACGTGCAACGAGTTCTTCAACGGGGCGAAGTGTTACAACGCAAGGGCGGTTCGGCGGAAGATGGAACCAGTCGTGCCCGGCGCGGTAATGCGTGTCAATGACATGAACGAAGCGCGCAAAGCGCTTCGCTTCGATGATCAGCTGCCAGCCGTCGGCGGTGCGCTCGGCGTGAACGGTCAGGCCGAGATCGTGGCGCTCGCTGGCGCGCCGCTCCGGCAGATGAACCGCTTCCGACACGATCCGGCCGCTCGCCGGATCGCGCAGTGTTGCAATCGTGACGTCGTGAGCGCGCGGGCCGAAGCGGTACGCGTGCGTGAAATCGAAGAACTGGCCGAGGCATTCCGCCGCGCCGATACGCTGCGTGCTGTGCGGCGCCAGTTCGACCGCGCGGCTGGCCGACACGACCTTGACACAGCCGTCGCGTAGACAGACCAGATCCAGTTGTGCGTGCAACGGTTGAGCACGTTCGTTCAGCAGATGAATATCGAGGCCGTTAAGGCCCTCGTCGGTGATGAGCAGCTGGATGGGTTGCAACGTTTGCGCGAGCCCGTGCAGGGCGCTTTTAGGCCTCCCTGTGGCGTCGATCACGCCCCAGCCCGCGCCGGTGCGCAGGTCCTGGAGCTGCCAGACCAGGGCGCCGCCGCATGTCGAGCCCGCGCGCCGCCATTCGGCGAACACGTCGCTCATCAGCTCGGCGACTACCGCGCGTGACACTTCCAGATAGCGCTCCGGATCTTCGTAACGCAAGCGCGCCGGCTCGATTCCGTAAAGCGTCTGAAGATAATGGTCGCGCACGTCGTCGAAATCCCAGCCGGCGCCGGGGTCGCGCGGTACAGCGGCTTTCCAGCGCGGATCGTGCGGATGGAGCGCGCCGTGCGTGCCGCGCGCGTCGTGCAAGGTGGCGCTGTCCGGCACATTGGCGAAGGCGAGGCATTCGGCGGCGAAACGGACCTGCGAGCGGCGCACGTCGTCGAGCGGGCGTTGATAGGCGCCCACGCCGTAGTAGTGCGTAATACCTTCATTAGTTGAAAACGGCCACGCGCCGCCTGAGGGCGAGTTGCTCACATACGGTACATCTGACCGTTCGCGCGCGACCACGGCGGGTAACAGCTCGGTGAAAAGTGGTTGCGCGCGCATCGAAGCCGGCAGGCCGAACATGGCCGCCTGCTGGTCGACTTCGCTGCCGCCGCACAGCACCGCAAGCGATGCAAAGCGCCGCGTGCGGGTCAGAAACTGTGTCGCTTCTCGTTCGATGGAAGGGCTGAAGGCGGCATCGTTCGGGTAGTCGAAATTCGCCAGTGCGAAGTCTTGCCAGACGAGCAGGCCGTATTCGTCGGCGAGCGCATAGAAGGCGTCGGACTCGTACACCATCGTGCCGCCGACTCGCATCATGTTCATGCCCGCATCGCGGGCGAGTGTGAACGCATGGCGCAGTTGCGCCTCGGTGCCGCCCAGCGTGACGAGGTCAGCGCTGGTCCAACACGCGCCGCGACAGAACACCGGCGTGCCATTTACGCGCAATGCGAAGCCCGTACAGTCCACGCCGCGATCCGCTTCGATGCTGCGAAAGCCGATCGATCCCAATGAATGGGATATCTCGCGCGCGTCATCAAGCTGCAACGTCAGAGGATATAAAGTGGGCTCGCCGTGCGTGTGAGGCCACCAGCGTTCGGCATGGGGAACACGCACACTACCGGTCAGTGTATATGCATCACTCCATTGCAAAGACGAAACAGAGCCACCGCAATTCAACGAAGCGTTGCACGCGTCGACGTCATGCGGATGAAGAAAATGTAGCGTCAGCGAAACAACGCCGTCGTTGTCTTCGAGGCGGCTCCTCAGATCGAGCGTATCGAATGCGTGCGGCGCGTCGCTCAATAGTTCAATCGGCCGCCATGGGCCGACTGCTTGCACCGATGGACACCATCCCGGCATATGACCGAGCAGCGTGGTGCGCACGTTGCGCAAGGTGGACGGCGTAACGAGCCGCGGCCGCCAGCGCGCGCGTGAGCGCTTGGCCGCCAGCGCCGGTGTCAGCGAACGGAAGCACAGCGCGAGAGTTGCGTTGCCGTGCAGTTCGATGTCGAGATCGTGCGCGACGAACATCGAATCGGAGTCGAGGCACTTGGTGCCGTCGAGCCAGACTTCAGCAAGCGTGGCGAGGCCATGCAGGCGCAAGCGGCGTTTGCCGGTGCCGGTCAGCGTGAGCCGGTACCAGTGATCGTCGAAAGCGAGCGGCGGTGGATTCGCGATGTCCAGCAGGCCCGCGGTACGGCGCGCGCCCGCCACCGTGCCGGGTACTTGTGCGGCGAGCCAGCCTTGCGTGGGTAAGTCGGCGGGAGAGGCGCATGCGCCGGCTGGGGTGCTGACGCACTGCCAGCCGGTGTCGAGTTGTTGTGGCCAGAGGTCGGAACGCGTCACAGCGCAAGCGCGGCAAGCGGCAGCAGCGTCTTTTCGTAGGCGCTTTCGAGTACGTCGAAACAGTCTTCACACGAATCGCGACGTTTACGCGTGATAGCCCGCACCAGCCGGAACTGCATCACCATCGATTCCGACGCGATGCTCTGCGCCGCCGTCACGATCGACTCCGGCATCTCGAAGCCTTGCGCGGAGAGCCACAAGAGATACTTCGAGAGAAATTCGAAGTTCGCGCCGAGCTGCCGCATCAGGTTGAACGAGTACGGGTGGAAAAACGCCTCGCCGCGTTCGAGCAGCGTCTCGAGATGCGCGGGAAACGCTTCGCGCCACTGCGAGATCGGATTGATCAGCGGCCGCCGGTTTAGATGCGCACACAACAATTCCGCCGATGCTTCGGCGAGCACGGTGCCTTCCAGGGCGGGCCGAACCTGTTTGGCGAATTCAACATACGGAAACAGCAGATCGGGCTGCTGCGCGAATTGCGGCAGCTTGCGAAACACGCCGTCGTAGTCTTCGCCCTCGAGCAGGTGATAGCCGGTGTTGTGGAAATAGCCGAGGCGGCCCGCCGCGGGATCGATGAAGTCGATACCGATGGTGGTTTTCGGATGCTCGCGCCGATACGACGTGGCCCGCGTATTTGGCAGATAAAAGCCATCTACTTCCACCAGCACGGTATGGCCGCGCAGAGTCTGCGCGAGCACACGGGCTTCGAGTGAGTCGTAGATCGCCAGTTCCTGCACCTGGGTGCCGTACAGCCGCTCGAGGTCTTCGAGCGGGAATTTGAAGAACGTGAACTGATCGCCTTCGAAGTCCTGCGTGACGGTAAAGCCGAGCGCCGCGCGCGGATCGAGCCCGAAGCCGTGCAGCAGTTCGATCCACAGGTCTACGTAACAGTTGGTCTCCTGCCACACACGCTCGCCCTGGTGCAGCGCGTGCGGCGCGTGCTGGCGCAGCGGCGGCGTGGCGGCCGCGGCCGTGCCGTCCTGAGCCGGCAGATCGAGCCGGCGGGACAACGGGAAGGCCGATTTCCCGCCCTTTGGCGTGGGGATCAAGGATGGATTCATACGCCATCTCCGGCGCTCTCTCCGTCACCCTGCGAATCCGCCATGGACGCCGGCCGCATGCTCTGCATGCCCCGCGCCACGCATGCCCCGGTGTCGCCCCACAACAGCGCGCGCACGTCGTCCGGCCATGCGTTGACGTCGAGCCCGTGATGACGGAATATCGCGAGCGTAATGCGCTCCATGCCGAAGCCCACGCAACCCGTGTGCGCCACCGCGCCGTCTTCGCAGGCGATCTTCCAGATCGCGCCGAAGTGCTCCATGTGATAGTTGAACGAGAGGCACGCGGTTTTGCCGTCCGGGCTCGCGATCGGAATCAGCAGTTCGAACTTGAGCGCCTGGGCACGCTGGCTATCGGCCACGATCTTGCCGCCGCGGCCGAAGAACGGGTCGTTGGCGAGATCCACTTCCACCGGCAGTTGCAGCAGCGTAATCAGCAGCGAGCCGCGTTCCACCCACATCTGCCGGAATGCCATCACCTGTTCGGCGTTGCCGAGGCGCACGTATTCGCGTTGCCGGAACATCTGCATGCGGCCCGGATCGAGCGAGGGTTCGTGGCGGAAGCAGTACGACAGCACGTCGATGGTGCGGCCGTCGGCGGGCAGCGGGCCGCGTCGCGCCATCACCGGATAGATCGGATAGCAGGCGGCCGGCGTGAGCACCACGCGAGTCGGTTTCTGCTGCGCCATCCATTCGTCGCTGCGGTCGTCGTCGCGTTCGGTCATGGCGTCGTCGAGTGCGCGCAGCAGGCGGTGGTGGCCCAGGTCGTTGCCGCAGAACGAATGGATTGTGCCGGCGAGGTTCGGAAAGCTCTTCAGATACTCGCTGTCTTCGAAATCGGTGCGGCGCATGGCGGGCGGAAAGCGCAGCACTTCCGGCTGCTGGTCCGCGCCGAGATGCGTGATTGCCACGTTCAGACGATCCACCACGTCTTCGAAAATCTGGCTGCGGCCATACAGGCCGTTTTCACCGGTATCGATCAGGAGACCGGTGGCGAGCAGTTCGTCGCGGAATGTCGGCGCCGCGGGTTTCTGAGCGGAAGCGGCCGTTGCCGCTGCTGTTGCCAGCGCGGCGGTGTCGGTCATCGTGTTCATGTCAGGCTCTCCCCGGGGCGGCAGGACGCTGCGCGAGCAACAGGCTCGCGGTGTTCTGCGCGATGCGGTCGTTGTTGATCATGAGCGGCGCGGAGTAGAGGTCGCGCAGGTGACGTCCCACGCTGTATTCCGTGCCGTTCTTGTAACCCGCCATGCCGCAGATCATCAGCACTTCCTGCACGACCTGCAGCGCGGTGGTCGAGACGCTGGTCTTCAGCGTGTTCATGTCGGAGGCGAAGCCGAGCATGGCCGAGAGCGGCGCATCGGCCTGCGAGCCGCCGTGCCGCGCGTGGTGGGCGCTGCGCGCTGCGTCGAACGCAACGGAGAGGCGTGCCTGCATCATCTGCAGCAGGCCGACCGCTTCGGCGAGACGCAGGCCGGCCGGTGGAATCGAGCCGGGTGTCGAGCGCGCTTGCGCACGGAAGAAAGCTTTTGCGCGATTCACCGCGTCGGCGGCGACGCCCGTCCAGACGGAGGCCCACAGCGTGTGCGAGACCGGCAGCATGGTCTGATCGGCAATATCGGCGAAGGGAGTCGGCAGAATCTGCTCGGCGAGACCCGTGGCAACGAGGCGGAAGCCCTCGCTGCACGTGCCGCGCATGCCCATCGAATCCCAGCCGCCGCGTTTTTCCAGCTGCGTTTCTTCGCGTAACGCGACGATCAGCACCTGATCGGCGGCGGCCGATTCGGCGGTGCGCCGCGCGGTGACCAGAATGCCGTCGGCGTGCGCGCCGTACGAGATCGTCGGCGCGAGCTTTTCGATGCGAAAGCGCTGCTGGCCCGGCTCGCCGTCGAGCTCGACCGAACAGGCGCTGGTGCGCATATTGCCGCCGATGGTTTCTTCAGACGTCGCCGAAGCCAGCAGCCATTGATGTTCAGCGAGGCGCGCGAGCAACTGCCGCTGCCATGCCGAGTCGCTGCCGTGCGCCTCGATGCAGGCCACCTGGATCTGATGCATCGCGTACGCCATCGCGGTGGAGGCGCAGCCCTGCGCGAGCGTTTCGCAGATCGCACCGATATCCGCAAGCGAGAGGCCCGCGCCGCCGAACGCGGCCGGCACCATCGCCGACAGCAAACGTTCGCGCCTGAGCGCCTCGAAAGCCTCCTGAGGAAAGCGCGCTTCGCGGTCCACTGCATCGGCGAACTGCGCGGCCACGGCGGCGCAGCGCTGCGCCGCCGCACGCCACCCGGGTTCGGTTTCCACCGCGCTCAGCACGACGCCCGGGTCGGCGAGCGGCACCGTCGCCGAGGACGTGTCCAGCAGCGGGGCGGTCATGCCGCCGCCTTCGCCTGTTGCAGTTCGGTGACCGCGGCGGCCATCGAATCGATGCTGGAGAACAACCGGCGCGTCAGCATGCGGTCCGGAATTTCGATGTCGAATTCGTCTTCGATGGCCAGCATCAGGTGGACGGTCGCGAGCGAAGACAGGCCCGCGGCGTAGAGGTCGGCGTCGTCGGCCAGAGCGTCCGGCGAGACGTCGAGACGGGCCGATTCGGAAAGGATTCGACGCAGAGCTGTTTTCATATTGGGGTGCCCCCTTGTTGGTGAACGGTCTCTCGAGTGTTGCTGGCGAAAAACGAACGGGGCATACCACGCCCCGACGCCTTGTATTTAAGAATCGGCAAAGCCCAGCGTCAGTGCGATGCCGCACGGAAACACGCGTTTCGCGGACGTACCGTGTAGCCATGACAACAGGCGGGCGTGTTGACTCAGACCGTCGGGAGCGGCGTGCGACGCCGCCCTCGCTGAACTTATTACCGCTGGGGAATGTGATGAATTGGAAAACGCTGGATTTCGAGCAGCTTTCGGCACGCGAGTTGTATCTGATCTTGCGGGCGCGCAGTGCGGTCTTCGTGGTCGAGCAATCGCACGTCTGTCTTGACGCCGATGGCCGGGACGAGACCGCGCTGCACGTCTTCGCGGTCGAGGATATGACGCGGCCCATGCCGATCCTGGCCTACGCACGCCTGCAGCCCGGCGACGCCGAAGATCCGGAAATCACCATCGACAAGGTGCTGACGAGCCCGCTGCGGCGTGGCGACGGCACCGCCGAACTGTTGCTCGAGCGCGTGCTGCAGGCGATCGCCGAGCGTTGGCCGGGACACGCCACGCGCGTGAGCGCGCCGCTCGGCTTGCGCGACTTCTACGAGCAATTCGGCTTTCGCAAGACGGAAGGGCCGTACCTCGAACATGGCGTGCCGTTCATCGGACTGACGCGCCAGGTGCGCGGCAGCCAGCCGCTCTTCGGAACGCGGCGCCGCGAGCGCGATGGCATGGCGTTCGTCGATACGTCCGAACTCCTGTAACGACGTGAATACCGCTCAGACACGGCAGGCGCAAAACGCAGGAGGCGCGGATGCGGGACGCGCCAACGCGGCGAACCTGAACGTGTCGAGCTTCGACGAGCGCCATTTCCGTCATGCGCTGGGGCGCTTCGCCACCGGCGTCGTCGTCATTTCGACCGGCAGTGGCGACGCGATGCACGCCATGACCGCTAATGCCTTCATGTCTGGTTCACTTAAACCACCGTTGATCGTCGTGTCGGTCGGGCACCGAGCGCGCATGCACGAGCGTCTGATGAACAGCGCGAGGTTCGGCGTGAGCGTGTTGTCCGATGCGCAGGAGCCCCATAGCCGGCACTTTGCCGGCGAGCCGCAGAGCCGGTTCGCGCCGCACTTCGCGCCGGTGGACGGCTTGCCTGACGTGATGCTGCTCGAGCATGCCGCGGCCCGATTCGCGGCGCGCATGGTCGACCGGCATCCATGCGGCGACCACACGCTGTTTGTCGGCGAAGTGCTGGTGTTCTCGCTCGACGAACACGCGCCGCTGATCTTCTTTGGCGGGCGCTATGCGTCGGTGGCCACACCGCTTTGAGACACGCTTGCCGGTCCGGAACCGCCCAAGGGGCGAGGATCAGACAATTCGATTCACTACGTGCGTCTTCGCACAATGCAAATTTTGCAGCGCAGGCACGCTTGAGACGCAAGCTTATGGCCCGTCAAAACATGCGGCGTTACATGGAAGAAACAATTCTTCAGAGGGATAACCCTCTCAGGACGTTTCCCAACTGGCGCAACCGTTTCGAAGCTAGCAACGTATCGTAAGAGAACCAATACGCATCGATAAAACGACACATCAGGGCCGGTTCATCAACAGGCTACGCGGGGGCAAACCCCGCTTCGGGGAGAGGGTCATGGAACAGGCAAATAAGGATCGATCGCTGGTCAGCAAAGTCATGGATGGACTCGTGACCGGCATTGTCGAAGAGAAATACGGCGCCATCCTGCCGCCGCAGGACGTGCTGTCGAAGGAGTTCGACGTCAGCCGCACCGTCATGCGCGAGGCGCTGTCGATGCTGCTCGCGCGCGACATGCTGGACGTGCGGCCCAAGATCGGCACGCGCATCCGGCCGATGAGCGATTGGCGAATGATCGACGAAGACGTCGTGAACTGGCGTTTTCGCGCGAAACCCGATCCGCTGTTTCTGCGCGACGTGATCGAGTTTCGCATCCTGATCGAACCGCGCGCCTCGGCGCAGGCGGCCGGGCGGGGCAGTGCCGCCGACATCGCGGCGATTCGCGAGGCCTTCGAGGCGTTTCGCGTGATCCGGCCGGGCGAAGCCGGCTACCAGGCCGCCGACGAACTCTTCCACGCGCGCATCGTGGTGGCGAGCGCCAATCAGTTCTTCAAGCAGATGGCGGCGATCATTCGCGGGGCGCTGTCGACCGTCAACCCGATCGTGAGTCAGAAGGAAGGGTTGTGGGAGAAGGCGGTGAACACGCATCAACGCGTGGTCGAAGCGATCGAACGGCGCGATCCGAGGGAAGCGGAAATCGCCTCGCTGGCGATGATCGACTACACCTCGGAAGAGCTCGGCAGCAAGTTCACTTCTGAGCCGCCGATGCGCGACTGAATGCGCTGGCTATGGCGGTGGCCCGAATTACTTTCCGGCAGGGACCTTGCAGTACGAACAGTGCGGCAGCATGCCCGCGCACGCGCGCGGCTTGCGTCACAATAGCGCCTGTTCTGAACTGCACGGACTCGAAGGAACGATGACAATCGCAACGCAAGAAACCTCCTCTCGCGACATGATTCGCTGGGGGATTGTCGGGACGGGCCGCATTGCCCGTCGTTTCGCTCTTGGACTCGCTCACGTGCCGCAGGCGCAACTGACCGCGCTGTGGTCGCGTCGCGCGGAACCCGCCTTTGCCTTCGCCGGAGAATTCGGCGGCGAGGTGCGCGCGAGTTTCGACGCATTGCTCGCGAGCGGTATCGACGCGCTGTATATCGCCACCGTCCAGGACAGTCACGCCGACTACGCAATCGCCGCGCTGCAAGCCGGTTTGCACGTGCTGTGCGAAAAGCCCGCCACCATCAACAAGCCGCAACTCGAGCGCGTGCTCGACGTCGCGCGCGCGAAGCAACGGCTTTTCATGGAAGCCATGAAGCCGCCGTTTTATCCGCTCTACAGAACGTTGCGCGCGCATCTGGATGCCGAGCCGATCGGCGAGGTCGGACTTGTGCGTGCCGGCTGTTCGGTGCCAGGGGTGCCGGACGATCATCCGTCGCTGTCGTTCGAGCATGCGGGCGGCGCGCTGCTCGATATCGGCGTCTATGAGATGTTTCTCGCGGTCGACTGGCTCGGTGCGCCGCGCGAAGTGCAGACGCTCGGGCGGCTCGGCAAGACCGGCGTCGATACGTTCGCGAGCCTGAATAGCCAGCATGAGCGCGGGATCGCCCAGCTGTTTTGCGGACTTGACCTGCACGGCAAGGGCGACGCGTTGCTGATGGCCACCGGCGGGCATGTCACGATTCATGAACCCTGGTGGAATCCGGCACGCGCGACGATCCGCTACGCCGACGGTCGCGTGGTCGAACTCGACGAATCGTTCGAGGGCGGCGGCCTGAACTACGAAACCGCGCACTTTTGCGAACTGATTCGGGCGGGGCAGATCGAGAGCCCGCTGATGCCGCATAGCAAGTCGCTGCAGATGATCGAAATGGCCGACGCCGCGCGCGCCGCGTTGGGGCTTAAGTTCGCGGGCGAGTGAGGGCGCGTTGCTGCGGTGCTTTCAGCGGCGGTGGTACGATTTGCACGGGCGCGCGGACTCGAAAAAAGGGCCACGTGCCCCAGCTTTCGATTCCCCTTCCACTGGAGCCGCCTGCGATGCGCATGCTTGGAAAACTGTGGCGCGATAACAAGAGCCTCGTCGCCTTTCTGTTTCTGATGGTGCTGTTCCGCAGCGCCGTGGCCGACTGGAACGTCGTGCCGAGCGGGTCGATGTTGCCGACAATTCGCGAAGGCGACCGGATTTTCGTCGACAAGATGGCCTACGATCTGCGCGTACCGCTCACCCACATTACGATCGCGCATCTGCACGATCCGCAGCGCGGCGATATCGTCACGGTCGATTCTTCCGCCGCACATGAGTTGATCGTCAAGCGTCTGATCGGCTTGCCCGGCGACAGCGTCGCCATGCGCAACAACGTGCTGTACGTGAACGGTGTGCGCGCGGATTACCGGCCGCTACACCTGAAGCCGCTGCCCGGCGATGCAGCCACACGTGGCGACTATCTGACCGAGCGCTTCGACGGCGTTGCGCACACGGTGCGGCTTGCGCCCGAGGCGCCGAGTCCGCGTAATTCGTTCGGACCGGTGGTCGTGCCGCGAGGCGAATATCTGATGCTCGGCGACAATCGCGACAACAGCGCCGACTCGCGTTACTTCGGCTTCTTTCCGCGCAAGGAACTGATGGGCCGCACGCGCCATGTCGCGTTCTCGCTCGACCCGGATCACTTCTACAAACCGCGCTTCGAGCGCTTCGCCGCGCCGCTGGATGCGGCGTCGCTCGCCGCCAGCCGGTAGGGTGGCGACGAGGTGCGGGGGCTCAGTGGCGCGACGGTAGCGCCAGGCGCTTTTCGTACCAATGCTGCACCCACTCGAGCACCTGGCACAGCACCCAGTACACCGCGGCTGCCGCGAGATACAGCGGCAGCGGCTGATAGGTCGACGCGATGATCTCCTGCGCGCTGCGCAGCAGTTCGGTCACGGTAATCACCGATACCAGCGACGTATCCTTGATCAGGCTGATCAAGCTGTTCGACAGACTCGGCACGGCAATGCGCAAGGCTTGCGGCGCGATCACGTAGCGCAGCGTCTGGCGTCGCGAGAGTCCGAGGCTATAGGCGGCCAGCCACTGGCCGTTGGGAATGCCGAGAATCGCGCCGCGCATGCTTTCCGACAGATACGCCGCCACGTTCGCCGACAACGCGATCACGCCCGCGGGTGTGGGGTCGAGCGAAATGCCGAGACTCGGCAAGCCGTAATAGATCACGAAGATCTGCACCAGCAGCGGCGTGCCGCGAAACAGGCTGACATACACGCGCGCGATCCAGTTCAGCACGCGGTTATGGCTGATGCCCATCACCGCGAGCACGGCGCCGGCGAAGAGGCCGAAGATCATCGACAGAACCGCGAACTTGACCGTCAGGACGGCGCCCTGTGCGAGCACAGGAAGCGATTGGACGAGCAGGGAAGTGGTGGACATGAGCGGTCGGTAGAGTTGGCGCGCAAAGCGCACATCATAGACAAAAGCGAAGGGCGGCATCATTGACGATGCCGCCCTTCGTTTCATCCGGCGCGCGTGTTACGTGTTACTTGATCGGCTTGCTGACGTCGATGCCGAACCATTTGTCCGAGATCTTCGAGAACGTGCCGTCCGCTTCGAGCTGGCTCATCGCCTCGTCGATCGCCTTGGCGAACTTCGGATTGCCCTTCCTGAACGGAATGCCCGACGGGTTGCCCGCGGCGAGCGTCGCGCCCGTGCGCAGCGGCAATTGCGAGTTCTTCATCAGATACGCAAGCATCAGACGGTCGTTCAGCGCCGCGTCCAGACGGCCGGCGGACAGATCGCGCAGGTATTCAGGCGCGCCCGGATACGTCTTCACATCGATGCCCGGCACCGACTTCGCCATGTCCATGTAGTTCGTGCCCAGACCGACGCCGAGCTTCTTGCCCTTCAGATCGTCGAGCGATTTGAACTGACGCGTGTCGTCCTGACGCTGGATCAGTTGCGCGGCCGAGTACGTGTACGCCGGCGAGAAGTCGAGCGCCTGCTTGCGCGCATCAGTAATGCCGACCTGGTTGACGATCACGTCGAACTTGTTCGCCTGCAGACCGGCGATGATGCCGCTCCACTCGGTGGTGACGAATTCCGGCTTCACGCCGAGCTTCGCGGCCACGGCCTTGGCGATGTCGACGTCATAGCCGACCAGTTCGCCCGACGGCGCTTTCGAATTGAACGGCGGGAAGGTGCCTTCCAGACCGATGCGCAGCGTGCCGCGTTGCTTGACCTGGTCGAGCAGGTCGTCCGCATGGGCGGTGACAGCGGTGAATGAGGCGCCGATCAGGCCGGCGACGAGCAACTTCTTCAGCAAGCCAAATTTCATCGTGTTCCTTTTTTGTTCGTCTGGCGTTTTAGCAGACGAAAGCATAACAAAGCAGACTATCGAAACGTAAATACCGTTTGTTTATGTCTATATTACTGATGCGGAATGGGTGGGGAATCCGTGAGGATGCGGCGGGCGGCCCAGGCACGGCCCGCGGACGCCCGCACACTGCCACTTAGCGCAGTGCCTGCGCGCATTCGGCAACCAGCGCCGGTCCGCGGTAGATGAAACCGGTGTAGAGCTGCACCAGCGAGGCGCCCGCGGCCAGCTTCGCGCGCGCATCCTCGCCCGAGAAAATCCCGCCCACGCCGATGATCGGCACCGTTTCGCCAACTTCGGTGCGCAGCTTGCGGATTACTTCGTTCGACGCGTCGAACACCGGCTTGCCCGACAGGCCACCGGCTTCGTCGCCGTACTGCATGCCGGTGACGGCGGTACGCGACAGCGTGGTGTTGGTGGCGATCACGCCTTCGAACTTGTGGCGCAACAGCGTATCGGCGATCGATTTGATCTGTTCGTCGTCGAGGTCCGGCGCGATCTTCAGCGCGAGCGGCACCAGTTTGCCGTGCATGTCGGCCAGTCGCTGCTGCTTGTCCTTCAAGGCGGCGAGCAGCGCGTCGAGTTCGCCCGGGCCTTGCAGCTGGCGCAAATTCTTCGTATTCGGCGACGAGATGTTGACGGTCACGTAGCTCGCGAACGGGTACACCCGTTCGAGGCAGTACAGATAGTCTTCGGCGGCGCGCTCGATCGGCGTGTCGGCGTTCTTGCCGATGTTCAGCCCGAGAATGCCGCGATAGCGCGCGGCCTGCACGTTCTTCACGAACTGGTCGACGCCCGCGTTGTTGAAGCCCATCCGGTTGATCACGGCATTCGCCTGCGGCAGGCGGAACATGCGCGGGCGCGGATTGCCCGGCTGCGCGCGCGGCGTGACCGTGCCCACCTCAATGAAGCCGAAGCCGAGCGCAGCCAGTCCGTCGATGCACGCGCCATCTTTGTCGAGTCCCGCCGCGAGCCCGACCGGATTGCGGAACGTCAGCCCCATCACGGTGCGCGGCGCATCCGGCACGTGTGGCGCGAGCACGCCCGCAAGGCCGGTGCGACCGGCGGCGCCGAGCATGCGCAAGGTCAGGTGGTGAGCGTCTTCCGCGTCCATGCGAAAGAGTTGGGCGCGTACGAGCGGGTAGAGGGAACTGAACACGGGACGAGGCCGGGCGGCCGAAAAATGGGAACCCGCCATTTTACCGGCTTTAAGGCATGAATGAGACTAACCGGACGGGGCGCGAAGGCGTGGACGCCGCGATCGCCCGCAGACGCTATGGCCGCAGCGGTCCGCGCCGGCCCTGAATCGCCAGATCGACCGGCGGCAGATCGATGCTGGCGGGATCGAGCACTTTCCAGGCACCGTCGATCAAACCTTCGAGCGGCCGGAAATTCGCCTTGTACACCATCTTCGGACTCTCGCGAATCCAGTAGCCCAGGTACACGTAGGGCAGCTTGAGGCTCCTCGCCTGCTCGATTTGCCAGTAGATGTTGTAGGTGCCGAAGCTGGTGTGCGGCAGACCCGGTTCGAAAAACGTATAGACCGACGAGAGCCCGTCACCGAGGATGTCGATCATGCTGATCATGCGCAGAATGCCCGGCGCTTCCGGATGATCCGGCAGCGGCTCGCGAAACTCGACGAGCCGCGAGTTGATCCGGCTCTGCAGCAGGAACTGTTCGTATTGATCGCGGCTGTCGCGGTCCATGCCGCCGCCGGCATGCCGTGCCGACTGATAGCGCATATAGAGCGCGTAGTGCTCTTCGTCGTAATGCAGCGGGGCGACCGTTGCGATCAGTTCGCCGTGCTTCTTCCAGACGCGGCGTTGCGTGCGGTTCGCCTGAAATTGATCGACCGGCACGCGCACCGGCACACAGGCGCGGCAGCCGTCGCAATACGGGCGGTAGGTGAACACACCCGAACGCCGGAAGCCGGCTTTGACGAGGTCGGTGTAGACGTCGGAGTTGATCAGATGGCTCGGCGTGGCGACTTGCGAACGCGCGATGCGGCCATCCAGATAGCTGCAGGGATAGGGCGCTGTTGCATAAAATTGCAGCGCGGAAAGCGGGGAAAGAGGCAGCTCGTTGGGATGAGTCACGTTGGCAGCTCTCGAAGCGTCTCTGGTGTTGCAAACCCGGCGTGCCTGACGGCTCGTGACCCGCGGCTCGCTGGGCGACGGATCCGGATTCGGCCTGATTCTTCCTACGCCGCCGGCGCGACGACATCGCGCAATACGCTCTTGTCGAAGTGCCAGGGAATCGGCGGTGCATCGACAGACGCGCGAACATGCGCAATGAACGCTTTGCGCGCTATCTCGCGACCACCCAGCGACGCCAGATGCGACGTGTTCTGCTGGCAGTCTATCATTTCTATTTCGTGACGGCGCAAGTGTCCGACGAGCGCGGCCAGCGCCATTTTCGACGCATCGGTGACCTCAGCGAACATCGATTCGCCGAAGAACATCCGACCGAACGACACCCCGTACAAACCGCCTACGCGCTTGCCCTCAAACCAGGTTTCGATGCTGTGCGCATCGCCCATTCTGTGCAGCGACGAATACGCCTCGACCACGTCGGCGGTGATCCACGTGCCGCGCTGGCCGTGCCGTGGCGCCTGCGCGCAGGCGCGCATCACGGAGGCGAAATCATGGTCGACGCGGATTTCCCATGCGTCCTCGCGCAGCACGCGCTTGAGCGTCTTGCGCAGCGACGGCGACAGTTTGAACTCGGCGGGGCGCAGGATCATGCGCGGATCGGGACTCCACCACAAGACCGGCTGGCCGTCCGAGTACCACGGGAAGATGCCGCGCCGATAGGCGTCGATCAGCCGCGACGGTAGCAGGTCGCCGCTGGCGGCGAGCAGGCCGGGTGCGCCGCTTGTCGCGCCGAGCGCGCGCTCGACGGCGGGAAACGGATCGTCAGGTCCGAGCCAGGGAACCATGCGTGCCGCTCAACCTTCGCGCAGCGAGCGGAAGATATCGCCCGTATGCAGGCCGAAGCTGCCGGCGGCACGGTCGGCGAAAAAGAAACGCAAGGTTTGGCCGACGGTCGGGAAGGCGATCTCGTCCCACGGAATGTCGCGTTCCTCGAAGAGTTTCACCTCGAGGCTTTCCTCTCCGGCCGCGATGTCGAGATCGAGTAGCCGCGCCATATAGAACAGATGCACCTGGTGCACGTGCGGCACGTTCAGCAGCGAGAACAGGCTTTGGACTTCGACTCGCGCGCCGGCTTCTTCCAGCGTTTCGCGCGAAGCCGCTTCGGCGGTGGTTTCGCCCATTTCCATGAAGCCTGCCGGCAGCGTCCAGTAGCCGTAGCGCGGTTCGATCGCGCGGCGGCACAGCAGCACTTTGTCGTCCCAGACCGGAACGGTGCCGACCACGTTGCGCGGATTCTGATAATGCACCGTGCCGCAACTGCCGCATACGAAGCGCTCGCGGTTGTCACCCGGCGGAATGCTCAGGCTGACGCCGTGGCCGCAGACAGAACAGAATTTCATAGGAAGGGGACGAGAAAGAGTGATGGGAGTTTATCACTGGGGCGAGCTTTGCCGGGAGCGGGCCATGGCGGCGTGCGCCAGTGAGTGCGGGGTGAGGTATTTCGCTGGTCAGGCCCCCGTGGGCGCGCGTGCTGATCGCTGCCGTTGAGGCGGGATCTGTTTGGAGTCCGGATCAATCAGGGCGACGGTGACGAGGCGTCGGGGCGGATGCTGCATTACTGAGCGCGGTCCGGCTTGCTAGCGGTCTGGATGCTTATCCGGCGAAGGAAAGGGGTACGGGAAGAATACGTGCGATCGATGCGCAGAACGCGCAAACGGGAGGCGGAGAACCAAGCGAAGAGACAGGGTGCAGAAAACAAAAAAGGCCTGCCGGTTGGGCAAGCCTTTGATGATGTTTCGACGTTTCGAACCGCTTTAGCGACTTAAGCGCTACTTGGTTGCGGGGGTAGGATTTGAACCTACGACCTTCGGGTTATGAGCCCGACGAGCTGCCAGACTGCTCCACCCCGCGTCCGTCGAAGAAAAGATTATAGGACAAAGCGACAGCCAGCGCAATAGCTATTTAAGAACCGGCTTCAAACCATGCCAATGCGGCGTCGCCTCCCAGGCGTGGCGCGCTTCGAAGTCGCGGTGCGCATGGCCTGCGTCGCATGCAGGAAGACCCTCGACAGACGCTGCGCTAGAATCCAGGTTCTCGTCGCGGCGTCCGGATGCCGGTGCAACGGCCCGCGCTTCACTTCTCACCTTGCTCTGAACTCCATGGATATCGCACACGATCTACAGGTGATTGCCGCTCAGGAACACGCGCTGGTGTTCCCGCAATTCGATGCCGACCGCGCTTGGCAGGTGGGTGCCTATCTGCACGAGGTCGCCAAGGCGCGCGGCATCGCCGCCGCCATCGACGTGCGCACGTTCGGTCAGCCGTTGTTCTTCAGCCTGCTCAACGGAGCGACGCCGGACAACGTCGACTGGGCGCGCCGCAAGGGCAACACCGTCGCGCATTTCCGGCGCAGTTCGTACGCGATCGGTTTGAAGATGCAACAGGCGGGCAGCACGCTCGCCGACAAGCACGCCTTGCCAAACACGGAATATGCGTCTCATGGCGGCGCGTTTCCCTTGACGGTGGCGGGAGCCGGTGTGATCGGCTCGATCACGGTATCCGGTTTGCCGCAGCGCGCGGATCACGAACTGGTGGTGGAGGCGCTGTGCGCCCACCTCGGTCACGACTACAGCAAGCTCGCGCTTGCAAAGGCCTGAGCCGATGCGGATGCCTCCTTACGCGTTGCTCGCCATTGCGATCGTCGCCGAAGTCATCGCGACCTCCGCTATGCGGGCGTCGGAAGGTTTTTCGCGGTTGTGGCCCGCAACGGTCGTGGTGATCGGCTACGGCATCGCGTTCTATTGCCTGTCGCTCACGCTCAAGACTATTCCGGTGGGCATCGTCTACGCGGTGTGGTCCGGCGCCGGCATTGTGCTGATTACGCTGGTCGCGGTCGTGCTGTACCGGCAGGTGCCTGACGTGCCGGCCGTCATCGGGCTCGGGCTGATCATTGCCGGGGTCGCCGTGTTGAACATGTTCTCGAAGATGCAGGCGCACTGAGCTTTGCCACAGAGCGCCACCACTGAGCGTTACTTGCAGCGCACGATCATCGAACGGTTTTTCACATTGGCCGAGACGACGTTCGTGATGCTGCCACCCGCTGCGCCGCCTTCGTCGTTGTCTTTCGATACGATGTCGTAGCCGGTCGCGCCGCATGCCTTGCCGGCCTGCACGTAGCACGAGGCCCAACTCGAAGCGGCGTCGGCGCCGCTGCAGTTCACTGCAAAGCCGGTCTGGCCGTTCGGCAGATTGATGAGCGAAGTGGTGTTCGACGACGCGCAGCCGCTCAGGCTCACACCGAGCAGCACGGCGGCGGGCAGGGCGGCAGACAGGGACGCCCGGCGAACTAGAGCAAGCGTGGCGCTGCTGGGTCGGAAGCGGCCGGAGCGGCGCAGTTGCGTCATGAAATGCATCGTGATGTTTTCCTTTCAAATAGGGTTCGAGACTCGGGTGTCGCCTCGGGTGTCAACTCAGGTGTCAAGACCCGCCGCGCACACCGGCAGTGAGCACCTGGGAGGCTAAGCCGTTTCGATCGTGATGCCCGCCGCGCTAACCATTCGGCGGCTTTCCGTGCCGCTTTCGGTGGCCGCGTCTTCCCAGATGCTGATGGCTTTCGGAATGTCGATGCCGTGGTTTTCGGCGTAAGCAAACCATGCGTTCGCCGCATCCGGCTCAGGCAGTTCGCGGTTGTTCAGAAAATATTTTCCCATATTGTGCTCGCTGAACTCGAAATGGCGTCATTGCGTCGGCACGGACGTGCTGTCGAACCGGTTCGACAGAGGCAGGCGGCACAAGTGCAATTTGCCGTATCACGGCGTATCGACTCGCATGCAGAACGTATCTGCTCGCGGTGTGAGGCATCGGGCCGAAGGGCGAGGGAGGCTGGACCGCGGTCCAGCCGCGCGAGTACCATAACGGGCATCTCCGGGGGCGGCCGGTTTTCACCGGCGTCCCTTTTCTGCCGGATACTTCTGATGAGGCGGCCATGGAAATTCGGTTTCCCGCGGATGCGCCTGCTTACCGCGACTCCAATCTGACGGTTGTGTTTCCCGCGCTCGTGGACGGCGAATCGGTGCCGTGCGCGATCTCGGTCGAGGCGCTCGAGGATCACTTCGGCGCGTACTCAGAGGATCCCGAAGGCTGGATGCGCGCGTTCGACGCCGGGCGCCCGCATATCGAGGCGGTTGCGCGCGAACATTTGCAGATCAGCAATGGCACACCCGTGCTGCTCAAGAGCGGCCATTTCCCGCCGGGCAACGTTGCGGTTTAAGCGGCGAGTCACACCACCTTCGCCGCCTTTGCCGTATCCCCATGTGGGGCGGCGCTCACGGATGCCGCCTCGCGTGCTGCGTCGAAAGCGTGACGGATACCTTCCTCGTATGAGGTTTTTGCGATCGGGCCGATCAGCTTCGTCAATGCCGAGTCGTCGAGCACTACCGGTTCGGTCATCAGGTAGTTCATCTCCACCAGTTCCCGCATCATCGGATTGAAAAGGCCGAGCATGCGCAGCATGGTCTTGCCGGCGACCATCAGCTTCGGCTCGCGGCCCGCGAGCGCATAGGCCTGTCTCGCTACGTCCCGCTGCGTGATCGTCCCCGCGCCGGACAGGTGCCACCACCGGCCGTATGCGTCGGGTGAACGCGTGAGCTTCTCGACCACCGGTCCGATATCCGGCAGGTAGATGAATTCGTGCGGCACATCCACCGGCCCGATCATCTGCGCGCGCTTGCCGTGTGCCGCGCCCTCGAACACGCCATTCAGCAGACTGCGTTCGATGCCTGGGCCGTAAAAATCCGGCAGGCGCAGCACCAGCGTCGACAGGCGACTCGCCCCGCTGGCGCGCCCGTGTGCCGCCAGCACCAGATTTTCCTGCGCGAGCCGCATCTTGCCCTTGAACGTATGGGGTTCACGCGGATGATTTTCGCTAATCGGATTGCCGCGCGCGCGGCCGTACGGATACACGGTGCCGATCAGAATGAAGCGCTCGACACCCGCGACCGTCACGCCGGCGAGCGTTTTTTCCATGAGCGGCGGATGCGAGGCGAACTGATCGTAGGGCATGCCCACCAGATAGATCACGGTCTGCAAACCGGCTGCCGCAGCCTCGATCGAAGCCGGATCGTCCGGATTCCACGTGACGATTTCCGCATGCGGGTCATGGCCGAAAGCCGCCTCGAGCGGCGCGCGCGAGCGGCCGACCACCCGGTAGTCCCGGCCCGCCGCGCTCAGCGCGGCCGCAATGATTTGACCTGCCGCGCCCGCGGCGCCGAATAATCCCACTGTTCCCAAGGCTTGCATGACGACTCCTGAAAGTGGCGCAGTATCGCGCCTGGATGAAGTTGACTGATTGATGAAAATTTACTGAACGACGTTAAGTAAACAGTGTTCAGTTTAATTTGACTTTTCAGTTTGTCAACCTGAAAATGTGCGGCATGGGAATCGCCGAACGAAAAAACCGTCAGAAACAGGCACTGCGCGAGCGCATCCTCGATGCCGCGCGGCGCATCGTGATGCGCGAAGGCTTTGCCGCGTTGTCAATGCGCAAGATTGCCGACGCCATCGAGTATTCGCCCGCCACGCTGTACCTTCACTTCGCAAGCCGCGATGAGATCGCCCAGGCGTTGTGCGCGGAAGGCTATGCGCAATTGCTGCAGACGTTCGTGCCGCTTGCGCAGATCGCCGATCCCACCGAGCGCTTGAAGGCGCTCGGGCGTGCTTATGTGGCATTCGGGGTCGCGCATCGGGAAACCTACCGGCTGATCTTCATGGAAGATCCGAGCTACACGGGCGCGGCACTGGGCGGCGCAGCGGCTGCGGCGTCTGCGTCTGCGTCTGCGGCGGGAGCGAGCAAGCCGTTGGCCGCGCTCACGGATAGGGAAGCGTCGGTCGAAGCAGTCGGAATCACGGCGGCAGAAACAGCGGCCGCGGGTTCTCCCGCGTCCGGACAAGCCAGCCTCTCGCCGCCGAAATCGGACGACGACCCCGACGCCGCCGCGTTGACCATCATGATCTCCGCAATCGAGGAGTTGAAAGCGTCGGGGCGCCTGCCCGCGGCGATGGAGGTGGGGGTATGGGCGGAGGCGTTCTGGGCGACCCTGCACGGCATCGTCGCGCTGAACCTCACCTGTCCCGTGTTTCCGAGCGCGCCGCTGGATACGGTGGTGGGTGTCGCACTCGATGCCTGGCTGGGTACACAGGACGCCGGGCAGCTGCGAGGTGTCACGAGCGCGTCCCGCTCGCGGAAAAAGAAGCCTGCCGCAGCGGATACCCAATCCGACACCCAATCCGACACCAAACCCGCCACGAGGCCCAAAGCCGCGAGTGCGTGATAACGTTCAGTTCCAATTCATTTTGCGCCACCGTGCCTAGCTCTCCATGTCCATTTCCGCCTCGCCCGCCATCAGCGACGAAGTCGCGACTTACGTAGCCAACCGCATCGGGTTCATCGAACTGGAAAGGCCGAAAGCGCTCAACGCGTTGTCGACCGGCATGATCCGCGCAATGCACGCCGCGCTCGATCAGTGGCGTGAGGATCCCGGCGTGCTTGCCGTCCTGGTGCGCAGCGCGCATCCGCGTGCGTTCTGCGCGGGCGGCGATGTCCGCTTTCTATACGAGTCGGCGCAGCGCGGCGAACACGACGCGCGCGATGCGTTTTTCACTGAGGAATACCGCCTCAATCATGCGATTTTTACCTACCCGAAGCCGTACATCGCGTTGACGAACGGCGTCGTGATGGGCGGCGGCATGGGAATTTCGCAGGGTGCGCATCGTACCGGCGGCCTGCGCGTGGTGACCCATTCGACAAAGATGGCGATGCCGGAGACCCGCATCGGTCTCTTTCCCGACGTCGGCGCGAGCTGGTTTCTGGCGCGCACACCCGGCGCGTTGGGCCGTTATCTGGCGGTCACCGGCGAAACGATCGGCGCAGCCGATGCGCTCTACGCAGGTCTCGCCGACGCCTATATCGACGACGCGGCATTGCCCGCGCTAGTCGATACGCTGCGCTCCGAACTGTTCGAACGTGGCACGGACGTGGTGGCGTGCGTCGAGCGCGAGACAGCCGCGCATCAGGTCGTGCCGGCACCCGAAGCTTCGCTGCTTGCGAGCACGCGTGCGTTGATCGACCGGCATTTCGCCTTGCCTGACATGACGCAAATTCTCGCTTCGCTGGAGCAGGAACAGGAGCAGGGCGGGGAGGCCGCCGATTGGGCCGAGCAGACGATCGCTGTGTTGCGCGAACGTTCGCCGTTGTCGATGGCTGTGTCGCTGGAAGTGGTGACGCGTGCCGAGGGTTCGATGGCGGATGTGTTGCGCTGCGATCTCGATCTGACGCGCACGAGCTTTGCGCAGGGCGACACGATCGAAGGGATTCGCGCGCGCATTATCGACAAGGACAACGCGCCGCGCTGGCGTTTCGCGCGCATTGAAGACGTGAATGCCGCCGATGTGGCGGCGATGTTCGAGAGCCCGTGGCCGGCAAACGAACACCCTTTGCGTGATCTGCGGGCTTAAGCAAGCGCGGGCAACGGTGACAACAGCAGCAGAAGCGATGCCAGTTGCCCGATCGGCATCGCCTTGCGAGCCGGCGTAAAGACGCTCAGCCCGCGCTCAATCCCTACTCAATCCTCTTCTTCGCTTGCCATGAAGGCGCGCATGAACACCAGCGCGCCCCAGCCCCACATCGCGTTCGCGGCGAACCCCACCGCGAGGCGCGGCAGCATGTTGCCGCTCGGCCAGATGCCGCGCAGCGGATCGACTACGAACACGCTTGCTGCCGTCAACGCAATGCCGCCGAATACGAAGGCGGGCACCCAGGGCGCGCGCCGCTCCGGCGCAACGCGCAACAGCCACGCCATCAGCACCGCCCAGAACGCGCTCCAGATTGCGTTCGCAATGAACTCGGGCAGCCCGAGCGGCAAAAACGGCGCAGTCGAAAAAACCGGTTGGGTCGATCAGCCCGGCTGCGTGCAGCAGCGCCAGGGTCGATTCATGAAAGAACAGTGAAGCCAGAAAACCGGCGACGAACGGCAGGATGAGTTTTTGCATGCATGGCACCGCGAGAGCTCAGGCGGCGCGGTTCGCGCGGCCTGCACCGGATTATTGGAAATGTGGCGCCATTATATATAGGGGGGCGGTTTCAAGAGTGAAGCGCAACAGGGGGCTAATGAATGGAAGCTGAGGTTATCGACGCGGTTGCGAGCATACGTTCGAAGACCTCGAATGGGGAATGAAATGCATGGGTAGCGCGAGGCCGGCTGTTGAGGCTGTCGGCGATGGCATCGAGTTCGTCCTGACTGTAGATGGAGAGGTCAGTGCCCTTCGGCAGATACTGCCGCAGCAGCCCGTTGGTGTTCTCGCAGGTACCGCGTTGCCATGGACTGTGCGGATCGCAGAAGTACACGTGCACGCCGGTGGCCGCGCTGAGCTCCTGATGCCGGGTCATTTCCTTACCCTGATCGTAGGCGAAGCTCTGGCGCAGTGGGGCGGCGATCGAATTCAGTTTGGCAGTGAAGCCCGCCAGTGCCGAGGCGGCGGTGGCGTCTTCCATCTTCGCCAGCAGCACCAGGCGACTGCTGCGCTCAACCAGCACGCCGACGGAAGACTGGTTGCCGGCGCCCTTGATGAAGTCGCCTTCCCAATGGCCTGGCATCACCCGGTCGTCGACCTCAGGCGGGCGCACATGGATGCTCACCATGTCGGGGATCTGGCCGCGCCGGTCAGTGCCCCGCTTGCGTGACATACGCGTGCTGTGGCCGTGGCGCAGACAGGCGATCAGCTGGCGGCGCAGCTCGCCGCGTGGCTGCGCGTAGATGGTGGTGTAGATGGTTTCGTGCGAGACGTGCTGGGTCGGATCGTTGGGCCACATGCGCTTGAGGGTACCTGAGATCTGCTGGGGCGACCACTTCCATTCCAGCAGGGTGAGTACGACGCGCCACGACACGCTTTGCGGGTGCAGCTTGGGACATGGGCGCGCAGCCTCGCGTTGGCTCGTGCTGAGCGTGTGCGCCGGCGAAGACGCATCGCCCACGGCAGAACAGGTGTTTCTGGTCAGCTCGCGGCTCACAGTTGATGCCGGGCGCCCGAGTGTTCGGGCCATGGCCCGAACACTCGAACCCTGCTGCTTCATGCTTGCAATGGTCATGCGCTCTTCAGGCTGAAGCTGTTGATACGTTCTTCTTTTTTGCATGTGCGCACCTTACACGGGGAAGGTGTTGCACTTCAGATTTGATCGCGCCGGGTATCCCGTTTTCAGCGTCGGTCAGGCGCAACATCCGTATGCTTGAACGTCGGGCTAATCACGAAAGTGGAAAACCTAAGCTAAATAAAATCGTTCAAAAGCCGGGCCCCGATCCATAAACTGCTTCTCCATGCAGACGGTGTTTGCCGCCGTCGCCTGTTTAATCGAGCGCATCACGCGCACGTTTGGTCGAGGGAAGCTGTCGCGATGTCCTGCCTGATACCGATCTTCAACCGCTGCATGGCGCACGCGCGCCTGCGGATGCGCTGTCGAAACTAATCCGCGCCTCACTGCAGTTTTTCCGTCTTTTTTGCGCTTGCATGTCCGGCTCTCGTGCCGGATGGATGCGCGCGCCTAGCGGTGCGCGACCAGCGGCGCGCGACCAGCGGCGCGCGACCAGCGTGTGCGCTTTCACCCAACGCACCGTCGTCACACACGTCTCAATTCAATCCAGTTTCGAAAAAGCAGGAGCAGCATATGAATGTGTTCTGGTTCATTCCGACTCACGGCGACAGCCGCTATCTCGGCACGTCCCAAGGCGCACGCACAGCCGATTACGACTACTTCCAGCAGATCGCCGTCGCCGCCGATACGCTCGGCTACGAGGGCGTGCTGCTGCCGACCGGCCGCTCGTGCGAAGACGCATGGGTCGTCGCATCGAGCCTGATTGCCGCGACCAAACGTCTGAAGTTTCTGGTGGCGATCCGTCCGGGTATTTCGTCACCGGGTCTGGCGGCGCGCATGGCGGCGACCTTCGACCGGTTGTCGAATGGACGTCTGCTGATCAACGTCGTAACGGGTGGCGATTCGGCCGAACTGGAAGGCGACGGCGTGTTCGTCGATCACGACACGCGCTATGAAATCACCGACGAATTCCTGCATATCTGGCGCAAGCTGCTCAGCGCCGCGCACACCAACGACGCAATCGATTTCAACGGCAAGCATTTGACCTCGAAGGGCGGCAAGGCGCTGTATCCGCCGGTGCAGAACCCGCATCCGCCGCTATGGTTCGGCGGTTCGTCGGTGGCTGCGCACGACATCGCGGCCGATCACATCGATACGTATCTGACGTGGGGCGAGCCGCCCGCGGCCGTCGCGAAGAAGATCGCCGACATTCGCGCCCGTGCCGAAGCGCGTGGCCGCAAGATCAAGTTCGGCATTCGCTTTCACGTGATCGTGCGCGAGACCGAAGAAGAAGCATGGGCCGCCGCGGACAAGCTGATCAGCAAGCTCGACGACGACACCATATCCCGTGCGCAGGCATCGTTTTCGAAGATGGATTCCGAAGGACAGCGCCGCATGGCCGCATTGCACGGCGGCAAGCGCGGCGGCCGCGCGGAACTCGAGGTCTATCCGCATCTGTGGGCGGGCGTGGGGCTCGTGCGTGGCGGTGCGGGCACGGCGCTGGTCGGCAATCCCGAGCAGGTGGCGGCGCTGATGAACCAGTATGCGGCGCTCGGCATCGACACGTTCATTCTGTCCGGCTATCCGCATCTCGAAGAGTCGTATCGCTTCGCCGAACTGGTGTTTCCGTTGCTGCCGGGCCGTCAAATCAAGAGTTCGGGCGGTCCGCTGTCGGGACCGTTCGGCGAGATCGTGGGCAACAACTATCTGCCGAAAGCGGCGAGTTCGAGCTGAGCGCTTTCGCTTGGTTCGGCTACGACGCCTAACGGTTAAGCAATGAGGACATCATCATGGCTCAATCTAGTGTGAGTGCGGGACGAAGTACAAACCTGGGCACAAACCCGCGCACAAACGCAGGCACAAGCGCGGGCGCGGCACCTGCCGCGCCGCGGGGCGCAGGTCTCGACGTATTGCGCCGCATCGGTGGGCATCTCGCGCCGTGGCTCGCGCCGCTGGCGATTCTGCTGGCGTGGGAATTCGCGGCGCGGAGCGGCATTCTCTCCACGCGCGTGCTGCCCGAACCGCTCGCGGTCGTGAAGGCCGCGTGGTCGCTGATCCAGTCCGGCGAAATGTGGGCGGATGTGAAGGTCAGCACGTGGCGCGCGGTGTCCGGCTTTGCGATCGGCGGCGGCATCGGACTCGTGCTCGGCCTCGCAACGGGTCTCTTCAAACCCGCCGAAATCGCGCTCGATTCGACGGTGCAGATGGTCCGCAACATTCCCGCGCTGGCGATGATCCCGCTCGTGATCCTGTGGTTCGGTATCGAGGAAGAGGCAAAGGTATTTCTCGTCGCGCTCGGCGTGTTCTTTCCGATCTACGTGAACACGTTTCACGGCATCCGCTCGGTCGACGCCAATCTGATCGAAATGGCGCGGAGTTACGGCGTGAAGGGTTTCGCACTGTACCGCCATGTGATTCTGCCGGGCGCGTTGCCGTCGATTCTGGTCGGCGTGCGTTTCGCGTTCGGGCTGATGTGGGTCACGCTGATCGTCGCTGAAACCATCTCCGCGCAGTCGGGCATCGGCTACATGACGATGAATGCACGCGAATTCCTGCAAACCGATGTGGTGGTAGTGGGCATCCTGCTGTACGCGGCGCTCGGCAAACTCGCCGACGTGCTGGCCAAGAGTCTCGAGCGCGTGTCGCTGCGCTGGCATCCGGCCTATCAACGAGGAGCGAAAACATGAGCGCAACGACCTTGTCGGCATCGTTCGGCGGTATCGCGGGCAGCGATCTCGAAGCCGAACTGGCGCAACCGCGCACCGTCGATCACGACGCGGACGAGGCTGCCGGCTTCGACCGCGCGGACCCGGCGCGCGATCAGCATCGCGTGGGCGTCGTGCCCCTGGCGGCGGGGGCATCGGCGCGCAACGACGCAAGCCGGTCCGCCGATTATTCGGTCGAGCTGCGCGGCGTCGGCAAGCAGTATGGCGAGCGCCAGGTGCTGGCCGATTTTGATCTGTCGATCGAGCGCGGCAGCTTCGTGGCCATTGTCGGCCGCAGCGGTTGCGGGAAATCGACCTTGCTGCGTCTGGTCGCGGGTCTGGAAAAGACCACGTCGGGCGTGCTCGAAAAGCGTGCCGAAGACGGCCGGCCGCTCGACACCCGCATCATGTTTCAGGACGCGCGGCTCCTGCCCTGGAAGAGCGTGCTGCAAAACGTGATGGTCGGCCTCGGCCGCAGCGCCCGTGACGATGCGCGCGCCGTGCTCGACGAAGTCGGTCTGCTGGAGCGCGCCAACGATTGGCCCGCGCAGCTTTCGGGCGGTCAGCGTCAGCGGGTGGCGCTCGCGCGTGCGCTGGTGCATCGGCCGCAATTGCTGCTGCTGGACGAACCGCTCGGCGCGCTCGACGCGTTGACGCGCATCGAAATGCACGCGCTGATCGAGCGCTTGTGGCGCGAACATCAATTTACCGCGCTGCTGGTGACGCACGACGTGCATGAAGCCGTCGCGCTAGGCGACCGGATTCTGCTGATCGAAGAGGGTCGCATCGCGCTCGATCAGCCGGTGCCGCTTGCTCGTCCGCGGGCGCGTGCGTCGGCCGGTTTTGCCGCGCTGGAAGAACTTGTGTTGCAACGCGTACTGAAGACGGCGCCGAACGACGATGCGCTGTCCCATCGCGCTGATGACGCACGTAACGAGGGCCGCCTCACGCGGCCGACAGACGTTCGCTGGGCCGTCTGATACCCCTTGACTGACTGTTTTCTATCGCTTTTCTGGAGTCACTCGACATGAGCATTTCCGCAATCAACGTACGCAATCAGTTCAAAGGCAAGGTCAAGGAAATCATCCGCGGGCCGGTGGTGTCCGAGGTCGATGTGGACACGCCGTTTGGCATCGTCACCTCGGTGATCACCACGCGCTCGGTCGACGAACTCGACTTGCAGGTCGGCTCGGAGGTGATCGCGCTGGTGAAGTCGACGGAGGTGTCGATCGCGCGTTTGTAGGCCTTGGTGTACCGTTCGCACCGCCACGCGTGCCGACGCTATTTTGCGTTGGCCGCGCTGGCGGGCGGCTCGTGCATCATCTTGTCGTTGGTCGGTTGGCGCGGACGCTTGATCGGCATATTGTCCGGATTGCTCGAACCGCCCGAGCCCGGGGATGCCTCGGGCGGCTTGACCATCGATGCGCCGCCATTTTGCGGTGCCATCTGTACCCCCTGTGCCTTTAGTGCCGGCTTTGACGTTTGTGCGAACGCCACCGTGCCGCTCGCGCTGAACGCCGCGAACGCGACGCACGCTGTCAGCGTTGCCATTCTGCTTCGCTCCATCTCGACCTCCTTTCCGATGCCGCTTGCCGCATCTGCTGCCGTCCCGCTTGTGGGATAGACCTGGCGTTGCGCGGGAAATTCGCGAGTTACGCAGCCCCCGTACTTCGACCCGCCCCTGCGAGTGGCCGCAAAACTTGCTACGATAAATTCAGCGTCACGACGGAGACGGCCATGTCGAAGTCATTAAGTCCTGAAGCGGTTGAAGCTTTGCGGCGCCTGAACGATGTCGGCGTCGGACAGCCCATGCCGAAGTTTGCGCAATCCGTTACGGCGGAATTGCTGGCGAGCGGGCTGGCGGCCGAAGCGAGCGGCAACGAAGTCGAAATCACCTGCAGCGGGCGGCAGTATCTTTCTGGCGATTGCGACTGATCGTCAGGTGAGGGCTGGCAACCGCGTACTCCGAGCCGCGATAACGGCCCGGCGGGCAAGTGCGGCCGCAGTTCCACCAGGCACACGGAAGACACCACGGAGGCGATCATGGAGCCGAAGGGCCTCGACATGGGCGACTACCAGGAGCGCTATCAGGACTACGACATCGAAGTCGCGGTCGAACAGGTGCTGACCGGCGTCAAGGCGCATTTCCGGGTGTTGCGCGGCGACGCTGTGGTGGTCGACTGGCGGCTCGTGCATATCGACACTCTTTGGTCCACCGAGCATGCCGCGGCCCAGGCGGGCTTCAGGGCGGCGCGCGAAACGATCGATGCCGGCCTCGCCGCATAGTCGAAACCACGTGAGCCGGCAGGCGCATTCCGCATTTCGCTATGCAGACGGAGTCTTTTGACTGACTGCTGCGGGCACGGCCGCCGTGTAAACCGGGCCGTAAATCGGACCGTAAACAGGACTGGGCGCCGGCCTGCATCGCTGCAAGCGCGGCGCCCAGTTCGGCTGCCGTCTTGTGGACGGCAGCCTTCAGCGGCGACAGATTAGTGGCCGAAGAAAACCGATTGTGGGCCCGAGGAAGCCGGTGCACGCGTACCCGATTGCGACGACACGTTGTTCACGCCGCCGTATGCGTTCGATTCGGCGTTAGCGCGTTCAGCCGCGACGGTTTGCGCGCTCTGGCCTTGTTGCGAAGCCGGTGCGCCGACCGACGGACGATAGAACGGTGCCGGGCCGTAGCCGCTAGCGAATGCGGGGGCAGCGATCGAGGCAGAAACAGCAACCAACAGGGCGGCGATGAGCTTGGTCTTCATGGTATGACTCCGGTAACGTTTCGATTTCATTTCAGGAAGGCGTCGCAGGGGCCGATGGGTGGTATCTGCAACGTCGATGGAAGGCAGTGTATACCCCTACTATCGAAACTTTGTACCGATAATCTGAAATTACTGTTCTTGCCACTGAAATAATCGGTCAGAGGGTTATGCGACCGGCGTTCACGGTGGTCTGACCCCGTCGACCAAGCATTTTCGGCATTGAAAAACCCGGTTGGAAGAGCGGGTTATCGGTGGTGTTTGGGGGGAAATTCCGGCTTGTCAGCGGCGTTTCAAGGGTAGTTGGCCACTTGCGGTAAAATTGCGGTTTGATTCAAGCCGTCCGGCCGCCCCATGTCTTCAGCTCAAACTCCCAGTCCGCGCCGCGTGAGCGTCGCCCCCATGATGGACTGGACCGATCGCCACTGTCGTTCGTTGCATCGCGTGATATCGCGGCATACGTGGCTCTACACCGAAATGGTCACCACCGGCGCGTTGCTGCACGGCGATGTGCCGCGCCATCTGGCGTTTACGCCCGAAGAAGCACCGGTTGCCTTGCAACTCGGCGGCAGTGAGCCCGACGACCTCGCGCGTTCGGCCAGGCTGGGCGAGCAGTGGGGCTATGACGAGATCAATCTGAACTGCGGCTGCCCGTCGGAGCGCGTGCAGCGGGGTGCGTTCGGCGCTTGCCTGATGAATGAGCCGCAACTCGTCGCCGATTGCGTGAAGGCAATGCGCGACGCCGTGTCAATCCCGGTGACGGTCAAGCACCGGATCGGCGTCGACGCGGTGGAAGAATATGCCTTCGTGCGCGACTTCGTCGGCACGGTCGCGGACGCCGGTTGCAATGTGTTCGTCGTGCACGCGCGCAACGCGATTCTCAAGGGCCTGAGCCCGAAAGAGAACCGCGAGATTCCGCCGCTCAAATACGAATACGCCTATCAGTTGAAGCGCGACTTTCCGCATCTGGAGATCATCATTAATGGCGGCATCAAGACGCTCCATGAAGTGGAGACGCATCTCCAGCACATCGACGGCGTGATGCTCGGGCGCGAGGCCTATCACAACCCCTATGTGCTGGCCGACGTCGATGCACGCTTCTACGGCTCCACGGATGCGCCGCTCACGCGCGAGCAGGTCGAGGCGAAGCTGATCGACTATTGCGCGGCTGAAATGGCGTGCGGCACGTACCTTGGTGCGATCACGCGTCATGCGCTCGGCCTCTACCGAGGTGAAGCCGGTGCGCGTGGATGGCGCCGTGTGTTGTCCGATAGCAAGCGTCTCGCGGCGCGCGATCTGAGCATCTTCAACGAGGCAAGACAGCATCTGCGTGAGCCCGTCGAAATTTTTGAATAAAGGACTAGGCAAACGGAATTCTTGTTCGTATAATCTCGTTTCTTCATTGGCGATCCAAGTTTCTCAGCAATGAGTTGCTTAGCAAGTCAAACAGATGTCAGTGGTGGCTGTAGCTCAGTTGGTAGAGTCCAGGATTGTGATTCCTGTTGTCGTGGGTTCGAGCCCCATCAGCCACCCCAAAGAATTCAGTAGCTTCAGCTGTAGCTAAAGAGCCGTTCCAGAATGCAAAATTCGGAACGGCTTTTTTGTTTTTTCGCTTTCCTGTTTTCTCGCGTTCTCATTTTCTGACTCGACTCCGCCGCGCTCGCGGCCTTCACCTTGCATCGAAACGTAGGCTGCGCGGTTTGTGATTCGCAGTTCGACGCTTTCTGCCATCGGGTCGTCCCACGCCTCAAGATAGCTTCACGTTAGCTTCGCGCTACGTTGAGCCGCGCCGCACGTCTTCTCTTCGAACTCCCTTGAGCATCCGATATACGGCGTGACGTTTAAGAACGTTTAAGACCGCTGTCAGGACTTTTATCGCTTGATCCCACTAACGTGCTGATCAGTCGCGATGCCGCGTCGGTCCGGGGCCGGTGCGCCGCATCGTGTACGCGAAAAAATTCACTCATGTCGTCGTCAACGATAAGGAAGCCAAAATGACCTCTAAAACCGAAAACGAAACACCTTCCGCGTCGCGTCGCAGCATGTTGATGGCAGGAGCTGGCGCGGTTGCGGCAGCGGTGATTCCTGCTGTTTCCAACGCCGCAAGCACTGCATCGGGCAACAAAACCGGCAATCATCTTGCACATACAGGAGCACGATCCATGAACTTCGTAACGACCAGGGACGGCGCACAGATTTACTACAAGGATTGGGGCTCGGGCCGCCCAGTCGTGTTCTCGCATGGCTGGCCGCTCGACGCCGATGCGTGGGACGCGCAAATGCTGTTTCTGGTGCAGAAGGGCTATCGCGTGATCGCTCACGATCGCCGGGGACACGGCCGTTCGAGCCAAACCGCGCACGGTAACGACATGGACACCTACGCGGACGATCTTGCTGCCGTCATCGACGCACTCGATCTCAAGGGCGCCACGCTCGTCGGCCACTCCACGGGGGGCGGGGAAATCTCCCACTACGTCGGCCGTCATGGAACGAAACGAGTTGCCAGGATGGTCCTGATCGGCGCAGTGCCGCCGATCATGGTGAAGACCGAGGCCAATCCGACGGGGCTGCCCATGTCGGTCTTCGACGGTATTCGCACCAACACCGCGAACAACCGGTCGCAGTTTTTCAAGGACCTCGCGGTGCCGTTCTACGGCTATAACCGGCCCAATGCAAAAGTCCAGCAAGGTGTGATCGACGAATTCTGGCGCGAAGGGATGATGGGCTCGGTGCTCGGTCAATACGAGTGCATCAAGCAATTCTCCGAGGTCGACTACACGCCGGATCTCAAGAAGATCGATGTACCGACGCTGATCCTGCATGGCGATGACGATCAGATCGTGCCGTTGGATGACTCCGGGCGTAAGTCGGCGCAAATCATCAAGAACGCCACGCTCAAGGTTTACCCGGGCGCACCTCACGGCATGTGCACGACGGAAGCGGATCGCGTCAATGCCGATCTTCTGGCCTTCCTCGAGTCGTAAGTTGGGGCGGGGCGAAGCCAGATAAGGTCAAGTCAGGCTGTGAAGATTGATGCTGCCGGCGTTCTGCGCCGGCAGCATCGCTATATGCCCCGTCTGTTTGCGGCAGTGCCCATCCTCGGCCTGCCGTCCGCTTGCCTGCCACCGCCCAATGCTTGCGCGGTGTGCGCGACTGCGTTTAAGAACAATTAAGGTCGTCGTCAGGACTTTTAGTGCGTCCTCATCCTAATCTGCTGCTCAGGCCGTGATGCCGCGCCGGTTTCAAGCCGGGCACGTTACATCGTGGAACACGCGCGTCTCAAGCGCAGGTCAACCGCCGGTATCGCCCGGGCGATGCCTGTGCCGGCTGGCTTGTTCATCTCAACCGGAATGCAGCACGGCGGCCTCGCGCAACCGTGCCAGTTCATCGCATCCCGCGCACATGGAGCGTTTCATGGCATCCGAATTACTTGCGTCCGGCATAGCGACGTGCCGCCGAGCGACTCGACAACATGGCGGAGCGCGCGCGGTCGCAGTTGCTTCGCGTTGTGAGCGGTAGGGCAGCCTCGATGAACCGCCTCGAATCCGAACTGGCGTCCGAACTGGCGTCCGCACCGATACCGTCATGCACGGCCGACGCCGCGCTGCTCTTCCTGCGTCTCGCGGCCAGCGTGCTGGTGCTGATCGTGCACGGTCTGCCGAAGGCCATGCATTACTCAAGTCAACTGGCGGCGATCGAAGACCCGCTGCACGTCGGCAAGACGTTCACGCTCTGCTTCGCGATCTTTGCCGAGGTGCTGTGCCCCGTGCTGATGATTGTGGGCATTGCGACACGGCTCGCCGCGTTGCCGATTATTGTGATCACCCTGATGGCGCTTACGCTGGTGCATCCCGAGTGGACGCTCGATCAGGCGCAGTTCGCGTGGATGCTGCTGATCCTGTTCGGCACGATCGTGATCGGCGGTGCCGGACGCTACTGTATTGCATGGTTTTTGCGAACGCCGGCGAGCCGGCGCACGTGAGTCGCTGCAAGAACGCACTCCACCTCACTCGCTGCATGACACCAAGCCTTGCAAACTCCCCGGACATCGTTGCCGGCGTTCCAATTCCGCGAAGTCCGATTGCCGTGGCGGCTGCGGACGCCGTGCACGCGTGCCTGCCGGATGTCCTGGCCGGGCATGCGGCGCGCGTGTTCCTGTTCGCGTCGTTGACGCTCGAACGCGAGCGGCTCGTATGCGATCCGGACACGCTGTATGTCGCCGCGATGTTCGCAAGTGTCGGTCTCAGTTCGGTATACGTACATTCGCAACTGCGCTATGAAGTGGACAGCGCCAACGCCGCGCGTACGTTTCTGCAGCGCCATGGCGCGCCTGCCGCTGAGCAGAGCGACGTCTGGCATGCGATCGCGTTGCACATGACGCCCGGTATTCCGGCACATGGCTCGCTGCTGGCACGGGTGCTTTCCGAGGCGGTGCGCACGGACTTGCTCGCGGAGAACCTGAATGCGTACACGCGAGCGCAGCGCGACGACATACTGCAGGCTTATCCGCGGGACAGCGGGTTCAAGGAACGGATCATCGAAGCGATCGGGCGCGGCATCGTGCATCGCCCGGCATCGACATTCGGCACGGTCGGCGCGGACGTGCTCGAGCGGATCGATCCCGAATACTGCCGCGTGAACTTTTGTGGGCTGATTCTGGGCTCGCAGTGGAAAGACTAGCGGGCGACCCGCAACAGGCCGTGCATCGTCCTGTATGATCGAAGCTTCAAAAAATTCGATTTGATCATCAAAATTTTGCACCGTTGAGCGGCTCGAACTGACGTAGTATTTTCCCGATCTGACGATCCGGATAAGCCTGTCCTCAGGAAGCTTTTCGGGTTCCGGTTGCCCACGCGTCCGTCCTGACCTGACAACCCGAAGAACAGATGATCGTGACCTAAGTAAGGCCGTCGCTCAATCGATTCACTCTCATGGATTCGTGAGCTTGCGATGATTCAAATTGGCCAACTCCAAATTTCGATCGAGCATCGAGAAATACGCTCGCATGGCGAATCGGTCCGTCTTGGCAGCCGCGCCTTTGACGTCCTTGAATTGCTGATCGCCGCCGAAGGCGCGCTGGTCTCCAAGGAGGAGATCATGCGGCACGTCTGGCCCAACACGATCGTCGAGGAAAACAACCTGCAGGTGCACATTGCGGCGATACGCAAGGCGCTGGGCGCGGATCGCGGCCGCATTGTGACGGTGCCGGGCCGCGGCTATCGAATGGCCGTGAAGTCGGCGGCGCCCGCCGGGATCGCCGATGCGAAAGAGGGCGTCTTCACCGCGCTCCTGTCCAATTCCAATACGCACAATCTTCCTCTCTATGCATCGCCGCTGGTGGGGCGGCAATGCGCCGTCGCGGACGTGCTGGCCAACATCGAAGCCGCGCAGATCGTGACGCTCGTCGGCTCGGGCGGCATCGGCAAGACGCGCCTCGCTATCGAAGCGGCAAGACAGATGCTGCCGCGCCTTACCGACGGTGTGGCGTTCGTGTCGCTAGCGCCAGTGTCGGAACCGCGCTTTGCGCTGGATGCCCTTGCGATGGCGCTCGGCATGAAGATCTCTTCGACCGGCCTTTCGCTTGCGCAGATCGCGCATGAGATAAAGGGCAAGCGCCTGTTGATCGTGCTGGACAATTGCGAGCACGTGATCGACGCGGCCGCCTCGATGGCGGAGGCGCTGGCGGCAGCCGGCGAGACCATGCGGGTGCTGGCCACGAGTCGCGAAGCGCTGCGGGTGCGTGACGAAATCGTCTATCCGGTTCTGTCGCTCGAGGTGCCCAGCCCCGAAAATCCAGGCGATGACGTCTTGCAAATGAGTGCGGTCCAATTGTTTCTCGCCCGCGCCCGCGCTGCCGATCCGCAATTTTCGTCCGACGAACGCAGCGTCTTTCTGACCGGGGAGGTCTGCCGGCATCTGGACGGCATTCCGCTCGCCATCGAACTGGCGGCGGCGCGTGCCGCCATCCTCGGCCTTGATGTGCTGGCGGCGCGGCTCGACGACCGCTTGCGGATACTGTCGGGAGGGTACAGGACGGCGTTGCCGCGCCATCAGACCTTGAAGGCGACACTCGACTGGAGCTACCGCCTGCTCGACAACAGCGAACGCGCCATCTTGCGCTGGCTCGGCATGTTCGTCGATGCATTCACGTTCGATTCGGCCAACTACGTCGGCGCGCAACTCGGCCTGACACAAACGGAAGTGCTGAATGCGCTGAGTGGCCTCGTGTCGAAGTCGCTGGTGATCCGCGCCGACGGCAGCGCTTCGCCGCGGTATCGTCTGCTGGAAACCACGCGTGCCTATGTGCTGCAGCGACTCGACGACAACGGCGAGCGTGGCGCCGCCGCGCTTGCCCACGCAAAGTCGTTCTGCGAACGCTTCAAGCGCGTGCGGCACGAACTGATGGTGACGTCGCTGCAAGACGATCTGGCGGATTTCACACGTGAAATCGGCAACGTACGCGCCGCGCTCGACTGGGCTTTTTCGGCCACGGGCGATCATGGGGTCGGCATCGAGCTTGCCTCGATCGTCGTCCCGTATCTGTTCGATCTTGCACTGGTCGACGAATGCCGTAGCCGCGCGCGCGTCGCGCTTGATGCCGCTCGTGATGCAAACACGTCGAGCTTTCCGCCCGAAGCGCGCTTGAGGCTGACCACGAGCTGGGCGGCTGCGCTGGTCTATACCCAGGGTCCGACTCCGCAGACGATGGAAGCATGGTCCGAGGTGTTGGCGCTTGCCGTTGCCGCAGGTCACGCCGGATTTGAAACGCGCGCGTTGTGCGGACTACGGCACTCGTATCAGGCGGCCGGCGAGGCGCGTCAGGCGCTGGTCGTGGCGCGGCGCTTCGAAGCGTTGGCCGGCCAGTTCACCGACCCGACGCACAGCCTGATCGGCCGACGCATGGAAGGCGTTGCGCTGCATTACGCCGGCGAGCAGCGCATGGCTCGCCGGAACCTCGAAGAGATGTTGAGCGCGTGGGTGCCCGCGGATCATCGGTGGAACACGATCGGCTTCAGGTTCGACCAGGCGATCGTCGCGCGGGCGCTGTTCGCGCGCGTGACGTGGGCGCTGGGGGACACGGCAGGGGCAATGCGGCTTGCGGGCGAGGCGCTGGAGGCTGCCCTTCAGCACGATTTCGAACTCGTGACCTGCTATGTGCTCGGCGACGTTTTTGTGCCGCTTGCATTGCTCACGGGCGATCGCGCGGCGGCAGAACGCGGGCTCGAGATGCTGAAGAGCACCTCGTCGCGCGTATCGCTGTCCATCTGGCACACGTGCTGTGCATGCTATGACGAGTATCTGTATTCGCTCTCCGGCGAAGAGCCGCCCAGCCTGGCGCAATTTCGCAACGCGCTGGACGAACTTCGTCACATCGACTTTCTGGCGCAACTGACCATGCTGCTCTGTCAGTTCGCACGCGCGCTGATGCGTGCGGAACAGTACACCGAGGCGTTGACCGTGATCGACGAAGCCTTGCAGCATTGCGAGGACACGGGGGAGCGCTGGTATTACGCCGAGCTATGCCGTGCAAAGGGCGATGTGATGCGCGCCTTGCACAGGGACGCGGATGCCGCGGCGTGGTTCACGAGCGCGCTGGATTCGGCACGCCGGCAGAGCGCGTCTGTTCTCGCGCTGCGCGCCGCGAGTAGTCTCACGCGGCTCTGGATCGAGCAGGATCGTCTGGGCGAGGCGCGCAGGTTGTTGTCGCGCGCCTTGGCTCGCTTGAGCAGGTACCCGGCCGACCCCGATGTTCAGAACGGCCGCGCCTTGCTGAGCGAACTGGAGGCAAGAATCGCCGCCGTGGGTGAGAGGGACGTCTGGCTCGCCTGTATCGGCGCCTGACACGCAGCAGCCGCTGTCACGCGTATAGATGGCTGACGAAACGCTCGACGAGGTCGGGCGAGTCGAGCCGATCGATCCACCAGCGCATCGCCTGGCCGGTTTCGTCTTCGCGCCAGGCCATATAAAAGTGCGTCACTTCGCGCATGCCGAAGACCTGCTTGGCGACAAGTTCGCCGCGCGCGATTGGCGCTGCCGCGAGGCACTCGGGAATGGTGCCGGCAGCGAGTCCTTCGAGTTGCGCGGCGAGTTTGCCGGCGAGCGTGGGCAGCGTCAGACAGTTCTGCGTAGCGGCGGCGCCGACGGTGCGCGGCATCAATTCGCGCGAGGTATCGCCGATAACGGCGCCGCGATAGCGCGCAACCGTTTCCAGCGTCAGCGGTTCGGGAAGCGCCGCGAGCGGATGATTGGGCGCTACCACGAAAACATGCCGCATTGATCCGATCGGCCGGGTGACGAGATGGGGTACGTTGGGCGGATCGCCCGCGGCGCCCACCACGAGGTCGGCCCGCCGCGTGACCAGGGCGTCCCACGTGCCGCCCAGCACTTCGCGCGACAGGCGCAGGCGCGTCTCCATGTTCGCGTCGTAAAACGCATGGACGTATGGCCAGATCGCGTCGAACGGCAGGATCTCGTCGATGCAGATGCGCAGATCCGCTTCCCAACCGTGTTGCACGCGTTTTGCCTTGAGCTCGAGCTCTTCGGCGCCTTGCAGCAGACGTCTGCCTTCCTCGACCACCACGCGCCCGGCGTGTGTGAATTTCGCCCGCCGGCCGCTCCGGTCGAACAGGGTGACCTCGAGATCGCTCTCCAGCTTCTGCACCAGATAGCTCAGTGACGAAGGCACACGATGCAGAAGTTCGGCCGCCTCCGCGAACGTACCGGTGCGATCGATTGCGTCGAGTGCTTCCAATACTTCAAATGAAAGCTTCATTTATTATTCCTGCGGTAGTAGCCCGATCGCGACGGCCCTGGCCCTGAGTCGTCCGCGATCCAATAGCTCCGATTGTCGCACTGAGTGGGGGCCGGTGGCGGCCCGCGTCCATCCTTCAGAAGTCTTCAGGAAAAGATAGCGCGAATTTATTCTCGCGAGACCAGGATGGAGTCAAACGATGCCCGGTCTGGTCTGGGCTGTCAAACCCGGCCTCGCGCCGCCGCGGGATGCGAGATGGAATCTGCGGCAGGTTGGTCATTTTATTTCGGCGAAGGAACGATTTAATGCTAACGCGATTGAGCACCCAGCTCGCTATCGGGTTCCTGAAACTTCTGGCGATCCTCCCATACGGTCTTGTGGCCCGCTTTGGGGACGGCCTCGGTTGGCTTCTGTACCAGATTCCGAGCGGGCGCAAGCGGGTGGTCCACACCAATTTGCGCCTGTGCTTTCCGCACTGGGACGCAGCCCGTCGCAATGAAGTTGCGGGGCTGCATTTTCGTCATGTCATCCGCAGCTACGTTGAACGGAGCGTTCAATGGTTCGGGTCGGCGGCAAAGCTCGAAAAGCTGGTGCAGGTCGACAGCGAAATCGATCTGCTCGATCCCGATATGCCGCCGACGCTATTGTTGGGCGCGCATTTTGTCGGCATCGAGGCAGGCTCGATTTTTATCAATCACGCGTTGCAGCGGCAATGCGGCGCGCTCTATCAGCCGATCTCGAATCCGCTGCTGGATAAGGTGGCCATTGAGCAGCGCGGGCGCTTCGGCTCTCATATGGCAAGCCGTGCCGACAGCGCGCGAATCGTGTTGCGCTGGCTGCGCGATCGCAAGCCGGTGATGCTCGGCGCGGACATGGATTACGGCACGCGTAACTCGACGTTCGTGCCGTTTTTTGGCGTGCCGGCATGCACACTCACGGCGACCGGCCGTCTTGCCAGTGCCGGTCATGCGCGCGTGGTGCCGTTTATCGGCGAGGTGCTGCCGGGCTACAGAGGGTATCGCTTAAAGGTGTTCAAGCCATGGGACAACTATCCGAGCGGCGATGACTATGCCGACGCGCGCCGGATGAACGAGTGGCTCGAAGCAGAAATTCCGCAGATTCCAGAGCAGTACTACTGGGTGCACAAGCGCTTCAAAACGCGGCCGGAAGGGGAGAGAGGGTTCTACTAGCGGCTTCTGTCAACCCGGCTATCGGCCATGACGAAAACCGGCGGACGCACGCGTCCGCCGCTCACGCGAATATCCACCGCTCACGCAATCGTATCCACCACGCCGCCGTCCACCCGCAGCGCCGCGCCGGTGGTCGCCGAAGCCTGCTGCGAGCACACATACACCACCATGTTGGCGATTTCCTCAGTGCTTGCCGGCCGCTGAATGATCGAACTGCGGCGGTGCGTGCGCACGAACTCGATGCCGACCTGTTCGACCGTTTTGCCTTGCGCCTTCGCTGTTTCTTCCACCATCGCACGGAAGCCGTCCGACAAGGTGGGCCCCGGCAGCACGGCGTTCACCGTGACGCCCGTGCCGGCCACCTGCTTGGCGATGCCGCGCGCGATGCTCAGTTGCGCGGTCTTCGAGAAGCCATACGCGAGCATATCGGGGGGAATGTTCAGTCCCGATTCGGACGAAATGAACACGACGCGCCCCCATTTGCGTTCCGTCATGCCCTTGAGGTAGTTGCGCGTCAGCCTGACGCCGGACATCACATTGACCTGGAAATAGCGCTCCCAGTCGTCGTCGGTGGTGGTGAACACGTCGCCGGGACCGTACACGCCCAGGTTGTTCACGAGGATGTCCGTTTGCGGCACGATTTTCGCTAGCGCGTCGCAACCCTCGATCGTGCTGAGGTCGCCGGCAAAACCGCGTAGTTTGGCGGCGGGAACAGACTTGAGAATGGCGTCGATGGCCCGGTCCACGGCCTCCTGTTTGCGTCCGTTGACAAGGGTATCCGCGCCCGCCGCCGCGATCCCCGCGGCGATCGAGAGGCCGATGCCCCCCGTGGATGCGCTAACAATGGCGGTCTTGCCCGATAGATCGATGATCACTGGCTTGCTCCTTGTAGAAACCTCATGTGCTTATGTCCGCGAGGCAGATTCATCCGTTGCAGGCGGCGTCGTGCGGATTCTTTATGCGTCAATCAGCCGGCGCAGGCTATCGCCCCCCAGGGGCATGTCGCGCAGGCGCTTTCCGGTTGCATCGAACAACGCGTTGCCGAGTGCGCCGGCGGTCGGACCCATCGATGCTTCCGCGGCGCCGAGAAAGGGCGCACCCGGCCGGTTGATCAGATGCACGTTCAAACTGCGCGGCACGGCGGAATACCGCAGGATCGGATAGCTGCTCCAGTCGAAGCTGCGAATGCGCGATGTGTCGAACTGCAATTGTTCATAGAGCGTCCAACTGGTGGATTGAATCACACCGCCCTCGATCTGGTTGCGGATGCCGTCGGGGGTGACGATCTGCCCCGCGTCAACCGCGACTTCGGCGTGTTCGAGAATCACCTGGCCCGTCTCGGGCACCACGGATATCTCCACGGCCATCGCCACATACGCCATCAGGTTCTTGTACTTGCCAAACGCAAAGCCGACGCCGTGATTGGCCTTGCGCGGCGCGCGCGGCCAGCCGAATTTCTCGGCCGCGAGCCGGATCACGTCACGGGCGCGCGGATCCTGCATATGCTTGAGCCGGAACGCGACGGGGTCGGCGCCGGCTGCGGCGGCCAACTCGTCCATGAACGTCTCGATCGTGAAGACGTTCATATGCGCGCCGAGCGAGCGCATTGCCGATGTTTGCAACGGCATGGTCGGCGAGAAGTTGTTCATCACATGCATGTTGGGGAACGCGTACAGCGGAATCGCGTTGCGGTCGCCGCCGCCTTCGGGTTGCATCATCGGCACCGACGGCGCCGGCACGAACGGTTTCTCCAGCATTTGTGCGGGAAGGAGCCGGCCCGCGTTGACGATCCGCTCGTTGTGCGAGCTGCTCCACAGCGCGTAGTCCCAGTTGACGATGCTGCCGCTCGCGTCCAGCGATGCGCTCACTTCGGTGACCATCGCGGGTGTGAAGTGGTCCCAGGTATGTTCCTGTTCGCGCATCCATTGCACACGAACCGGTTGGCCCGCCATCTCGCGGGCGATCAGGGCGGCGTGCGATGCTACGTCGTCCGCGCCGTTGTGCCCATAGCAGCCCGATCCTTCGACATGAACGCAGCGCACATTCTCTTTCGGCAGCGACAGCATTTCCGCGAGCGCATCGCGCAGCGGATAGACGCCTTGCGAGTGCGTCCAGACCGTCATGGTGCCGTCCTTGAACTGCGCGACCGAGCAGGACGGGCCGATCGAACCATGCAGCATGTAGTGCTTGGTGTACTTCGCACTCAGCGTCTTGACGGGCGCGCCGGCCGCATTGTGCGTATTCGCGATCTCGATGTGTTGCGTGGAAATCGTCTTCAGATCGCGGTGTACTGCAGCCGGGTCGGGCAATGTGCGTCCGGCGCTCCACTGACTTCCCGCGGCCAGCGCGCGCTGCGCCTGCACCGCTTGCCATTCGCCTTTGGCGACCACCGCCAGCATGCTGCCGTCCCTGATCACCTTGACCACGCCCGGCATCTTCAGAATGTCGGGCGTATTGGTCTTCAGCAGCTTCGCGGCATAGACCGGCGGCAGCACGACCCGGGCATGCAGCATGCCCGGCATCGACATGTCCTGCACATAGCTCGCGCCGCCTGTCACCTTGCCTGGAATGTCGAGGCGCGGCAACGACGTGCCGATGGTCACGAACGTGGCGGGGTCCTTCAACGGCGAGGCCGGCGTGGCCATACGATGCAGATCGACCGCGCCAACGGCCTGGCCATAAGTCATCGTGCGGCCGTCGGGCGTCTTGATGACCGCGTCCTGAACTTTCAGCACGCTGCTCTCGACACCGAAATGTTTGGCCGCCGCCTCGACGAGCAGGCCGCGCACCTGGGCGGACGCGTTCAGCAAGGCACTGCCGCTGTCGACGATGGTGTGGCTGCCCGCAGTGAGTCCTTCGTCCGGCGAGGCGCCCGTATCGGCGGTCAGGAACGTGATCAGCGAAGGCGCCATGTTCAGCTCTTCGGCGGCGATCTGCAGCAGGGCAGTGCGCACGCCGGTGCCTAATTCCACCTTGCCGGTGTAGACGGTCACCTTGCCCGCGGGATCGATCTTGATCCACGCATCGAGAAACGGATTGGTCTTCAGGCTGCCCGCGAGCGTCTCGGTCGCTTTGGCGACGTGCACGGCGGCGCCTTCGTCGGCGATCACCTCCTGGGCCATTGCCTTGATGCCGGGGAACAGGCTGAAGCTCACCACCAGCGCGCCGGACACCATGAAGCGGCGGCGTCCCTCGCTGAAATCGTCTTCCTTGACGCTCATGACATGCCTCCGTGGGTCGCCACGCCGTGAGGCGAGGTGGGCGCAGCGTCGGGCGCGGGCAGGTGCGCGACTTCGCGGATCGCGGCAAGGATGCGCATGTGGGTGCCGCAACGGCAAAGATTCGGCTCCATGTGATCGCGCAGTTCGCTTTCGGTCGGCCGCGGATTATGGTCGAGCAGCGCCTGGGCGCGCATGATCATGCCGGCGATGCAATAACCGCACTGCGCGGCCTGATGCTCGATAAACGACTTTTGCAGCGCACCGGGATGCTCGGCAGTGCCGAGACTTTCGATCGTGCGCACGGGGCGATTGCCGATCGACGACACGGGCATCAGGCAGGAAAAGGCGGCCTGGTCGCCCACGATCACCGTGCACGCGCCGCATTGTCCAAGACCGCAGCCGAACTTCGCGCCGTGCAGGTGCAGGTCGTTGCGCAGTGCGTAAAGCAGCGGCGTCGACGGATCGATATCGAGCGCGTGCTGCACGCCATTGACGGTAAGGTTGATCATCGCGCGTTATTCTCCTTTCTGACCTGGGCCACCGTTTCCTCGACGTCCTTCCACTCGCCGCGCTGCGAATACGTTGCGCGGATATAGGACACCAGGTCGGCGATCTGCTGGTCACTGTAGATTTCGCTGAAGGACGGCATGTAGTTCATGCTGTCTTCGCCGTGCCAGCCGTTGCCGCTGAGAATCATCTGGGCGGCGTTGCGTGGTGTGGTTGCGTTGACGGCGGTGCTGAACGCGAGCGTGGGGCGCTCGCCGATCGATTGCATTGGCGCGGCGGGGCCGTGGCACTGCGCGCACGATGCGCCGAACAGGATCGCACCGCGTTGCGCAGCAGGCGATGCGTCGGCTTGATCCGCTTGATTCGTTTGAGCGGCATGCGCCGCGCCCTCGGCAGCGGCATTCACGACGGCCGGTTGCGCCTTCTGAATCGACAGAATGTAAGTGGCAATCGCCCGTACGTCCTCTTCCGGCACTGTAGCGAGGTCGCGCGTGACGGGCAGCATCGGGCCGGCCGCCGCGCCGTGTTCGCTGGCGCGGCCGCTGCGCAGATAGGTCACGAGCTGTTCCTGGGTCCACGGCTTCGGCGCCGCGCCGAGTGCGTTCAGCGGGGGCGCTTCCCAGCCGTCGACGATGCCGCCGTCGAATGCATGGCCCATCTTTTCACCGCCGATCGCATTGAGCGGCGAATGACACGAGGCGCAGTGACCGAGGCTGTCCACCAGCAGCTTGCCGCGATTCCACTCCGCATCTTTTGAGGCATCCGCTGTCTCCTCGCCGGCGTGCAGGAACAGGATGTTCCAGAAGGCCAGCAAAGGCCGGAAGTTCAACGGAAAGATCAGGGCGTTGGCGGGGGCGGTCGCGTTCACCGGCTCGCGCGTCATCAGATAGGCGTAGGCAGCCGAAATATCGCCATCCGACATGCGCGTGAAGTGAATATAGGGAAACGCGGGATAGAGCAGGTGACCATCGCGCGAGACGCCGTGGCGCACCGCTCGCGTGAAGGCTTCGAGCGACCAGCTGCCGATGCCGGTGTCGACATCGGGCGTGAGGTTGGTCGCGTAGATGGTGCCGAACGGGGTGGCGAGCGGCAGGCCCCCGGCGAACCGTTTGCCGCCCTTCGCGGTGTGACACACGATACAGTCGCCTAGCGCCACGACGCGCGCGCCGGCGAGCCGGGTCTGCGCGTCGAACGACGACGCCGGCGGCGGACTGATCGGTGCGATGGCGGGCTTCCACATCAGCAATGCGACGACGATCAGCGCGGCCACGATGACCGCGCCGCCCATCGCCAGCAATCTAGACTTGCGAGTCATTCATGCACCTGTTGGAGAAATTCTGAATCAAACGATTGAACGTCGCTCAGCTGGAACGACGATGTTGATCAGCGTATCGCCGATGTCAGGGAATTTCCTGAAGCCACACTGAAAACTTGTTAACCCGACGCGGACGGACTCGGGCGAGCCGTCCGGGTTCAGAAGCGAAGAGCCAATCAGGCGATGCGGGCAGCGTGCGGACGGCCGATCGCGAGATAGTGCGCGAGCGCGATGAGCGGGAAGGCCGTGGCAGCACCGGCGACGAGCGGCCAGCCACCGTGTTCATAGAGCGGGCTCGCGAGCGCCGAACCGAATGCACCGCCCACGAAGATGCTGGTCATATACAGCGCGTTCAGGCGATTTCTGCTTGCCGCATGCAACGCATAGATTTCGCGTTGGCCGAGCACCATATTCATCTGCACAGCGAAATCAAGCACGATGCCGGTCACGACCAGCCCGAACACGCCCCACGCCGGATGGATCAACGCCGGCATGTAAGCGACGGCACCCACCACGAGTGCAATCAGCGTCGCGCGTACTGTGTGACCCTTATCGGCCAGATGTCCGGCCACCGGCGCAGAAGTTGCGCCGATCGCACCCACCAGCGCGAAGATGGCGATGGCGGTTTGCGAGAGTCCGAAATGCCGCGTCAACTCGACCGGGATCGCGGTCCAGAACAGACTGAACGAAGCGAACATCAGCCCCTGATAGAACGAGCGGTGACGCAGAACCGGCATGGTGCGGACCAGATGACCCAGCGAGCCGATCAGTTCGAAGTAGGTGGCCTTGTGTTCCGGTTGGCGCGGCGGAATAGTCAGCGCCAGCACGGTGGTGACGATCGCCATCAGCACCGCTGCAGAACCGAACACGGCGCGCCAGCCGAAGTGCCCGGCCACCATGCTCGAGATCGGACGCGCCAGCAGAATGCCGAGCAGCAGGCCGCTCATGATGGTGCCGACCACCTTGCCGCGCGACTCGTCCGGCGCGAGATGCGCGGCGAGCGGGATCAGAATCTGCACGGCCACGGAGCTGAATCCCACCAGCAGCGAGATCGCGAGGAACCAGCCGGGTTGATGAGCGAAAGCCGCGGCGCCGAGGCTCACGATCGAGACCAGCGCGGTGATGATCATCAGCTTGCGGTTCTCGAGCAGGTCGCCGAGCGGCACCAGAAAGAACAGGCCGAATGCGTAGCCGATCTGCGTGAGCGACACGATCATGCTGGCTGTGTTGCCGGACATGTGAATGTCCGGTGCGATCAGTTCGGTGATTGGTTGCGCGTAGTACAGATTCGCAACGATAGCGCCGCAACAGAACGCGAACAACGCGATCAGACTGCGTGTCATTTTGACGTGGCCTGTGCCGCCCGCCGTGGTGGATGCCTGGGTTGACATGACAACTCCTTGAAATAAAAAAACGGAAAATGCGGGCCTCAGCGGGCGATGTTCATCACCCGGTTGCCGAGCGAAATACCCAGATCGGTCATCAGCTTGCCGCGTTGCAATTGCTGGATTTCCCAGCGCTTGAGGGCTGTGTCGATCGTTGCGCCGCTTTGCCATATCGATGACAACGCAAGCGCCAGAGAATGGGCATTGGCCGCGGCCTTCGCCGTGCTACCCGCCGTGTGCGGACGCGGAACCGATGCGGCGTCGCCGAGCAGGATCGCCCGGCCGAACACCATCTTCGACGAGCGCAGGTCGACGATCGGTTGCATGAACGGATCATCGGTCGCATCGGCGAGGGCGCGAAAGGTCGGCGCGAGCAGCGCGTGTGCGTCGTCCCGCAACTGGGCGATGTCCGCGCTTTTGGTCGTGCCCGGGGGCAATGAGAACGCGCGCGCAACGCCGTGACGATCGACCAGCAGCTCGTCGAGTTTTTCGCGGCTGTATTTGCGGTACCACACCCAGTTCCAGCGGCGCGCGCCGACCGCGGTCGCATCGTTGTCGCCCGGAATCAGATAGGCGAGGGCCGAGTGCCCCTCGTCCTGCTGAAAAGTAAACCGGTCACGCAGCACGTCCGCTGCGTGCAGTGGCAGATCGGCTTCTTCGACGAGCCCGCGCCACGCCACGTAGCCCGCGTAGGCCGGCACAACCTCGGGCAGCAGGCGCCGCCTGAGCGTTGAGCGTATGCCGTCGGCGCCGATCAGCAGATCCGCCTGCTCGCTGCGGCCGCTTTCGAACTGCGCGACGATCTGCTCGCCTTCCATGCGGAATTCGACAAAGGTCTCGCCTGCGTGCACGATCGCCACGGGCAGCGCATTTTTCATGGCGCGGTACAGCAGGCTCCACGATGTCTGCATCTGCGGCATGTACAGCCGTTCGACGAAGTTGTCTTCGCGGTCCAGATAGATGCGCTCGCCTGACGTCACGCCAGGAGGGTTCGGCAATGCGACGCCGCCGAACTGGAGCGCATCCAGCACATCCGGCTGAAGCACCACGCCGCCACCACGGCTTTCCAGCTCATTCGGCGATGTTTCGAACACCTCGACCTGCCAGCCGGCCGCCCGCAAGGTGGTGGCCGAGAGCAGTCCGCCGAGCGAGCCGCCGACTATGATCGCGCGGGGTTTTTCAAGGGACCTCATGCTGCGCTCCTTTGCCCTGCGGACCGCAGGGCGCTGGCGAAGACGACGGGCGGCTGCGCGCCGCTGATGACACGGTCGTCTATCGGAATGGTGGGTACTGCCTGAATGCCGAGCCTGTCGGCGCGAGCACGCGCTGCGTCGATCTCCTGATTGCCGACGGCGGACAGCAGACGATGCGCGAGACGTGTATTCGGCGTGCGCAGCACTTTGTCGTAATTGACCTCGACCTGAACGGCTTGCATGTTGCACCCCTCACTAGATAACGGATGCAGCTTATGCGTTGCGTTGAATTTATAGAATGAGTCTAAAATGCAAGCGAGTGTTGCGTTTTTCGCAATCAAACCGTCAATAAGACCAATCATGGACAAAATCCTCGCCCTGAATACGCTGCTGGAAGTGGCCGATGCCGGCGGCTTTTCAAAGGCCGCACAACGTCTTGGGGTGGCCACCTCATCGGTTACGCGGTTGATGGACTCGCTGGAGGCCTCCTTGGGTACCGCGCTGCTGACCCGCACACCGAGAAAGGTCAGCCTCACGGACGCCGGTATTACGTACGTCGAGCAGGTCGGCAAGGTGCTCGACGATCTGGCCGAGGCGGACGAGAGCGTCTTCGACAGTGGCGCCTCGCCGGTCGGTTCGCTCAGAATTTCGGTACCGTCCACTTACAGCCGCTTGCGGCTCGCACCGCACCTGGCGGCGTTCCTTGCCGACAATCCACGCGTGTTTCTCGACGTCGTCGTGGCCGATCACTTTGCCGATCTCGCGCTGGACCGGATCGACGTCGCGATCCGGATCGGCCTGCCCGATCGCGACGCCAACCTGATCGCCAGAAAGCTGGCGAACAATCTGCGCTACGTCGTGGCGAGCTACGACTACCTGGAGCGCAGCGGCACGCCTCAGACACCGCAAGCGCTCGATGCCCACGAGTGTCTTCGTGTCGCGTACGGCGGCGGCTATCGCGCTCGCCAGGTGTGGACCTTCCGCCGGGGAAGTGCCGAAACGCACGGCGAACAGCGAGGCGAACAGCAAGTCGAACAAAGCGTCGAGGTGCGCGGCCATCTGCTGTCGAACAGTCTCGACATCCTGCTCGAGGCTGCGATGGCGGGACGCGGCATCGCCTTGCTGCCCGAATGGCTGGCCGGCCCCGAGATTCGCGCGGGACGCCTGATGCGTCTCTTCGAGAACTTCGATGCGAGTCCCCACCAAAGCGATGCCGTGATCTATGCCGCGTATCTGCCCAATCGCCGTCACTCCAGCAAAGTGCGCGCGCTCGTTCAGTTTCTCGAAGCACGGCTGCACACTTCACCCGAAGGTTGAGCGGCGGCGCGCCCACGGCTCACAAGCGTGCTCACTTCAAGGTTCAAAGATCAAGACTCAAGGTGCCCGCCCGCTCAGGCAGCCTTAAGCGTTGCGCCCGGATTCGAACAGGAACCACACGCGCTGCTCCGCTTCGTCGATCCAGTTTTCCAGCAGGCTTGCCGTAGCCACATCGCCGTACTCGTCGCAGAGCGAATGCGTTTCGCGCATATAGCCTGCGAGCGCCAGATTGTCCTCGCGTAACTCGGCGAGCATGTCGGCCGGCGTGACGAATTCCGCGTCGTTGTCGAGAATGCGCTGCAGCCGGGTGATCTGGCCGGTTGAGTGCAGCGTCTTGCCGCCGATCTTGCGCGCGCGTTCCGCGATCGGATCGACTGCCGCGAAGATCTGATCGGACTGGTCGTCGAGCAGCAGGTGATAGTCGCGGAAGTACGGCCCCGACATATGCCAGTGGAAGTTCTTCGTCTTCAGGTACACGGCAAAAACGTCCGCGAGCAACGTGGTCAACGCCCCGGCAATGTCGCGGGTCGCGGCTTCAGTCAGACGAGTCGGTGTTTTCAAGGGCGCCGCGCGATGCGCTGCTGCTTTAAGTGCTTCTTTCATGGAAAATCCCTTTGACTGTATTAATAGGGGCATCTTGCGTTCATGACTGATTCATGACTTCGGGCTGATTGAAGTGTAGGAGCGCCGTGCAGATAAAGTCCTGCAGAAAATGTGAAATGTTCTGAGCGTGTGACAGCGCGGGCCAGGCAGGGATGAAAGGGGTCTTGCTTATCGGCAATCTTTTTTAAGAACTATTAAGGTTCTCGGGGGGGACTCTTTAGAAGGCCGTGGATAGAATGGATTTCAGTTTTTCACGCACTTCAAGCGAGTGCGACCTGTCTTCCTGTGTTCACTAATTCTTTAGGATGTACAAAGCCATGGCAAATCCGAAACTCGAAGTCCTGACGCCTGCCAATTCGCAGATCATTTTCATCGACCACCAGCCGCAAATGGCTTTTGGGGTTCAGTCCATCGACCGTCAGGTACTGAAGAACAACGTAGTAGGACTCGCGAAGGCAGCGCGGACGTTCAACATCCCTACCACGATTACGACAGTGGAATCCGAAAGTTTCTCGGGTTACACGTACCCCGAATTGCTGGACGTGTTCCCGGGCCACAAGGTGCTCGAACGCTCGTCCATGAATTCGTGGGACGACCAGAAGGTTCGTGACTCGCTGGCTGCAAACGGCCGGAAAAAGGTGATCGTTGCGGGTCTGTGGACGGAAGTGTGCAACAACACGTTTGCACTGTGTGCAATGGACGAAGGCGACTACGAAATCTATATGGTCGCCGACGCATCGGGCGGCACGTCGAAGGAAGCGCATGACTACGCGATGCAGCGCATGATTCAGGCCGGTGTGGTGCCGATGACCTGGCAACAGGTGCTGCTCGAATGGCAACGCGACTGGGCGCACAAAGAGACGTACAACGAAGTCATGGCGATTGCCAAGGAGCATTCGGGTGCATACGGAATGGGTGTGGACTATGCCTACACCATGGTGCACAAGGCTCCGCAGCGCACGTCGGGCGCGCACGAAGTTCTGGCGCCTGTGCCGGCAAAGACGAAGTAAATAGCTGCACCCGCCTCACCCGTCGCACCAGCCGCACTCGCGACGCGCACCCGCTTCCCCGGAAAGGCTCCGCGCTTTTTAGCGCGGAGCGCTCCCTATGAGGATCACCATGAATTCCAATACTTCCCAGCCAACGCCGGCCGAGGTCGTGTTCTTCAACGGCAAGATCGCGACGCAGGACGACAAGCGTTCATTCGCCGATGCGCTTGCCGTTGCGAACGGCCGCATCATCGCTTCGGGATCTCGCGAAACTGTGATGCGTCATGTGAACGACGCGACGCGGCACGTCGACCTCAAGGGGCGCACGGTCATCCCCGGTCTGAACGATTCCCACCTGCACATCATTCGAGGTGGGCTGAACTTCAACATGGAGTTGCGTTGGGACGGCGTGCCGTCGCTCGCGGACGCGCTCGACATGCTGAAGAAGCAGGTGGCGCGCACGCCGGCGCCGCAATGGGTGCGCGTGGTGGGCGGCTGGAATGAATTCCAGTTCGCCGAGCGCCGCGGCCCGACGCTCGAAGAAGTCAATGCGATCGCACCGGACACGCCGGTGTTCATTCTGCATCTGTACGACAGCGCGCTTCTGAACGCAGCGGCGTTGCGCGCGGTCGGCTACACCAAAGACACACCTAATCCGCCGGGCGGCGAGATCCAGCGCGACAAGCGCGGCAACCCGACCGGCATGCTGATTGCGCGGCCGAACGCCGGCATTCTGTACGCGACGCTCGCCAAAGGGCCGAAGCTCGCACCGGAAGATCAGCGCAATTCCACGCTGCATTTCATGCGCGAACTGAATCGCCTTGGCGTGACGAGCGCGATCGACGCAGGCGGCGGCTACCAGGCCTATCCGGATGACTACGCGGTCATCATGGACCTCGCGAAACATGGCGAACTGAGCGTGCGTATCGCGTACAACCTGTTCACGCAGAATGCCAAGAAGGAAATCGAAGACTTCGCGAAATGGGTGAAGGTGACCAAACCCGGCGAGGGCGACGATTTTCTGCGCGTGAACGGCGCCGGTGAAATGCTGGTGTTCTCGGCAGCGGACTTCGAAGATTTTCTCGAACCGCGCCCGGACCTGCCGGATACGCTCGAGGACGAACTGGAAGCCGTCGTCAAACTGCTGGTGGCGAACCGCTGGCCGTTCCGCCTTCACGCCACGTACAACGAATCGATCGAGCGCTTCCTGAACGTATTCGAACGCGTGAACGCCGAGATCCCGTTCAACGGGCTGCGCTGGTTCTTCGACCATTGCGAGACCATCACACAGAAGAACATCGAGCGGGTGCGCGCGCTCGGTGGGGGCATCGCGATCCAGCATCGGATGGCCTTTCAGGGCGAATACTTCATTCAGCAATATGGTGAAGAGGCCGTCAAGCGCACGCCGCCGATCCGCAGCATGCTGGACGCCGGACTGCCGGTCGGCGCCGGTACGGACGCCACGCGCGTCGCGAGTTTCAATCCGTTCGTTTCACTTTACTGGATGGTGTCAGGCAAAACGGTCGGCGGCACGTCGATGTATTCGAGCGAGAACAAGCTTGATCGCATGGAAGCGTTGCGCCGCTACACGGTAGGCAGCGCATGGTTCTCGAACGAGGACGACCGTAAAGGCGCGCTGGTGCCCGGCCACTTCGCGGACTTCGCGGTACTCAGCGAGGACTACTTTACCGTCGACGAAAGCCGCATCAAGTTCCTGACCTCCGCGATGACGGTGGTGGGCGGCAAGATCGTGTACGCGGACGACGAATTCGCACCGCTCGCACCGCCTGATCTGCCGGTCAGCCCGTCGTGGTCGCCGGTCGCGGAATTCGGCGGCTACAGCCGTTACAAGCCGACCGCGGTGGCGTGCGTGGACGGCTGCGTGAATCTGTGCGGCGTGCATGCCCACGCCCACGGCTGGGCATGGCGCAAGAACGTACCGGTCAGCGATTCGAACGGTTTCTGGGGCGCATTGGGATGTAGCTGTTTCGCATTCTGATCGGCACGGGTTCGTCCCACCACGCAAACGAGGACCACGATGCCGACCCTGACCGACGGTGTGCTGTTTGGCCTGGGGATTCTGGTCCTCGATTTTCTCGCCTGGCGCTTCATGGACCGCAAGAGCGACCAGATGCGCCTCGCCTTGCGTGCGCTTATGTTCGGTCTGTCGAGCTACGTGCTGTTCCGTTCGGGAATGAATCCGCTGCGCGAGGCGCCCTGGCCGGATGAACCGCTGCGCCATCTGCTTGCGCAGATGCTGGAGGTGGTGTGGTGGCTGCAGGGCGCGCGCCTTGTGATCATCGTGCTCGATCGCGTGGTGTTGCCCGAGACGTGGCACCGGGAGCGTCTTTTTCAGGACGTACTCGGTGCGCTGGTGTTTATGGCCGCCGCGGTGGGGGCGATCGCGTTCGTGCTGCAACTGCCGGTGAAAGGACTGCTCGCCACATCCGGCGCGCTCGCGGTCGTACTCGGCCTCGCGATCCAGAGCACGCTCAACGATGTGTTTTCAGGCGTCGTTCTGAATGCGACCGAGCCTTTTCAGATCGGCGATTGGGTAACGATCGGCGAGGTGGAAGGCAAGGTGGTCGAGAGCAACTGGCGGGCGACGAGCCTGTTGAACGGTCAGGGCAATATCGTCGTGATTCCGAACAGCGTGGCGGCACGCACGAATATCGTCAACGCCAATGAGCCGTCGCATACGCATGGCATCAGCATCGTGCTGCCCATCAAGCCGTCGATCCGGCCTGCGCTGGTCCTTGAGGCGCTCGCTAATGCCGCCGCCAGTTGCGCGGACGTGCTGCTCGATCCCAAGCCGCTGATAAGCGTGCGCCGCGCCACGAACGACGCGATCGAGTACGAGATCGTCTGCTATGTCGACACGTTGAGCAAAAAGATCGGCGTGCGCAATGAGCTGTTCGATCTCGCGCACCGCCATCTGCTCTCACGCGGTGTCGTATTGCGGCCGCTGTCGGTGCCCGAGCCGATTCTCGAGGCGATGGACGAGAAACATCGCTTGCTGCGCAATGTGCTGATCTTCCGGACGCTGGAAAGCGACGAGATATCGCACCTGGCAGCGCAACTGACGCAGCATGAGTTCGATGCCGGCGACATGATCTACGCCGCGGCAGATGAGGACGGTCACGAGCTTCATATTCTGGCGCAGGGCGTCGCGAAAGTGATCGTCGCGAAGGACGGCGGCGAGGTCGAACTGCGAAGGCTTGCGCCGGGTGATTCGATCGGCCAGTCGGGCGTTCTCGCGGGCGTCCGGACCGCTGTGGTCGTGCGTGCGCTGACCCGCGCCATCGTGTTCAGGCTGGACAAGAGTGCATTGACGCCTGTTCTCGCGCAGCGCCCGGAGGTGGTGAAGGAAATGTGCCGGTTGCTGTCGGAACATCATGCAACCGAGGAGATGGTGCTGGCATCGCCGAGCCATGTGGAGCAGAGCGCGGGTGGCTTTCTGCAATGGATTCGCGACGGCGTGCGGCGCATCCACGAACTGTCGTTTTAACTGGATTCGCAGACGACTCGCGTCGGTTAAGGGTTTTTAAGAATTCGCCAAAGTCTTTATGGATTTAATTCGATACGCTGCAATGTACGGGAGCTCCCTGGACGTCGAACAGTCCTGAACATCGCCTGGCTTTGGTAGCGGTCCGGCGGGCGTGTAGCGGCACACCAGGGGCTGAGGCGACACTGAGGAGCTGAGATGAAGAAAACCATTGCCGGCATAGAGATTCCCGACGGTGTCATGGCTCGGGCGGCGACCGATCAGGTTCGGGGCACGGAGTCGGAGTTGATGTTTCATCATTCGCTCAGAGCATTTCTGTTTGGTGCGCTGACCGGATATCGCGAGAACCTCACCTTCGACGCCGAGCTGCTTTATGTCGCTGCGATGTTTCATAACGTTGGGCTGACGGCGAAGTATCAACACTCGCCGTACCGGTTCGAGGTGGACGGCGCGAATGCCGCGCGCGATTTTCTGCGGCGGCACGTTGTGGTCGACCGTCTGATCGACGAAGTATGGGAGGCGATCGCATTGCACACGACACCGGGCATTCCGGAACATATGTCGCCGCTGGTTGCGCTGACCAGCGCCGGCGTGCAGATGGATGTTCGGGGCTTCTGCCACGACGATTTCACCGCACAGCAGCGCGATGAAATCGTGCAGGCCTATCCGCGCGAATCGGGCTTCAAGAAGAAGATCATCGAAGCCTATGCGCGTGGCATGGAACATCGTCCGGAGACGACCTTCGGAACGGTGAATGCCGATGTACTGGACCGGTGGGATCCGAACTATCGCCGCTTGAATTTCTGCGGACTGGTGCTCGGATCGGACTGGCCGAATTGAAGAGTGTTTCTGGAAAGGACGAATAGCATGGGCTACATCATTTCTCTGGGAGTCGGCTTCGGCATCGGACTTCTCTATTGGCTGCTCAAGGTGCAGTCGCCGGCGCCGCCGTTGATCGCGCTGGCCGGATTGCTCGGCATGGTGTTGGGCGAGCATGCCATCCCGGTGGTCAAAACGCATTTTTTTGCGCAGACGGAGGCGGTTCAAACCGCCGGTCCGGTGACGGACGCCGCAGCGAAAAAGACCCTGACGCCGGACGCGAAGAAGCAGGGCGGTTGACCTGACACTGCCTCGATCAGAGGCAGGCCATTCAAATATTGCTAATACATTTGGGTAATACCATGTTCAAGTCGCATCATCGGCTCGCTTCGCTTGCGTCTCTCGGCGCAGCGATATTGATTGGATTGACACCTGCGGCATCCGCGTTCGCCGATGCCGGGCCGCCAGAGGTGTCCAACGCAAAAGTCGCCTTCGCCGGCAAATACCCCGACGTATCGGTCGGTGCGCAGTACGACACGACCCACGTGTACGTGGCTGCGGCCGATCTCGACGCGTTCGTCAACAGCTTTCTCGCCACGTTCGGCGGCAAGGCATCCCCGCGTGCGGTGTTCACGGTGACGCCTACGCCGAGCAAGACCGCATCGCAGTACGTGCAAACGCCGGTCGGCATGTTGTCGGTGTTCGGCTTTGAAACGGCGATTCCGTATCCGTTCGGCAATGAGCGAACCGGCTATCTGGTCACCGATATCGATCAGGCGGTGAAAGCCGCGCGTGCGGCCGGTGCCGATGTTGTCGTCGATACGTTCGACGATCCGATCGGCAAGGACGCGATCATTCAATGGCCGGGCGGCTTGACCATGCAGCTCTATTGGCACACCAAGGCGCCGAACTATTCGCCCTTACAGAGCGTGCCGGATAACCGCGTGTACGTGTCGCGCTACGAAGCGGACAACTTCGTGCGCCGTTGGGTGCGCTTCTCGCACGGCAAGGTGGTGTCGGACAACCGCAGTGCCGACGGCGGCCTGGTTGGCCGGCCGGGCGAAACGATCCGCGTGATCCGTATCAACTCGGGCTTCGGCCATATGCTCGTGTTCGTCACGGACGGCAAGCTGCCGGTCCCGTTCGGCGGCGAAACGACGGGTTATAGCGTGGACGATGTCGCCCAGACGATCGAGCGCGCACAGGCGGCCGGCGCGAAGGTGCTCTACCCGCCGTACCACAGCGCAACGGGTACCACCGCGATGCTCGAATTCCCTGGCCGATACATTGCTGAAGTACACGATGGCAAGTGACGCACGCGCCACGAAGCCGTTGAGGTCACTGAAGTCCCGCCGGCGCGCGCCACGCTTTTCCGCGCTGCGCGCCGCCCGTGCCTTGCTGATCAGCACGGGTCTCGCGGCCGCGCTGCCGGCTTCGGCGGCGGACACCGCGCTCGGCGGGGCTGACGATACCGCCAAGGCGAGCACCGCCGTGGCTTCGTCCGCTGGGACCGCGTCGTGCGCGCGGCCGGCGATCATGTTCAACCGCTGGCAGGAAAACTGGGGCGTGCTGGCCAATCCCTGCGTGCCGAAAAAGCCGCTCGATTCGCTCAAGTACATCCCGCTGTTCGGCAACCCCGACGCGTATATCTCGCTAGGCGTGGTGCTTCGCGAGCGCCTGGAGGTGAACGACGCACCGTTGTTCGGTCTCGGATCGGCGCATGACGACACGTATCTGCTGCAACGTCTGGACGTTCACGCGGACATCCGGCTCGGCCCGCACGTGCAGATCTTCACGCAATTCGAAGACGCGCAACCGTACGGCAAGGACAACGTCACGCCGGTCGATAAGAATCCGCCGGATCTGCGCCAGGCGTTCGTCGCGATCACCGAGCCGCTTGGGCCCGGCACCTTCAAGTTCCGCGTCGGGCGTCAGGAAATGGCGTTCGACTTGCAGCGCTTCGTCTCGGTGCGCGACGGCCCCAACGTGCGTCAGGCATTCGACGCGCTATGGGCCGACTATGAAACCGGCCCCTGGCGCTGGATCGCCTATGCGACGCAGCCGGTTCAGTATCGCGACTATTCGGATTTCGACGACGTCTCCAACCGCGATCTGACGTTCAGCGGTCTGCGCGTGGAGCGCAAGGGCGTGGGGCCGGGCGATCTGTCAGCGTATTACTCGCGCTACAACCGCAGCAACGCGCACTTTCTCGACGCAACCGGCGACGAACACCGCGACGTATTCGATGCGCGCTATTCCGGCAACGTCAACCATATTGATTGGGACGTCGAAGGAATGATTCAGTCGGGTCATGTCGGCAGCAAGACGATCGGCGCGTGGGCGGTGGGCTCGCTCGCCGGCTACACGCTGACGTCCGTGCCATGGACGCCCCGGATCGGCATCCAGGTCGACGCCGCGTCGGGCGACAACCACCCGGGCGACGGCCGCGTCGGCACCTTCAATCCGCTGTTCCCGAACGGGTATTACTTCGCGCTCGCCGGCTATACCGGCTACTCGAACCTGATTCACGTCAAGCCTTCGCTGATCGTCAAACCGAACAGCAAACTGACCCTGCTGGCCGGCGTGGGGCTGCAATGGCGCGAGACCACCGCGGACGCGGTCTACCAGCAAGGCTCGGCCGTCGTGCCGGGCACGGCGGGGCACGGTAGTCCCTGGACCGGGTTCTATACGCAATTTCGCGCTGACTGGGCCGTCACCGCGAACCTTGCGGCGGCGCTCGAAGCGGTGCATTTCCAGGTCGGACCGTCGCTGCGCGAATTGGGCGCCCGCAATGCCGACTACATCGGCGCGGAACTCAAATTCGGCTGGTAGATGCGCGATCCGCAAACTGTGGCAGATGAGGTCATGTTATGAGCACTCCCGATTTAACCGCCAACGCGACGACACTGTCTGAACTCGACACCCATAGCTCTTCGCTGGAGTACCGTCGGCACCAGATGTTTCCTCGCCTTTCAGCGGCGGAGATTCAAAGTTTGCGGCGTTTCGCCCGGCCGATGGCGTTCAAGGCCGGCGAACTGATCTTCGAAACGGGGCACGTCGCACTCGGCCTGTTCGTGTTGCTGCGCGGGCGCGTGAGGATCTATTCGCGCGACAGTTTCGGCCGCTCGACGCTCGTCACCGAACATGAAGACGGCCACTTCATGGCCGAGATGGCACAACTCTCCGGCAAGCCGGCCTTGATCGACGGCGTCGCGCTGACCGACGTCGAGACACTCGTGATCGAGCCGGACCGGCTGCGCGCGCTGATCGTGGCCGACGCGCAACTGGGCGAGCACATCATGCGCGCCCTGATCCTGCGCCGGCTTGGACTGATCGAGCAGGGGCTCGGGCCGATCATCGTGGGCGATGGCGACTGCTCGCGGCTGATCGGCTTGCAAGGTTTTCTGCGCCGCAATGCGTACCCGGCGACGGTGATCGACGCGCGCAGCGATCCCGAGGCGATCACGCTGCTGGGCGGCATGACCACCGGGCCCGACGACTTTCCGCTCGTCTTCTGCCCGAACGGCAACGTGCTGCGCGCGCCGGACGAGGTGCAGCTCGCCTCGTGCCTGGGCCTTGTGCCGACCTTCGAGCAATCTCACATCTATGACGTCGCGATCGTCGGCGCCGGGCCGGCGGGGCTGGCGGCGTCCGTGTATGCCGCCACGGAAGGCTTGTCGGTCGCCGTCTTCGATCAACGCGCGCCAGGCGGCCAGGCCGGCGCCAGCTCGCGGATCGAGAACTATCTGGGCTTTCCCACCGGGATCTCGGGCCAGGCACTCGCTGCGCGGGCGTTCCAGCAGGCGCTGAAGTTCGGCGCGCATCTGGCGATTCCCGGCAAGGTCAAGGACGTGAGCCGTCATGACGGCATCTTCATGCTGTCGCTGCTCGACGGGCAGCGCATCAGCGCCCGCACGGTCGTTGTCGCGAGCGGCGCTGCCTACCGCAAGCCGACAGTGGAGGGCTTCGATCGCTTCGACGGACGCGGCACGTTCTACTGGGCGTCGACGATCGAAGCGAAGCTGGTGAAAGGGCAGGACATCGTGTTGATCGGCGGGGGCAACTCGGCCGGCCAGGCGATCGTGTTTCTTGCCAATTTCGCGCGCAGCATTCGCGTGCTGATTCGTGGCAAGGACCTCGAGGCCAGCATGTCGAAATACCTGATCGACCGGATCGGTTCCTTGCCCAACGTCACGCTATGCACGCGCTGCACGCTGCGTTCGCTCGATGGCGACGAAGCCGGGCTCACGCACGTTCATATCCGCCGTGAAGACGAAGACGTGGACGAAGTCATCGCTACGCGTCATCTGTTTCTCTTCGTCGGCGCGGACCCGAAGACCGATTGGCTCGGCTCGAGCGGCGTGGAGCTCGACAACCGTGGCTTTGTCGTCACGGGTTTCGCCCGCAGTGAGCTTGGGCTCTCTGAAGCCGGCGAGCGGTATCCGCTTGAAACGAGCATCCCGGGCATGTTTGCTGTCGGCGATGTGCGCTCGGAGTCCGCGAAACGGGTGGCCGCGGCAGTCGGCGACGGCGCGGCCGTGGTCAGTCAGATCCATGCGTATCTGAGCCAACTGACGGCGGCAATCGCGTAGGGGCGTCCGCTGACGAAAAGCTGAAAAAATGGTGTGCGATACTGCGCGCCATTGATCGGAAGGGGGAGAGACGAATTGAGCACAGGGACATGCATCGAGGGCGGTCGCGGGTCCTCGCCGGACTTCGGTGTCACTGTGCGTTTTGATCAGGACTGGTTCGACCAGCTTGTGCTCGAGGCTCTGCTGGTTGACGGCAACATCGTGCGCTATCGCGCGAGATCGCAGGACGCAGCGCAATCGTGGCTGATCGCGGTGCCGACCGATCTGCCCTCGGAAGCGGTATTCCGGCGCTTGCAGCAGGAATTCGCGCCGGCCGACAAGCTCGATTCGACATGGGCCGTGCGGCCGGTCGTGCTCGTGCGCTTGTCGCGGGGTCCCGTGCTCGTGTACGAAGACACCGGCGGCACGCTGGTTTTGCCGCCTGCCGATGGCTTGATCGCGGTCAGCCGTTTCTTGCGGATCGCGGTCGGCGCCGCGCACGCACTGCGTCTCGCGCACACGCGCGGTGTTCTGCACCGCGACCTCAAGCCGTCCAATCTGCTGGAGTGCAGTGACGGCACGTTCCGCTTGCTGGGCTTTCGTGACGCGTTTGACGTCGCCGGCGATCCGCTGACCGAATCGCCGGACACCTTGTACGGCACGCTGGCCTATATGTCGCCGGAGCAGGCGCGGCGAGCGGAAGGGTCCGCCGACGAGCGAAGCGATCTGTATTCGCTCGGCGTCACGTTATATGAGCTGCTCACCGGGCAGTTGCCCTTCGAGGCGGCGGATGCGGTCGAATGGGTTTATAACCACGTGGCTCGCCAGCCCGCCGACCCGCGGCAACATCGCCGAGGCTGTCCCGCGGTGCTGAGCTCGATCGTCCTGAAACTGCTGGCCAAGAATCCCGCGGATCGTTATCAAAGCGCCTCGAGTATCGAGACCGATTTGCGTCGTTGTCTCGCGGACTGGAACGAGATGCAGCATATCGTTCCCTTCGAGCCGGCCGCGGAAGACAACGTCAGAAACCTTGTCGTCACGCATCGTCTGTTTGGCCGCGCGCGTGAACACAACGCGCTGCTCGAGGCATTCGAGCGCAACGCGCGGCAGGGCATGGCGGAACTGATCTTCGTGTCCGGATACTCCGGTGCGGGCAAATCCGAACTCGTGCGCAGCGCGTACCGCGCGACCGCGCAGTCACCCGCGCTGTTCGCCTCGGGAAAGCTCGAACAGTACGGCCAGAACGCGCCGTACGCGCCGCTGATGCAGGCGATACGCTCGCTGTTCGAGCGCATTCTGGGCGAGAGCGATAGCGAGCTGGACGGTTGGCGCGAGGTGCTGCGCGACGCCGTCGGGATACAAGGCAAACTGCTCGTCAGTTACATCCCTGAACTCGAACTGGTGCTCGGCACGCAGCCCGACGTGCCGGATCTGCCGCCGGTGGAAGCGCAGCTTCGTTTCCAGGCGCTGATCACGCGGCTTCTGTCCGTGTTCGCCACCGAGGCGCACCCACTCATTCTGTTCTTCGACGACGTTCACTGGTTCGACGACGCAACGCTGAATTTCATCGCCTGTTTTCTGACGACGGTCGGAGACCGGCACGTCCTGCTGATCTGCGCCTATCGCGCCAACGAAGTCGACCAGTCCCCCAGGTTCAAGGATTTCCTGAATGCGTTGCCGAGCGGCAGCGCGCGTATCTCCACGATCGAGGTGGCGCCGCTCGATATTGCGAATGTCACGGCCTTGCTGGCCGACGTGCTGCATTGCGGTTCCGCGCATGTCTATCCGCTGGCCGCGGTCGTGCACGAGAAGACGGGCGGCAATCCTTTCTTCGTCAAGCAACTGTTGCTTGCGCTGGCCGACCACCAGTTGATCGGTTACAACGGCGTTGCCGGCCGCTGGACATGGGATATCGACCGCATTAGCGAATACGAGTCCTCCGATAACGTCATCGACCTGATGGTCGCGCGGCTGTCGAGATTGCCCGTGGAAGCGCAGACCGTCCTCAAGCTGCTGGCCTCGATGGGGCGGCGCTTCGACAGGGAGACTCTGGTGCGGGTCGATCTTGCCGGGGGCGCGGAACTGGAGCGCCGCCTGCTTCCCGCGGTGGAGGCCGGGCTGATCGTGTCGGACCGCACGGGCTTCGCCTTCGCGCACGACCGGGTCCTGGAGGCGGCGTACGCGCTGATCGCCGAGGAGGAACGTGGCGCCGAACATGCCCGTATCGCGCGCATCCTCCTGGAAGATTTCGATATCCGCGACGTGCGGCGGCCGATGTTCGACATCGCTCACCATATCGAACGCGCCCAGAAAGCCGGAGCGCTGCGCGAACTGAACGCGCACGAGACAACTGTCTTTAGCAGAGTCTGTCTGCAGGCGGCCCGTCACGCCAAAGAAGCGATTGCCATCCAGTCCGCGCTGAGCTACCTGGACGTCGCGCAGAAGCTTCTCGATGCTAGCGGAGAAGACTATTTCCGATCGCTCGGCTACGAGACCGGCATTCTGCGGGTGCAATGCCATATTCTGGAGGCGAACTTCGAAGCCGCGGGCATTCAGATCGAAAAGCTGCTGAATCAGGACCTGTCGATCATTGCGCGAGCGTCGGTCTACAAGCTGAAAGCCGATATGCAGCAGCATCTGTCGGACTATGAAGCCGCCCTCGATACCGCCCTCGAAGGGATCAAGCTGTTCGGCACGTACCTGCCGCGTGATCCGGAAGCTGCGGATGTCGAGGCCGCTTACAGCCGGCTCAATGAATCATTGGGAATGCGAACCGTCGCCTCGATCGCCGATCTGCCGCCCATGCGCAATGAGGCGATCGAATCGGAGATGAATCTGCTGGCGAGTGTCTTTGCGCCGGCATCGTTCGTGAATGAAAGGCTTGGCTTTCTCAGCCTGTGCCGTATGGTGCAACTGACCATTGACCACGGGATCGCAGGGGCCTCGGCGCCTGGGCTTGCGTGGTTCGGCGTGTACGTCGCGGAATTTTTCGGCCGCTATGCGCAAGGCTTCGAATTCGCCCGTCTGGCGCGCACGCTGGTTGAGGAGCGCGGCTATCGCGCGGCGGCCACCAGTACGCTGGTTGCGCTCGATCAGGTCGCTGTCTGGACCCAACCCCTTTCGTACGTGCTGGAATGCGCGCGCGCCGCATTCGAGTCGGCTCGTCCGAGCGGCGATCTGACGATGAGCTGCTACTCATGCAATCACATCGTGTCGGACCTGCTGATTCTTGGGGCGCCACTGGAACAGGTCGACAAGGAAATCGACCTTGGACTGTCATTCGCCAGACGCGTGCGTTTCAAGGACGTCGAACATATCCTCGAACTGCAGAAGCGCTTCGTTCACAGTTTGACGGGCGGCCCGGGGCTGCCGGGCAACTTCGGCTTCGTGGTCGACGGCAAGGTGACCTTCGACGCCGATTTGCTCGACACCCAGATGACCACGCTGCGCTTCTGGATCTGGCTGTTTAAAGGCGTCTCCTGTTATTTTCACGGCGACTATCAGAACGCGCGGTATTGCCTTGCCGTTGCCGGCGAACTGAAGTGGGGGACACCGGCGCATATTCATCTGCTGGACTATCATTTCTACTCGGCGCTGAATCTCGCGAAGCTGTCCGGGGGCGAGGAAGATTCGGCCGCCGCGGTGGCGATGATCGGGCCGCATCTGGCGACACTGCGCAACTGGGCGCAACTCAATCCGGCCACGTTCCGGGACAAGCTTCTGTTAGTGGAGGCCGAAGTGGCACGGCTCAACGGGGCGCCGCTCGAGGCGCTGTCGTTATACGAGCAGGCTGCCGAGGCTGCGTCGGAAAACGGTTTCAATCACAGCAACGCGCTGGCGCACGAACTCGCGTCGGTGTGCTCGGAGGCGAATGGTCTCTTCAGTGCGGCACGCCATCACAGCCGTCGCGCTATCGATAGTTACACGCGTTGGGGCGCGCTGGCCAAAGCCGGGCAGCTCGAACGCGCCCAGCGTCCTGCCCGGCATTCGCTCGCGCGGCTGGCGGCATCCCGGCCTTCGGTCGAAATCCCCGATGCGCAGCAGCAGTTCGACCTCGTGTCCGCATTGAAGTCGTCGCAGGCGTTGTCCGAGGAGATCGTGCTCGACAAACTCATCCGGACGCTCGTCACGCTCGCCATCGTTCATGCCGGTGCGCAAAGCGGAATGCTGATCCTGTTGAAGGGCAATGTTCCGGTCGTCGAGGCGATTGGACGGGACGAGCCAGGCGGCGTTCAGGTGACGCTCGGTGCGGACAGATTGACGCCGGAGGATGTGCCGGCCTCGGTGTTCTACACGGCATTGCGCACCCGCAAGCCGGTTGTGGTGGAAGACGCGCAAAGCGATCCGCGCTTTTCATTCGACGTTTCTCTTTCGAACCGCGCGGTTCGTTCCCTGTGTTGTTTGCCGCTCGTCAAACAGGGTAACGCGGTCGGTGTGCTCTATCTGGAGAACAATCTGACCGCGGGCGTGTTCACGGCGAGCCGCACATCCGTGCTGGAATTGCTGGCCTCGCAAGCCGCGATTTCACTTGAGACAGCTCGCCTCTATGCCGAACTCGTGGAAGAAAACAAACGGCGCCAGGAAACGGAAATGGCCCTGCGCATGAGTGAGGAGGCGCTCGCGCTCGGGCAAAGAATCAGCCGTTCGGGAAGCTATATCTGGAACGCGTTGACGGGCGAGCGCTACTGGTCGAAGGAGCTTTACAACGTGTTCGGCTTACCGATGGAAGCCGGGAGCCCGAGCACCCAGACCGTCCTCGAACGGATTCATCCGGAAGACGTCGGCGCCTACCAGGAGGCTGTCACTCGGGCCGCGCATAACCGCACGCCATTCCGGCAGAAGTACCGCATCGTGACCATGGAGGGGGCGGTCAAATATCTCGAGGTGCTGGGCGAGCCGTCAGGCGTCAGCAATTTTGTCGGCGTCGTCACGGATTTCACGGATCGGCACACGACCGAACTGGCGTTGCAGAACGCCAAGATCGAACTGGCGAAAGCGTCGCGGGCGACCACGATGGGCGAGCTTGCTGCTTCCATCGCGCATGAAATCAATCAGCCGCTGGCCTCGATCGTGTCGAATGCGAGCGCGGGGGTACGTTGGCTCAATCGTCCCGTGCCGGACATTCCGGAAGCGTTGGCGGGCTTGCGCGATATCGTGAAAGACGGGAAGCGAGCCGGCGACATCATCAAGGCGTTGCAGTCTCTCGCGAAGGAAACCAGGCCGAGTCTCGTTTCCATCCGGGTCGACGACGTCGTTCGTGAAGTGTTCGCGCTTGCGGCCGCCGAAGTCGAGCAGCGGCGTCTCATCGTGCGGCTCGATCTGGCGGCGGGCCGCGCCGTGATGGCCGACCGGGTGCAATTGCAGCAGGTGCTGTTCAACCTTGTCATGAACGCCGCGGATGCGATGAGCCATCTCGACGCGAGGCAGCGCTTGCTGAGCGTCACGTCCCGCGTCAGTGAGGGCGGAGCGGTGGTTGTGTCCGTACTGGACAACGGCAGCGGGATCGGCGAAGAGATCGGGTCGCGCATTTTTGACGCTTTCTTCACGACAAAAGAAACCGGCATGGGCATGGGACTCGCGATCTGCAAATCCATCATTGAAGCGCACGGCGGAACGTTGACCGCAACGCCCGGCAATCCTCGCGGAACGATCTTCGTTTTCACGCTGCCGGCTGCGGCGTAGCGGGAGAGACTAGTTCGCGAGCGCGGCGATGTCCTGCTGCTCGCCTTCCGCCTGGCGCTTCATCATCGCGTACGCGCGGGCCGATTCGGACAGGCGATATTTCGCAACCGGGCCCTCGAATTCAACGCTGACAAGCGATTTCGCCACGAGCTCGGCAATGCTGCCGATCGCGTTCGCCACCGTGTGCGCTTCGTCGCAGACGGTCGCGCACATCGCCTCGAAGGTAAACGCGCCGCCGAATACCGCGAGACGCCGGAATAGCGACTGGGCGCTGTGATCGAGTATCGCGAAGCTCCAGTCGAACGTCGCGCGCAAGGTTTGGTGGCGTGGCAGCGCAGTCCGGTAGCCGCCCGCCAGAATCGCCATGCGATCGTCCAGCCGGCGATGTACGCCTTCCACGCCGAGCGCGACGACGCGAGCCGCCGCGAGCTCGATCGCGAGCGGAATGCCGTCGAGCCGGCGGCAAATCTCGCCGACAAGCTGGATTTCCGCGCTGTCGCTGCCCATGTGTCCTTGCAACGAATTGGCGCGCTGAAGAAACAGATTCACCGCCGAACATCGCAGGATGTCCGCATCGGTGGAGCGGGGCGGCGGCACATCCAGCGGTTCAACCCGAAACACCGTCTCAGGCATGATGCGTAGCGGTTCTCTACTCGTGACGAGCACCCGGAGCGCATCGTTGCCGGCAACCAGTGCCTCGACGATGTGCGCCACGATGCCGATCACATGCTCCGCGTTATCGAGCAGCAGCAGGCGGCGCTGCCGGGACAGGGCCGCCGCCACCCGCTCGACACCGGCTTGCGGGTCGGGCACGGACAACCCGCAGCACTCGACGATCGCGCGGAGCACGGCCGCCTCGGTGGTCAACGCGGCAAGTTCGACAAAATTGACGGGCTCCACAAAGTCCGCCGCGCTATGGTGCGCGGCTTCGACGGCGATACTCGTTTTGCCTATGCCGCCGGCGCCCACCAGCGTCAACACATGCGTGTGTGCCAGCATCGCGCGGATTTGCGCGACGGCCGTGCCGCGCCCCAGCAGTCCGGATTTAGAAGGCGGCGGGAGAGGGCGAGCGCCGGGCGTCGGCGAACCCGCACTGTCGGACAGGACAGTTTTCCGGCGCTGGAGAAGCTGATACCCGCGCCCGGGCACGGTGAGAATCAGGTCCCGGTCCGGACCGAGTGCTTTGCGCAGCGCGGACAGATGGACCTGAATGTTGTTTTCTTCGACGACGGTGTCCGGCCAGACGATATTCATCAGTTCGTCTTTCGTGACGAGTCGGCCATTGGCGGAAGCCACGGCGACCAGGATGTCGAAGGCGCGGGACCCAAGATGAACGGTTTCGCCGTTCCGCTTGAGCGTGCGCATCTCCAGATCGATCTGAAAGCGGCCTAATTCGATCATGACGTTGTCAGGTCCAGGAGCAGTGAGCGAGTCACGGTAAGTATGTTGCGTGCCGGCGGGGGCGGGCGGAAAGTCGCGGCTGCCGGAGCCGGGTACGGTGCGAAAGTACCGCGGCGGGACTGATGCGTCTTGCACGTTAGTGCGATGCTTTGTAGAAAAGTCTATGGGCGCGGCCGGCGTGTCGCGCACCCAGTCGGGCTACCGTATCGCCTGATAAAACACGATGGGCCGATGCTTCGTTCAACTGCCGGTTTGTCGGCGCCAGGTACCCGGCGGTGTGCCGACCAGTTGCGAGAAGGTTCGCGTGAAGTGGCTTTGATCGGAGAAACCGCATGCAATGGCGATCTCCGACAGGGACGCGTCGGAATACCTGAGCAACTCGCGGGCGCGATCGATGCGCCGCTCCAGCAACCATTGGTGCGGTGTGCGTTGCGTGGTTTCACGAAACGCCCGGATGAAGTAGCTGCGCGACAGGTTGCAGGCGGTCGCGATTTCACCCAGCGAAACATTGCCCTGCGCCTTCGCGAGCAGCATGTCTTTGGCGCGCGTTTCGTGCAGACTCGAGAGGCGTTGATTTTTCCTGCTCGATTGGGCCGGCGTATCGCTGTACCGGTCGATCAGATGCGTCCCGATCGTCACACCCAGTTGTTCGACAAAGAGTGGGCTGGCTTCGCTCTCGCGATCCAGTGTCAGGGCCAGTACTTGCGCGAGATGGCCGAAGATGGGGTCCTTGCGGCCCGACGGCGACGAAAAAGCCCTTGATGGTCCTGCCATTTCGTTCGTAGCAGGTGTTGGCGACAAACGCATGCGACAGCTCCACCAGCACGAAATCGAACGCGCCATGCAAGTCGGCCCGGTAGTCTTCTTCGAAATTACGTATGTAGACCGAATCTTTTTCAAAATCGTGCGACGCCGAGCGGTTCCCTGAAAGAATGCGCCTGCGGTGGCCCGTTGCTAGCGAAACGCCGATCAGGAAGCCGCGATCCGAAGCGGGCGTTGCAACTTCACTGGTCGTCTCGTGGTGTCTGCATTTGCGATAGAACGTGAATTCACCCGTCTGAAGTTCCAGGTCCTTGTGCAGTTGATTCGAAAGACATCCCAGCGAGTCTTTCTGCCGCGCTACCGTAGCGGTGGACGTTTCCGTACCGTTAATCATGATCCGTCACCTCCGTTCGTTGCGCTACTGCCGGATGCCAGTTCGCTTTGCCAGAAGCTGAAGAGGGTGGAAATCAGCATTGCTGCGCGATTATCTCCAAAATGCCGGGATCAATTATTAATTTTCGTTCAGGTTCGGCGATCCGATGATCTTTTTCCATCGACTCGCTTTCGATGGGCGACGCCGATCGGGATCAGGATTGCAGTACGGCGTGGACCTCTGCGGATGGATCGACGGCCACGGGATTTTCGATCTGCAAATCAAGTTTTTCTTTTAACGACACGCTGAGGAATTCAACGAACGTCCTTATTTTTGCGTCGACGAATCGACGGGACGGATAAAGGACAAAAACGTTGGTTGTTTGAAGTGGATGCTCGGGAAATAGCTGAACGAGTTTTCCCTCCCTGATATCGTCCACGACCGAATAAGCCGGGACCGCGCCGACCCCGGCGCCCGCGAGCAGCGCGACCCTGAGCGCCTGCATGTTGTCGACGACGAATTGCCCGGCCAGCGCCGCGCCGGCTGCGGCATGCCCGGCGATTTCAGCCAGCCACCCGGAGGGTGGATCCAGGGTCGAACTGGTGTGCATGAACGTATGGTTCGGCAGGTCGTTCACTGTGGCAATGGGGTGCTGTGCGAGATAGTCGGGCGCGGCGACCAGCATGCGCTCGCAGCGTCCTATGAGCCGGCTCACATTGCGAGAGTCCGGCAGGGCCAACGCCGAGACGATCGACACATCGAACTCATCCTCGATCAGATTCGCCATGCGCGGCAGCAGTTTCAGATCGACGGAGACAGCCGGGAAGACCTGCCGGTATTCGACGATGGTGGACGTCAACTGTTTCAGACCAATGTCGGGTACCGCGTGAACTCTCAATCTGCCGCGCGGCAGCGTGTGGGCATTGCTGGCCTCCGCCTCCGCGTCGTCGAGGTCGGCGAGAATCTTCTTGCAGCGGTGGTAGTAGCGCTCGCCGCACTCGGTCAGCGAGACGTGGCGAGTGGTTCGTTGCAGCAACCGCGTATGAAGATGCGCCTCGAGCGACACCACCGCGCGAGAAATATTGCCGGCGCTGCATTCCATATGTTTTGCCACCACGCTGAAGTTGCCGGTCTCGGCGACCCGCGAGAACACGCGCATGCTGAAAATCCTGTCCATAGCCGCTTCACTCCTGGAGCCGGTTGAATTGGGCAACCCGTCTTGCCTGATGTGAAGACAATACGATCTGCAGCGAGCGCGCGCCATCCCTACATAGGGGTGCTGCATTCATCAATGCATTCACGCCGCTAATCCGCGCGTATAGGGTGACGGAGGAGTTCAGGAAAATTAAGAATAGTTGGCCGCGGTATCAGGCGGCCTCTCACCATGCTTTGAGCATGAGCACGGCGACGAGGGCGCTGCTACGCACGGAGCCGGTGGCGTGCCGGATAGAAACCGTGGCAGCCGATTCGTTTTTTCGTTAGATCTTTAGCAACTGTGCGGCATTGCCGCCAAGAATCAGATTCTTTTGCTCCGGTGGTAATGCAAGACGATCCAGGAACGTGACGGGTTGCTCATAGCCCATATCGAAGCAATAGTCGCTGCCGAGCACCAGCCTGTCGATGCCGATGTTCTGAATCAGAAAGTCCAGCACGGGTCCGGAATGCGAGACCGTGTCATAGCTGAAGCGGCGCAGGTAACTGCTCGGTTTTTGCGCCAGCCGTCGCGTTTCTGGGCGCACCGTCCAACCCGCGTCGATGCGGCCCATCAGGATCGGCAGCGCACCGCCCGCGTGCGGCAACGTAATGCGTAAGCGCGGATGCCGGTCCATCACGCCGCCGAGGATCAGATGCGAACCGGCGATGGCGGTGTCGAACGGATTGCCCAGCAGGTTGCTCAGATAGAAGTCGCCCAGCCGCGCGCCGCCGACCGTCTGCTGCGGATGCAGAAACACCGGCAGATCGAGTTGCTCGATCCGTGCGAAGACCGGCTCGAACAGTGGGTCGTCGAGATCCCGGTTGTTGATGTTGGTGCCCATGTAGACACCGCGCACACCCGGCAACTCCGAAGCGCGTTCGAGCTCGTCGATCGCGTCGTGCGGGTTGAGCATCGGCAGGGTCGCCAGCACCACGAAGCGAGTGGGATGCTGCAGGTGAACGCCGGACGCCGCCGCATTCCACGTTGTCGCCAGCTTCGCATTGAAGGCGCGGTCGGCCCAGTAGACCATGGGCACGCTCAATGACAGCGCCTGCATGTCGACCCCGGATGCGTCCATGTCCGCGAGCCGCTTGTCGATCTTGATGAACTTGAGCGGCAGCGGTCCGAGTCCGCCGGCCGGCGTCTGAAAGCTGAAGCTGGTGGCGTCGCGAGTGAACTTGCCGCCGAATTTCTGCCCCTCGCTGCCTACCAGGTCGCAGTAGCTCTCCGGGTAGTAGTGAGCGTGAATGTCGATCGATCGGACAGCGCCCACGGTGCCCGTGGTGCCCGCCGTACCGATGGCGGGCCCGGTGGTCGAGGCCGATGCCGGCCGTGCCGATGCGAGGCCGCCGGCAAGCGCGGCCATCGTCCCGAGCAGCCGGCGGCGCTTCGGCGAAATACAACACATACAATCCATGAGTCGGTCTCCTATGTCTGTCTTTAGTGTTATCCGTGCTTCACCATGCCGAGCTCGCAGTCCACGAGCTGGTTGCCGTACAACGCACGTTCACGCACGGCACGCGGCGAGCTGTCGGTGATCGAGAAGAAGAACACACCGGCGAAGGCGACGATCATCGAGAAGAGCGCGGGGTATTCGTACGGATAGATCGCATGCGCATGTCCAAGCACCTGCACCCAGACTGTCGGGCTGAGGATCGTCAAGGTCACCGCCGTGATCAGGCCGAGCGAGCCGCCTAGCACCGCGCCGCGCGTGGTCATGCCGCGCCAGTAAATCGAAAGCAGCAGGACCGGAAAGTTCGAGCTGGCCGCAATCGAGAACGTCAGACTCACGATGAACGCAATGTTCTGCTTCTCGAAGGCAATGCCCAGCAGAATGGCGAGCACGCCGAGCACGAGCGTGGTGATTCGCGATACGTGCATTTCTTCGCGGTCCGTGGCGGCGCCGCGGCGAATCACGTTCGCGTACAGATCATGCGAAACCGCCGAGGATCCGGCGAGCGTCAGACCCGCGACGACCGCGAGAATCGTCGAGAAGGCGACCGCGCAGATGAAGCCGAGAAACACGTTGCCGCCTACGGCGTGCGCGAGATGGATGGCGACCATGTTCACGCCGCCGATCACGGCGCCGGAGGCCGTGTGATAGTGCGGATCGGTCGCGACCAGCGCAATCGTGCCGAAGCCGATGACGATGATCAGCGCGTAGCCGATGCCGACAATGCCCGTTGCGTACAGAATGCTTTTTCTGGCGGCCTTCGCGTCGCCCACCGTGAAGAACCGCATCAGGATGTGCGGCAATCCGGCCGTGCCGAAGATCAACGCCAGCCCGAGCGAGACGGCGGACACCGGATCCGACACGAGCCCGCCAGGTCTCATGATTGCGGCATGCTTCGGATGGGCGAGGATTGCCTGCGAGAAGAGCGCATTCAGACTGAAGCCGAAGTGGCTGAGCACCATAAGTGCCATGAAGGCGGCACCCGCAAGCAGCAAGGCTGCCTTGATGATCTGAATCCATGTCGTGGCGAGCATGCCGCCGAAAAACACGTACACGACCATCAGTACACCGACCATGACGACCGCAACCGTATAGTTGAAACCGAACAGCAATTCGATCAGCTTGCCGGCGCCGACCATCTGCGAGACGAGATAGAGCAGCACGATGACGATTGAACTCGAGGCGGCGAAGGCGCGGATCGGCCGCTGTTGCAGTCGATAGGACACGACGTCGGCCAGCGTATAGCGTCCGAGATTGCGCAGTGGTTCGGCAATCAGGAAGAGAATGATCGGCCAGCTGGCGAGAAAGCCGATTGAATAGATCAGTCCGTCATAACCGCTTGTGAAAACCAGCGCGGAAATGCCGAGCAGCGAAGCGGCGGACATATAGTCGCCGGCGATCGCCCAGCCGTTCTGGAAGGCTGTGATCTTGCCACCGGCCGCATAGTGGTCGGACACGCTGTGGTTCTTTTTCGCCGCCCAACGGGTGATGAACAGCGTCGACGCGACGAACAGCAGGAACATGCCGATCGCGATGGGATTGTGCGATCGCGCCGGCGCCGTGCTATCGGCGGCCACGGCGGGCAGGGCGGTGAGCACGCCGACAAGCAGCGCGCCCGACATCAGCCCATGCCATAGGGGATTCCATTTCATTGCCGTACTCCTTGCCGGATTTCATTCACGGCGCGGTCCTGGGTGGTATTGGCTCGCGCGACATACACCGCGACCAGCGCAAACGTGAAGACGAACATGCCGAAGCCGACCGGGATGCCCCACGTTGCCGGAGAACCGTCGACGATCGGCCGGCCGAGCAGCGCCGGTGCGAACGCCAGCGTGAGAATGAAGGCGAAGTACACCGTCAGCATCAGGATCGTGAGCGTCCACGAGAACGTGCGTCGCGCTCGCACGAGTGCGCAAAAGCGCGGATCGTCGAGCAGCGGATTGGCGGGGGGCGGCGGGTCGCCGGCAACGTCTTGCGCGCTGATTGAATAGGTTGAGGCGCCAGGGTTCACTTTGTCTCCTTTCGAAACGACTCTTTTCGGTGCTGCGACCGTGGATGGAACCTGTCGCAAGCACAACGAACATTTAAAAGCGTGCGGGCACGGCGGTCTCGCGCATCACCGCGTCTGGCGTGCGATAGCGCTCGGCCATTTCACGGTCGACCTCGTCTTTCAATTGCGCCTGCATGTAGGCGCCGAGATGGCGTGCGTGCTGAACGATGGCCGCGCCGACCTGCGTGCGCTCGCGGCTGTACTCCGCGAGGGCGTCCTGAACGCCGGTCTGGCGCTTCAATGCGCTGACCAATGCGCTGACAAGGGCCATCGCGTCGCTCGCCGCTTTGGTGACGCCCATGCCGCAGTGCGGCCGCGCGACGAACGCCGCGTCGCCCAGCAAGGCAACCCGGCCGAATGCCATCTGCGGCACTTCAAGGTCGAAGATTGGTTGAAAGAGCGGCTGTGTCGATTTGGTCACCACTTCGCCGAATTGCGGCGCGAGCAGCGTGAGCGCCGCGTCCTCCATGTCGGCGAGCACCTCGCGGCGAATCAGCGTCGGCGGAATGCCGCCCACCCAGCGCTTGCCGGATTCATCGGTCAGCAGGTTCGGCAACTGGATGTCTTCGCTCGTCGCGCGATACCAGACGAAGTTGTAGCGGCGTTCACCCGGGATTGTGCTGTTGCCCTGGCCGGCAACCGGATAGCCGAGAATCTGTTCGTGCGGCGGCAGGCAGAAGGCGAACTTGTCGAACAGCGCCGCGCGCGTTGCCGGCGACAGCGACATTTCGTCGACCAGGCCGCGCCATGCGACATAGCCCGCATACTGAAGCTTCACGTCAGGCAGGAACTGCTCGCGAATCGCCGACTTGAAGCCGTCCGCTGCAATCACGAGGTCCGCGCGCACGACCGTGCCGTCACCGAGCGTCACGCTTGCCTGATCGGCGCCGTCCGCCACCGATACGACTGAGCCGCCGGCATGGTAGTGGACGTCGGGCAATGCCGCGCGCAGCACGTGATACATCTTGCCCCACGCGGTCAGGGTCTGCGGCAGGTCGCGCTCGGACAACACCGCGCCGTTCTGCGCGAAGGTCACGCGCGACTGCACTTTGACGCCGATCGAATCGTCGATTGCGATCCCCGCTGCCGTCATGGCGTCGAATAATTCGGGATGGGTTACGATGCCGGCGCCGCGGCCAGCGAGTTCTTCAGGAACGCGCTCGAATACGTCGACATCCCAGCCATTGCGAACCAGCAGATTGGCCGCAAACAGGCCGCCCAGCGAGCCGCCGACGATGATCGCTTTAAAACGTGTGGAAGATTGGGCCATGGTTACGCTCCTGCGTTGATGGATGCCCGGTCGGCGGCCGGATGGGCTTCGGCCAGACCGGCGACTTCTGCGGCGGGGAAATTCAGTTCGATGGTCACGCCGGACGGGTCCTCGATGAACACCTGATGCAGGCCGAGGCTCGGCACCGTGCGATCGCGCCAGGCGACGCCTTCCGCTTGCAACGTTTTCCACATGTCCTCGACACCCGTCGCAAGAAACGCGATGTGGTCGACCGTGCCGGTTCCGGTGGCGGGCAGTGCCTTGTCGCCGAGATAGGCGGTGAGCCCGGCGGGATTGTCCGGATCGACGCCAATGATGTGGACTGTGCCGAAGTCGGCCTCATCGCCGCCTTTGTAAAGCCACGCGCCCGGAAAATCGAAGGGCGGACGGTAGCCCCGCTTGAAACCGAGAATCCGCTCATAGAAACGGCAGGATTTTTCGAGGTCCATGGTGCGGATCGAGTAGTGCGCAAGTTTTGACACGGGCATAAGGAACTCCTACTATGCTATTTATCGGTCGATTAGTGATCGATGGATAAATTGTAGGCGAGTGCATCGGCGGGAGAAAGCAGCGAATCGGCGGTGTTTACCCTGGAAAACGCAGAGGAGGTTGCGCAATGGGCGATGCAGCGAGCGGCCGGCTGGAGCGCCGGCCGGCGTCAGGCTTTGGTCTTGCTGGGGGCTTTGGTTGCGTGCTTGAGGGCTTCAGGCACGCCATTGAGGAAGGCGTCGACCTGGCGCGCGATGTGATCTTCGACGTTGTCGCTGACCGGCAGCCCGTAGATCCATTTGCGCACGCCGAGATAGAAGATGCTGGCGTGCAGGCTCCAGATCAGCTCGAGGTCGATGTCGCGCTGCTTCGTGCTGGACGAAGCGGGGAGGTCGTAGGACGAGCGGATTTCGGCCATGACCGGCAGGAACACGCGTTCGCGCAGCCGCGACAGATACTTGGAGTTGATGCCTTCGCGCGTCAATCCGGCGAAGATGAAAATCCGGATCCATTCACGCCGCAGGATCACGCCGGCGTACGACGAATAGAACCTGACCATGCGTTCCTGGATCGGCACGGAGCGGTCCTTGATCAGGCTTTCCCAACGCGTGTCCCATTGATAGACCTCTTCGTACACGCGGTCGATCAAAGCTTCCTTGCTCGGGAAATAGCGGTAGAGAAGCGGCTGCGTCACGCCGAGCTGGCGCGCGAGTTCGCGGGTGCTGCCGGAGAAACCGTGCGTGGCGAAATGCTCGACGGCCTTCAGTACGATCTGACGCTCCCGCACTTCGGGGGCAAGGCGGCGCGTGATGCCCTTCTCGTTGTCCTGCACCTCGCTCTTCGACGCTGTGTTGGGCGTCCCTACTTTTCTCGGCATGGTGTGTCCGGTACCCAGGATGTTCGGACGCATCATACAAAGATTACCCCGGTCTGGCTAGGCGAAGGCGTCCTGCGGCCGCGCTTGCCGAGCGTGCCACGGGACGCCTCGGCGCGTGCGCGCAACGGTCGATGGCGACCTCCGGCGCGCTTCGGCCGAATGCGCTTAGTCCAAATTTTTTGAACTATACGTTCAGTTTTTTCCGCGCATGCGATGTCGCCGCTGCTCTAGACTCCGGGGGACTCGACGCTGAGCGTTCTTTCCTCAGTTTTCCCCTTCCGTATTCCCCCAGTTGTTCTTTTATCCGCTGTGTTTGGGATGTTCAGGTAATGATTCACATTGGCCCCCTGCAGGTGGACGTCGAACGTCGGGAAGTGTTTCTCGACGGCCAGCCTGTGCGCCTCGGCAGCCGCGCGTTCGACGTGCTGGCTATCCTGATCGCGGCGAACGGCGGCCTGGTGTCGAAGAACGAAATACTCAGACAGGTCTGGCCGAACGCAATTGTTGAAGAGAATAATCTTCAGGTTCATATGTCGGCGCTGCGCAAGGTGCTGGGCGAAAGCCGCGGACTGATACAGACTGTATCTGGACGAGGCTACCGGCTGATTCCGCGGGCTTCGTCGAGTGCGTTCTCCGGCAGCGGAGAGGATGACGATACGCTCAAGGACGTCATGCAACGCGGGAGCGTGCCCCACAATCTGCCTGTCAATCTGTCGGCGCTGATCGGGCGGGATGAGGCGCTGAACGATGTTTCATTGGCGCTCGCGTCGGCACGTCACGTGACGCTCGTCGGCTCGGGTGGCATCGGCAAGACGCGTCTGGCGGTGGAAGTCGCGCGCGGTTCGTTCGAGCGCTTTCCTGACGGTGTCTATCTGGTCGCGCTCGCTTCGGCCTCCGATGCGAGCAGCGTCCTCGCGGCGTTCGCGACCAGCATCGGCGTGAATCCGGCGAGCGGGCCGCTCACGCTCGCGCGCATCAGCAAGGAGTTCCGCGAGCGGAGCGTGCTGTTCGTGCTCGACAACTGCGAGCATGTGCTCGGTCATGCCGCCGAGCTTGCCGAAGCGCTCCTTGGCGTCGGGCCCGGCGTGCGCGTGCTCGCAACGAGCCGGGAGTCGCTGCGCATCGCGAACGAACACCTCTATTGGGTTGCTTCGCTGCAGGTGCCCGCTCAGGACGAGCACAGTCAGCATGTCCTGCAATGCAGTGCCGTCGAGTTATTCCTGTCACGCGCCCGCGCGATCGACGCGCGTTTTTCATCCGACGAAAAAAGCATCCATCTGACCGGCATGGTATGTCGCCGGCTCGACGGCATACCGTTGGCCATCGAACTGGCGGCGGCGCGCGCGGCGATCCTCGGAATCGCGACACTCGCAAGCCATCTCGACGACCGCTTCAACATGCTGACCGGCGGCAATCGCACCGCGTTGCCGCGCCACCAGACCTTGAAGGCGACGCTCGACTGGAGCCACGCGATGCTCGACGATGCCGAGCGCACGACGCTGCGCCGGCTAGGCATCTTCGCGAGCGGCTTCACGATGGACGCGGCGATTGCGGTTGTGAGCGACGGCGCATTGCGGGACCCCGAGGTAGTCGCGGCGCTCTCCGGGCTGGTGGAAAAATCGTTGGTGGTGAGGGGCATGGCGTGCGGCAGCGCGAGCTATCGCCTGCTGGAAACCACACACGCGTACGCGATGCAGAAGCTCGAAGATAATGGCGAGCAGCGCGTCGTCGCACTCAATCATGCACGCTACTTCGTTGGCCTGCTGGAGCGCGAAGCGCTGAGCCGCGCGGACCCCGCGCGCGCTTTCTCCGACGGCTGGCATCATCGGATGCGCGCGCTGCTCGACGACTTGCGCATGGCGCTGGGTTGGGCGTTATCGCCGAAGGGCGACGCAGCGCTGGGCGAAACGCTGGCCGTGAAAGTCGTCTTCCTTCTCTATGAACTGTCGCTGGTCGACGAATGCTGCGCATGGGCGCGGCGAGCCCTCGATACCGTCGCCGCAACCCACCACGACTCGCGCTCGACCCGTTACCTTCGTGTGCGGATGCAACTGAAGGCGGCCCTTGGGGCGGCTCTCGTCTACGTCAACGGACCGAACGAGGAGACCTTCAGCATCTGGTCCGAGACGCTCGCCTCGGCGATCGCGCTCGGGGATCAGGCGTTTGAAGCGCGCGCATTGTGGGGTATGTGGAACGCCAGTCAATCGTCCGGCGCAGCGCGCAACGCGCTTGCGTTCGCAAGGCGCTTCGAGTTGCTCGCCGCCGAGGAGGACGGCACGGGTTCCGCGGTTCTCGCCTACCGCCTGCTAGGCATCGCGTCGCATTACGCCGGCGATCAACGGCAGGCGCGCGCCTCGCTCGAACAATTTCTGCGGCATAGCGAGGGCTTGCATCAGCGCCTGCCGCTGGGCCAATCCGTCGATCACCGGATCGTCAGCGGCGCGACGCTCGCGCGCGTGCTGTGGCTGCAGGGTTTCCGCGATCAGGCGCTGCGACTCGCGGAGGACAGCGTGGCCGCCGCCTGCGATCAGCAACAGGCGATCGTCACGAGTTATGTGCTGGTCGAGGCGCTCATTCCACTCGCGCTGTTGTCGGACAAACGGGACCAGGCGGCCGACGCGATCGCGTTGCTAAAGGACGTGTCGGCGCGCGCCGGTTTGAGTGTGGCGCAAGCGTGTTGCCGCTGTTTCGACGAATATCTGCATTCGATGAACGATGTGACTCACGAACGTTTGAAGGCTTTCCGCACGGCGCTGGACGATCTGGAGGCGCTCGAGTTCGGTGCGCCGCGCGCCATGCTCGCCGGACAGTACAGCCTGGCGCTTGGCCGTTCCGGTCAGCGGGAAGCGGGCATTGCCGCCGTAGTGCGAGCCCTGGTTCAGTGTGATGAAACCGGTGACCAGTGGTATGCCGGTGAACTCAGGCGCATCCACGGCGAACTGCTGCTGATGGAAGAGTCGGACACGGCCCCGTCAGGAGTCCTCGCGAGGGACGCCGAAGTATGTCTGATCGCAGCGTTGGGGGAGTCGCTGACGCAAGGCTGCCGCTCGCTGCAATTGCGCGCCGCGACCAGCCTTGCCCGGCTTTGGCACGCGCAAGGCCGAAGCGCGGAGGCCGCCCAGCTTCTGAGGTCAGCCTGTTCGAGGCTGACCGAGGGCCTCAACTGGGACGATTTCAAAGCCGCGACTCATTTGCTGCAGATCGCGGCAGCGGCCGGCGAGCAGGCCGCTGCTTGTGCCAACGCCCCTGCCAGCACGGCTGCCAACGCGCCTGCCGAGGCCGTTTCTCCCGACTCGCCGCCGAGCGAAGAAATCAGGTAACACGACCCGGCGGCGTTCGCCCGTACTCGACCAATCCCCTGCGGCGTGCCCCCGCGTGCCCCCCGAGGCACGTCTTTCAGGTGTTTTCAGATCTGTTTCAGGACATTTTCCCGCCACTCCAATAGCTTAAGCGGATTGGATGCGGGCGATCCTCAACGGTAGGGCGATGAGATCCTGGAACCGGCTCGGACCCACGCGCGCCAGCCGCACGCAGAACTGACGGGTAGCTTATGACTTTGCTGACGGACAGCCCAGCCTTGCCGCGATGGCTGGACGAGTTGAAGACGTACTGGAAGGACGACGGCCCCCGGTTCCTGCATATCGCGAAAGTGGCTGCCGCGGCGACTCTCGCGATGGGGCTGTGCATGCGGCTCGAACTGCGCACGCCGGCCACGGCGATGGTGTCGGTCGTCATCGTCATGATGCATCAGCAAAGCGGCATGGTGATCGCGCGCGGTTTCTATCGCGGCCTAGGCATGGTGTGCGGCAGTCTGGCCGGCCTCGTGCTCATCGCCTTGTTTCCGCAACAGCCGCTGCTGTTCCTCGTCGCGCTGGCCGCGTGGATCGGTGTGTGCGTTTTCGGTGCCTCGTACTACCGCAATTTCCAATCGTATGGCTTCGTCCTGACGGGATACGGTACGGCCATCACGGCGATACCGGCCTGGTCCAATCCCTATGGCGTGTTCGACAACGTCGTGTTCACCGTAAGTGAAGTGGTGATCGGCGTGGTGTGTGCGAGTCTCGTCAGCGCGGTGGTGTTTCCGCAGCCTGTCACGCCGGCGCTCTATGCGTCGAGCCGGAGAAACTTCACAAACCTGCTGAACGCGGTGCACGAGATGCTGGGGCGCGCGACCGCGGTCGTGGGTTTCGACACGTTTCTCGACCTGATCCGAGAGCGCGCCGGGGTGGAAAATCTGCGTAGCGGGGCGGTCTTCGAGGACCCGTCGATACGCCTGCACAACCATGTTTTTCTCGATCTCGACCGGAGTTTTCTCGACACGGTCGCGTGGATTCATGCCTTGCATCAATTGAAGGCGCGCGTCGCCGCGGAGGCCGATCCGCGTGCGCTTGCGGCTGTCGACGAACTGATCGGGGCGCTGCTCGCCATCGTGCCGGCCGAGGCGCCGCCGGAGCTGATTACGCTCGACCAGGTCGAGACCTTGTCGAACCGTCTCGATGCGTTCGAGCAGGCCTTGCCCGCGCAGTTGGGCCGGCTGCTCCATTCACTCGCGGATGTGTCGCCGCATCAGCGGCAGTTCGTGGCGACCACCGGCTCCGCGCTGTTCTTTTCGATTGCCGACCTTCGGCTGTACTGCCGAAGCTATCTCGAAGCGCGCAGGGTCGATCGGCTGCCGTGGTCGCAGTCGGTGATTCAGGCCATCGGCGGCATTGGCCGAAGTCGTGCCACGGCCAACCGTACCGCCGCGGTTATCGCCGGCACACGCGCGGCCGTGGCGGTGATGCTGGTCGGCTCGGCATGGCTCGCCTCGGGATGGGTGGGCGGATCGAGCGCAATTGTCGCGGTTGCGATTACGAGCGCGCTATTCGCGCTCGTGCCCAATCCCGCCGCCGCGAGCTGGCAGGTGTTCTGTGGTTGCCTCTCCGGCTGGCTCGCCGGCTTCGCGTTCAACTTTTATCTGCTGCCGCGGGTCGACGGTTTCGTGTTGCTCGCCGCATGTATTGCGATCTTCGTGATGATCGGCAGCTATGTGAATACGTTTGCAAAAACGATGGTGCTGGGGCTCGGTTTCAACATCTATTTCTGCTTCATCGTCGGCATATCGAATCCGACCGTCTACAACCCGAGCGCGTACCTTGACACCGGTTTTGCCTTGCTGTGCGGCATCGCGACGGCGGCCGCCGCGTTTTCGATCATCGTGCCGCGCGCGGGCGACTGGATATCGGCCCAATACCTGAATCAGATTCGCGCGCTGGTGTCGGATAGCGCATGGGATGACGAACTCGACGACCTGCTTTACACGTTCGAATTGAGTCTGCGTGATTTCATCGTGCAGATCGCGTCGGCGCCGGCCGATGCGCGCGTGGACCGCAATCACCTGATCGGATGGGCGTTCGCGGCGCTGGAAATTGGCCGCGCGATGATCCAGATGCGGCTGGACACCGAACAGCTGGCAGACACGCTACCGGCCGGGTGGCCCGACGTGCAGACCGCGTGGCTGGCGGCGCTCGCGAATGTGTTCGCCGTCGTCACGCCGCAGGCCGTCGACGCAGCGCTGGCCGCGACGCGACGCGCGCTGGATACGCTGCCGTTCGCGCAGAGCCTGACGGTCGATGCGACGATGCTCACGCGCTGCCGGATGCGCGCGTTGCTGCATTTCACCGAGCTCACGCTGCTGGACGACACCTTGTCCCTGTGGCAAACAACGGCGCAGCGGGCATGAAACGGAATTGCCTGTGTGCCATTGCAACAGGTCGCTCGGCGGCCGTCGCGCTCGCGTCAGCCTGGCTGTTGGGCGCCTGTATCAACAGCGGCGGCATTCGCACGCAAGCCTCGATGATCGACCCGGCAACGCTCGACCCCGGCGCGGCATTGCGCGCGACCCAGCCCGATGCCGGATGGCCGGCCGGTGGCTGGTGGCGGCAGTGGAACGACCCGCAACTGGACACGCTGGTTCAGGACGCCACCGCCGGCAACCCCGGCTTGCGCGCCGTGGAAGCGCGTATCGACGAGGCGAGATTCCAGGCACAGATTGCCGGCGCCGACGCATTGCCGCAACTCAACGCGGGTGGCACGTTCGAGCGCCGACGTTACGCCCGCTATACGACGCCGGCGCCGCCGGGCGGCACGACGGTGTGGAGCAATGCCATCGAGGCCGATCTGTCCTATGACCTGGATCTGTGGGGCAAGACGCGCGCGCTTCGCGAAGGCGCACTCGACAATGTGCACGCGGCCGCCGCGGACGCGCGCTTCGCGGAAGTCGAACTGCAGACGGCGGTGGTGCGCAGTTACGTGCAACTGGAACTGCAATACGCCTTGCTCGATGTCTACCACGCCGTGCAGGACGAACAGCAGCGCACGCTCGATATCGCGACGCGCCGCTGGCGCGCGGGTGTCGGCAGCCGTCTCGAAGTCAGCCAGGCGACGACCCAGTTCGCCATGAGCACGACACGGGTGCAGCAGGCGCAGCAGCAACTCGCGTTGACCCGACTCAGCATCGCCGGCCTGGCCGGCAAGGGGCCGGGCTATGGCGACGCGCTGCGCCGTCCGGGCCTCGCGCTGAACGTGCCGGTGGCGTTGCCGGCGTCGCTGCCGGCCGAACTGATCGGGCACCGGCCGGATGTGGTGGCGCAGCGCTGGCGCGTGCTCGCGGCGGATAAGCGTATCGATGTCGCGCACGCGGATTTCTATCCCGACATCAACCTGCTGGCAACCGCGTCGCTGGGCTCCGCGGCGACGTTCGGCGGCTTCTTCAACTTTGTGAATAGCAACGGCATGGGGCATGGCGTAGGCGCGGCGATCTCGCTGCCGATCTTCGACGGTGGACGCCGCCGCGGCAATTACGGCGTGGCCGTTTCGTCGCGCGACGCCGCCGTCGATGCGTACAACCAGAGCGTGGTGAACGCAGTGCAGGCGGTTGCGATGCAAGTTGTCTCGCTGCGTTCGCTCGAACAGCAGCAGGCGTCGGTTGAAAACACGCTCGATTCGGCGCGCGCATCGTTCCGGCTCGCCGATACGGGCTACCGCAGCGGCATTACCGAATTCCTGAACGTGCTGGCGGCGCAGAACGAACAACTGCAGCAGGAGGAAAGCCTCGCGCAGATTCAGGCCAAACGCCTCGATTCTTGGGCACTGCTGATGAAGGAGCTGGGTGGCGGTTTCGCCTCGGCGCCGCCCGATCACGAGGCGCAAGGAGTGGACGATGCCCGGCGAAATTGACCTGTTTTCCTTGCTGGTGCCGGGCCTGCTGCCGCTTCTCGTGGGGTGTGTGCTGCTGTTCATCGTGCTCGATCTGGTGCTGGCCCGACTCGGCTTTTATCACTACACGTGGCATCCCGGCCTGTTCCGGGTCGCGTTGTTCGCCACGCTGTTCTGCGGCGCTTCGCTGCTGCTGTTGCAATGAACCTCGAACACCCCAGGTTTCCACGAATTCACTGACCGCTCACGCCCGGTAACGAAGATGAAAACGCAATCCCTTCTGCGCGCAGGCTTCACGCTGACCCTTCTCTTGGTCGCGGTCGTGCTGGTTCGCATGCTGTGGCTGGACTACATGTTTTCGCCGTGGACCCGCGACGGCCGGGTCCGTGCCAAGGTCGTGCAGGTCGCAACCGACGTGTCGGGCCTGGTCAGCGAGGTGCGCGTGAAGGACAACGAGTTGGTGCGCCAGGGCGACGTTCTGTTCGTGCTCGACCCGGCCCGCTTCCACTATGCCGTGGCACAAGCCAACGCGGATCTTCAGCGGGCCCAGGCCCAGATGGCCCAGGCCAAAGCCCAGATGAGCGCCAGCGAAACCACGTTCGCGATGAAGCGCGCGCAGGCGGCGCGCCGGGCCAATCTCGCGGGCGATGTGATCTCCGATGAAAGCCGGCAGGATTCGGCGTCGCTCGCGAGGCAGTCCGCGGCCGCCTATGCCGCCGACGTCGCTTCCTATAGCGCGGCGGAGGCCCTGTACAAAGCAGCGATGGTCGAGCGGCAGACCGCGCTGCTCAACCTGACGCGCAGCGAAGTGCGCGCGCCGTCAGACGGCTACATCACCAACCTGAACCTGTATCCCGGCGATTTCGCGACCGCCGGCATCGCGCGGATGGCGCTGATCGACTCTCATTCGTTCTGGGTTTATGGCTACTTCGAAGAGACGAAGCTGCAGCGCGTGCATGTCGGCGATCAGGCGGTTGTGCGGCTGATGTCGGGCGGTAACGACATCCAGGGGCATGTCGACAGCCTGGCAAGCGGTATCGCCGATCGGGATAACCCAACCAGCAACGGCGATCTGCTGGCGGACGTCAATCCGATCTTCACGTGGGTGCGGCTCGCGCAACGTGTGCCGGTGCGGGTTCATCTGGATCGGATTCCCGCCGGGGTCAAGCTCGCGATGGGCATGACCTGCACGGTGACGCTGAAACCGCAAAATAGTGGTCATTGACCGTATCCGTCGGCGGCGCGCAGGTCGTCTCACTGTGAGCGCCTGAACGCCGACACCGTGCGAATTCGAAAACGCTGCGCGCGCAAAGGGTTCAAAGTAGGGGTTAGCGCGACACGGGCACGCCGCACCCCAGGCACCGCTCAGTGTTGCGAACTATTTTTTTTGAAATCAACGCATTTTCTGGAGAGAAGAATCATGAAGGCAAAGTGGGCACTTGTATTTCTGGCCGCGTCGGCGTTTGGTGCGGTGTGCCAGTCGGCAAGCGCACAGGTCGCAGGCACGCAGACTATCGGCGCCACCGTGGAGGAGTCCCAGCTCATCGTCGAGGGCTGGAGCACCACGAAGAGCCTGCTGGGCAAGAGCATTTATAACGACAGTGGCGAGAAAGTCGGGGTGCTCCACGACATCATCATCGCGCCGGATAACGCCGCGTCGTTCGCGATCGTGGCGGCGCATCAGTTTCTGGGCGTGTCCCAGCACGACGTGGCGCTTCCGATGTCGCAACTGGACTACGTGAACGGCAAGCTCGTGTGGGCGGGCGCCACGCGCGAGGCGGTGAAGTCGATTCCGGCTTTCCAGTATGCGAAGGTCCGGAGCATTCCCGTGGCGCGCAAGAATTACGGTCAGCACTGACGGTCGCGCCTGCGCGGTGGCCAGGGGCGGCTGCCGCGCAGCAGTGGATTTGGAATGATTCAGGAACATTAAGTACCGCGTTTGACGCGGGCTCGCGCATGATCACATTCAGCTTAAAAGCGATCCGTCACCGGTAGGTCTGAGAATCATGCGTCCTGGCAGCCATTCTGGCTGCCATCCAGATGGACAGGCTCCGGTATTCGTCAATGAACGCCGTTTCGAACGCCTATGTTCACGCCTGCTAGTTCCGTTTCGGCAAATTGCCGGCTGGTGGCCCATTGATCCGGCTGCCATGAAAAATTGCCGACGCGCTCCCTCCGCGGTGTGCCCTGACGTTGGCGTCGTGTCGACGCTCGGCGCCGTGATCGCGCTCGCCGTGTTCGGGGTTGCCGCGCTGACTTCCCTTGATATTACGGCAGCTGTGTTCTATGGGGTGGTGGTGCTGCTGGTCGCCTCGGCCGGCAACCGGCCGGCCACGATCATCGCCGCGTGGGGCTGTGTGGCGTTGACGTTGCTCGGCTTCGCGATTTCGCACAATGGCGCTTATACCAGCGGCGCGCTTGCGCGGTGCGCGGTGAGCCTGCTGGCGATCGCCATCACGTCGATTCTGGCATTGCGAAACCTGGCCGCGACGACGCTGCTGCACGAACAGGTCGAACTGCTCAAGCTCGCTCAGGACGCGCTCGCGCGCTCGACCGCGGAACTCGCTCACGCCACGCGCATCACCCTGCTCGGCGAGCTGGCGGCTTCGGTTGCGCACGAGGTGACGCAGCCGATCGCGGCCATCGTGACGTGCGGCGGTGCCGCGTTGCGCTGGCTGAACCGTCCTGCACCGGAGATCGACGAAGCGGCGCAATCCGTCACACAGATGATTCGCGACGCGAAGCGCGCGGACGAAGTCATCCAGCGAATCCGTTCGATGGCCAAAAAGCGCGACAGTCTCCCGGTTGCGGTCGAGCTGAATGCGATCGTCGGCGAATCGATCGAACTGGTGCGGTTCGAACTCGAGCGCCACCGCATCGAACTGAACATTGACCTCGCGATGCCCCCGCCCACGGCGTGCTGCGATCGAGTGCAACTGCAGCAGGTCCTGATCAACCTGATCATGAACAGTATCCAGGCCATGGCCGACGTGACCGGGCCGCGCAAGCTCCGGATCGCCACGCGCCCGTTCGAAGGCGCGCATGTCCAGGTGATCGTGCAGGATTCGGGCACGGGAATCAGCGAGGAAAACGGCGGCCGTTTGTTCAATACTTTTTTTACGACCAAGGCCGAGGGCATGGGTATGGGGTTGTCGATCTGCCGTTCGATCGTCGAGGCACACGGTGGCCGTATCTGGGCCGAATCGCCTGCGGCGGGCGGCGCGGTGCTGCAGTTCATCCTGCCCGTCGGCGAAGGGAGATGTCATGAGCAGTGATGTGCGTAGCGATGCCGACGGCAACGCGGGCCATTCCATGGTCTATGTCGTGGACGACGACGAGTCGATGCGCGAGGCCGTCAGCACGTTGCTGCGTTCGGTCGGGCTCGGTGTCGAAACCTTCGGCTCCGCGCAAGAATTCCTCGCTTACGACATGCCGGACGTGCCGAGCTGTCTGATCCTCGACGTTCGCCTCAAAGGTCAAAGCGGGCTCGCGGTGCAGGAACAGATCGCGGCAAGTCAACTCGGTTTGCCGATCGTCTTCATGACGGCGCATGGCGATATCGCGATGACGGTCAAAGCCATGAAGGCCGGCGCAAAGGATTTTCTGGCCAAGCCGTTTCGTGACCAGGACATGCTGGACGCGGTCGCACATGCATTGACGAGCGACGAGGAACGGCGCGAAGCCAATCGGTCCGTCGCGGACCTGCGGCGCTGCTATGAATCGTTGACCGCGCGCGAGCGCGAAGTGATGGCGTTTGTCGCGGCCGGACTGATGAACAAGCAGATTGCGGGTGAAATGAATCTGAGCGAAATCACCGTGAAGATTCATCGCGGCCAGGCGATGCGCAAGATGGGCGCACGCTCGCTGGCCGACTTCGTGCTGAAGGCGGAGGCGCTTGGCGTCAAGCCGCCGCAAGGCATGACGGCGCCGCCGCGCAACTCGCGTAGCTGAACGCAACTTGCGGAACGGTTCGTTGCTGGCGCAGGGTTCACACGGCCATGCCGGACATCGATCTCATCCCTGCGTATAGATCGCACACCGCTTCGGGCAACCAAACCGTTTCGTTTCCGTATCAACCGGACCAGCTCCGTGCTCGCCGCGACGAGGCGGGGTGGCGTGCTGTCCGCAACTTTCGCTGCATGACTAAACCTGAATATGAATCGACCCAACCATTGGTCATTGCAAGCAACCGTATGTAGGGCTAGTTGACGTATTTGCGGTGCGATACCGTGGAGTCATCACGGAGCCCCGATTAACCGGGACTGTTTCACCATTCAATCGGATGACCAGATCATGATCAGTTCGTTGACGTTGCCCGCTGCGCACGTCGTTCAGAGAAGCCGGGGCAGCCCGATCGCTGTGGAGCAGCAATGGCGCACACCCGGCGACGATCAGGGCGATGCGTGGCAGCGCAGCAATATCCTCGTGTCGCGCTGGACCCGTAACGATACCCAGCCGCTGGAGGTCGTCAATCCGGGCAGCGCCGCGCTTCATTGCATCGCCATGAACCTGAAGTGCACCTCGCTCACGTTCGTTCACGCCGGCAGCACACTCGTGCGCGGCCGGGTAACGGCGGGCGCGGTGCAGATCACCGCGCCGGAGGTGCCGTGCAGCGCCGTGTTCGAATCGCCGGGCGACGTCCTGCATCTTTTCGTCTCGCAGCAGGTGCTAGGCGAATGCTTCGAAGACCTGTTCGGCCACCCGCATGCGGGCGATATCCGTATCGACGATCCGAAGCTCGTGCGCGACCCTGCGCTCGAACGTCTCGCGCAGGCGCTGGCCGTCTCGCAGTCCGACGACGCCGCGCTCGGCAAGGTCTTCACCGACAGCGTCAGTCTCGCCATCGTATCGCGCGTGATCGCACGTCACTTCACGATTGCGGAACGGCAAACCCGCGAAGTGAGTGCCTTGCCGTCATGGCGGCTCAGCCGTGCAATCGAGTATGTCGACGCGCATCTGTCCGAGTCGATCGGGCTTGCGGATATTGCCCGCAGCGCGGGGCTGACCCGCATGCATTTCGCTTCGCAGTTCCGTCGCGCGACCGGCATGCGTCCGCACGAATACCTGTTGCGGCGCCGGATCGAGCACGCACAGCATCTTCTCGCCGGGTCGAGATACAAGGTGCTCGACGTTGCGCTGAGCTGCGGTTTCCGATCGCAGGCTCACTTTACGACGGTGTTCAAACGCCTCGTCGGAGAGACGCCTTTTTGCTGGAGAAGGAAAGCGAATGTCGATGGCTAAACAGATTCGTGCGTTTCTGGAAGTCAGCGAAACTTTTCTGCGGCAGTCCGGAAGTGGGCTGCGCCATGACGGACTGTTGTCGCTGGACGGCATGCGAAGTGTTCGCGATGGCCACCTCGACGATCAACCGGATTATCCGAAACAGGAGTGCAATCATGCTGGCGAATGCGAATTTCACCGATCCGTGGATGCAAACCCTTGGTTTGCTGTCCGTCCTATCCGGTGACACGGACGCCGGCGCCGGCGTCAACGAACTGGCCGCGGAAGTTGCCCGGAACGGCCGCAAGAACTGCGCGCTGCCGGTCATGGGGCAACGATTTGAAGTCCAGGTCCATGTGATCGACCGGCCGTCGCAGTCGACCGCGACGGTCATATGGCGCGACCCGACCCGTTGCTCCTATGGCGATCAGGTCTGGCACGCAAGCCGCGCGCGCGTGAGCGGCGTGTGCGCCATGAGCGGACGCGCGATCCAGCCGGGCGACGCGATCTACAAGCCCCGTCCTTGCCGTCCCGCGCCGCTCAACACGGGTGCGATGATTCTGCGCACCGTGCTCGATAAAGCCGTCGCGCTTTGATCGATACGCATTTGAAGCGCCGGGGCGATAGCGACACGTTGCTCGCTGCGCCCGGGCGTTTGCTGTAAAAAATCGGGCTGCATTCCTACATCGCAAGGTGATGCTCACTCGGCCGCGTGTGAACCGGCCACGACCTTGCCGCGGAAAATGTAGTACTGGTAGAGGTTGTAGCCGATCATCACCGGAAAGATGAGCCCGATCCCGATCAGCATGAACACGAGTGTCGACGAATCGGACGCCGCTTCGACGATGCGGAGCTTGCCCGGAATGAAGTCGGGAAACAGGCTGACTGCAAGGCCAATAAACGACACGGCGAACATGGCGACCGATGCGCGGAACGGCGCGCGCGATCTTCCCATGGTCAATGAACCGATGACGGTCGCGAAGGCGAACGCCGCGGCCGCACCGAGCCCGATCAGCAGATGAAACACACCAGGCTGGGTCCAGCGGTCGCGGCCGACGGCGCTGATGAACCACGTCGCGGCGGTCAGCAGCGTGGCCGCGGCGGCTGTGATGAAGGCGCTCAGCAGCGCCAAACGGCGCGCCCAGTGTTCGAGCGGCCCAACGGTCTTGTTGACGAGATAGGTCGAGCCGAGCAGTGAATAGCCGGCCACCACGCCCACCGCCGAAACGGCGACGAACACACCGCGCAGTTCGCCCGGCAACAGGCCCGTGATGACCTTGCCGAGCACCACGCCCTGGGCGATGGCGGCAATCAGACTGCCGATGCCGAACGCCTTGTCCCACAGGAGCCCGTGCGTTACGCTATGGCGGAATTCGATCGCGGCGCCGCGCATGATCAGACCCGCGATCAGCGCCATGACCGGCAGATACAGATCCTGCAGAAGCAGCGCATACGCGTCGGGGAACGCCCCGAACAGCGCGCCGCCGAGCACGACCAGCCACGTCTCGTTGGCGTCCCAGACGTGGCCGATTGTCTGCACCATCACGTCGTGATCTTCTCGGCGGCTGCGTAGCAGGCTGAGTATGCCGATGCCGAGGTCGAAGCCGTCGGTGACGACATAGAACACCAGCATCAGGCCGATGAGGCCGAACCAGGTGAGTGCCAGCGTGGTGTGAATCGAGTGGTCCATGAGATTTCCTCGTAACGGGATTGGGTTAGTACCCGGTGACGGCCGCCGCTGTTTCAGCTTCGGCTGGCGTGGGCGGCGTCAACGTGAGATCGGGACCGGTGCGCAGCCAGTGGCGCGCGAGCACGAAGAAGGTGAGCAGCAGCACCACGTAGAAGGCAAAGAACATCACCATGCTCAACGTGACCGACGCTGGCGCCACGCTCGACGCAGCGTCTTTCGTGCGCAGCAGCCCGTAGACGACCCAGGGCTGGCGGCCGACTTCGCGCACGATCCAGCCGGCCTCGACCGCCGCATAGGGCAGGGGAATGCACAGTACCCATGCGAGCAGCAGCTTGCGTTGAGCGAGCAGCGCCTCGAGGTTGCCGCGCGTCTTGCGCAAGACGTACGCCGTCCAGAACGCCAGTGCCATGAAAGCGAAGCCAATGCCCGCCATCACACGGAACGCGTAGTACAGCAGAGGAATCGTCGGCGGCTGGTCGGCGGGCGGGAAGTCAGTGAGGCCCTTGACCTGGCCGTGCAGCGTATGGGTGCTGAGAATGCTGAGCATGCCCGGCACTTCAATCGACCAGTCGTTGCGCTGCGCCTTCTGGTTCGGCCACGCGAGCAGCGACCATGACGCACCGGTGCCTGGCTTGTTCGTGATCCAGTTCCCTTCGATCGCCGCGCCCTTTGCCGGCTGCGTTTTGAATACGCTGCCGCCGCTCGAATCGCCGAGCCAGATCTGGATTGGCGCGACGAATACGAGCACCAGTAGCGCGATCCTGAATGAGTGGGCGAAAAATTCCGGATGGCGGCGTTTGAACAGGTTCCACGCGGAAATGCCGGCGATCACGAACATGCCGGTTTCGATCGCCGCCGCCCACATGTGCGTGACGCCCCAGACCATATCCGGATTGAAGATCGCGGCTGCGTAGTCGGTCACGACGATCTTGCCGTTTTCGACCGCAATGCCCGCCGGCGTCTGCATCCACGAATTGGCGACCATGATCCAGAACGCGGAGATGCTCGAACCCAGCGCGACCATCGAGGTGGCGAAGAGATGCACGCCGCGCGGCACGCGTCCCCAGCCGAGCAGCATCACACCGATGAATCCCGCCTCCAGCATGAAGGCCATCGCCCCTTCGAAGCCGAGGATGTTGCCGAAGAACTGTCCGCTGAAACGCGAAAAGCCGGCCCAGTTGGTGCCGAACTGGAACTCCATCGGGATGCCGCTGACCACGCCCACCGCGAAGTTCAGCGCCAGCAGCTTGCTCCAGAAGCGCGCATGCCGGTAATAGGCGAGGTTGCCGGTGCGCAGCCATAGCACTTCGATCAGCACGAGGAAGGCCGAAAGACTGATGGTCAGAATCGGCCACATGATGTGAAAAAGGGCTGTCATTGCGAACTGGCCGCGTGACAGATCGAGTACGCCAATGAGATGCATGAGGAACTCCCGCCGGTCGAAGCGTGACTTGAGGTTCGTTGAGGAACACGAGGAGAAATCATGGCTCGCCATCGAGCACGGCGCTTGTTCAAACGCCCGCCGGTTTCATATTTGCACGCCGGTGGTCGCGCGCGCCGGACGCGCCTTCTTGCATGCCGTGCGTTTTCGAAATCGCGCAGGCGAACTGAAAAGACCGGCGGATCATGTCGCCGAATAATGTTTTCCACGCGGAGAGGCTGCATGACGGTTGGCGGCAGGGTTCCCGCGGTATTCGCGTCGGATTCCGAGAAGAAACCTGGAGAACCATCATGCGCTATCTGGACACGACACAGCACGACCTGAATCGAAGCGATCGGGTGTTTCTGCCGGACATCGATCCGACCGATAGGGAGGTGTGGTCCGCGCCCGATCTGCCGGCGCCCGAACTGGCGCTTGGGCGATGGACACAACGGGTCGTGTTTGCTACCGCGCTCTGGTCGGTCTGCGAGCTTCCGTTTGAGGTGTGGTTCAGCCGCACGACGCAGGAGGTGGTGTGCTGCGTCGCTGCAAAGCTTGTGTGGCTGGCGCTCGTGTTGTTCGTTCTGGCCGGAAGCCGCTTGGCGCGTCTTGCCTATGCGTTCCTTTGCACGATTGGATTAATGGCCGTTGCGTTCGGCCTGCCTGCCGAATACCGCGTGTTTCCGCTGGGATTTCTGCTGTCTTCGGTGGAGTGCGTTTTAAAGGCTACGGCATTCGTCTGCCTTGTGTCCGCGGGCATCTACCCCGAAGAGGCGTGATTTTGCGGGCGCCGCAAGGGTGGGCATCCTATCCCTTTGGATAATAGTTTCGGATGACTATCCCAATTAATATGGCTCCAACGACGCAAGCCTCGCACCGGCCGCGTTAGTGCAAAGGGCGCAGTCATCGAACGCGCCCGTCCCGCTAGTCCACCAGGCGTGAGTGCAGCATGATAAAGATCGGTCGAGTAACCGTGTCGTTGGAAAGGCGCGAGGCGTACCTGGATGATCGGCTGCTCCAGGTCGGATCGAGGGCCTTCGATATCCTCGAACTGCTGATCCAGGCGCGGGGCAAAACTGTCACGAAAGACGAGATTCTTCGGCACGTGTGGCCGAATTCGGTGGTCGAGGAAAATAATATTCACGTCCAGCTTTCGGCGCTCAGGAAGATCCTGGGCGATGACAAGGACGCGATTCGCACGATCTCGGGTCGGGGCTACCGGCTCACCACTCAGGTCGAAGGGGACGAGCCAGTCGCGTTGTCTGGAGCCGTTCAGGACGGTCCGACGCGACAAATCGGACCAGCGGGACAACCTGGCACGGCGCGCCGGACCGGCGTGCCGGTCTGCCATGCGCCCCTGATCGGACGCGACAGCGCTATGGCTGAAATCACGCGGGCCCTGAACGGGACGCCGATCGTCACCTTGCTCGGACCGGGAGGCATCGGCAAGACGCAACTCGGCATCGCGGTGACGAGGTCGATTGCGGCTGAGTCGGATCGGGAAGTGTGCTTCGTCACGTTGGCCGCGGTGGACCACGCCCAGGGCGTGGTGAGCGCCCTTGCCGAAGCGCTGGGCGTTGAGCGTGCCGATGGCGACGTTGCCCTATCGTCGCTCGTCGCGGCGGTCCAGGGGCGCACCTTGCTGGTCATGCTGGACAACTGCGAGCATGTGATCGAGTCGGCGGCAACAGTGTGCGAACTGCTCGTCCAGGCAAGTGCGGACCTGCGCATTCTCGCAACCAGCCGCGAGCCGTTGCGAACGCGTGACGAGAAATTCTATTGGGTCGCGCCGCTCGACACCCCGGACGCAGAGGCGAGTCCCCAGGCGATTCTGGCCTCCAGTTCGGTCAGGTTTTTTCTGGCGCAGATGCGAGCGGTCAATGCGGACGTCGAGACCGACCCCGGCAGCCTCGAGATGGTCGCGACGATCTGCCGGCGGCTCGACGGCGTGCCGCTTGCTCTCGAACTGGCCGCGGCCCGTGCGGCAGTGTTTGGCATCCGCAAGACGGTCACGGAACTCGACGACCGGTTCCAGTTTCTGACGGGCGGCCGCCGTACCGCGCCCCCGCGGCAGCAAACGCTGGAGGCCTCGCTCGACTGGAGCTACCAGCTGCTCAGTTCGACGGAGCGGATTGTGCTGCACAGGCTCGGTATTTTTCCTGCCAGGTTCTCGCTGGAAGCGGCATGTGCCGTCGCGGCCTGTGAACGCTTGTCGCCCAACGAAGTGACGGAGGCGATCGTCGGCCTTGCCTCCAAGTGCGTCGTCATGACAACGTTCGACAGCAGGACCAAAGAGTATTTCCTGCTCGAAACAACGCGCGAATATGCCCTGCGCAAACTATACGAATCGGACGAATCGGACGAAGTGCTGACGAGAAACGCGGCCTATCTGGCGCGGGTTGAAGAGCAGCCTTACGGGCGCCGTTTCAGGGCGGCGACAGGCGGCAACACCCTTGCGGCGGAATCCGTCGCGTCGCGATGAAGCGGCTGCCCATGCAGGCTGGAAAGGATCGTTTGGCGTGTGCTCTCAGGTACCATGACGGCACCCCAACCCCAATCTTTCTGGAAGCTGAAATGCCTGATCCTTCGGGGCTTGAGCCGATGGTGTATGTGATCGACGACGAAGAAATGGTGCGCGAGGCGCTTTGGCGTCTGCTGCGCTCAGCGGGTTTCAACGCGCAAGGTTTTGCGTCGCCCGCGGAGATACTCTCGAAGGATTTGCCTAACGTGCCGATGTGCATCCTGCTGGATATGAACCTGCAGTGCATGACCGGTTTCGACGTCCAGAGCCAGCTCGCGCAGAAGGGCGTGCAGGTGCCGATTATTTTTCTGACCGGGTACGGGTCCATTCCCATGTCGGTGCGCGCGATCAAGGCGGGTGCGCATGAATTCCTCACCAAACCGATCGACGACGAAGAACTGCTCGACGCGGTGAGACGGGCGCTGGCACAAGACGAGGCCAACCTCGCGGAGCGCGCCTTCAGCGCAGAGGTGCTGCAGCGTGCCGCGTCGCTGACGCCGCGTGAAATGGATGTCTTCGAACTTGCGGTGGACGGCCGGATGATCAAGCAGATCGCGCATGAACTGGGCACCCAGGAAGTGACGGTGAAGGTTCACAAGCGGCGCGTGATGAGCAAGATGGGGGCCAAGACCCTGATCGACCTGGCAAAAATGTGGGAATTGATACGTCGGACGCGATGAGCATCCTGAAGCAGTAAATATCGCGCCGGATATTTGTTTCTGTGACTACGTCGGCGCAATGGGAGTATTGGCAGCTATGAGTTTTGTTTGCATCGTCGACGATGACGCCTCGGTACGAAGTGGCGTCGGAAACCTTCTTAAAGCAGTGGGTTATGCGACTGTGACCTTTTCATCGGGAGAGGAATTCCTCGCCTCCCCGACGGTCGACGATGCGCTGTGTGTTTTGCTCGACCTTAAGATGCAAGGCATGCAGGGTCTCGAAGTGCAGCGGCAACTGAACGCGGAACAACGGCATATCCCTGTGGTGTTCATGTCCGCGCATGGCGACGACGAGGCGGTTCGGCGGGCAATGCAGCATGGCGCGATCAGTTTCCTGCGCAAGCCCTTCGCTGAAGAAGTCCTGCTCGATTCCATCGAGCTTGCCATTGGGCGCAGGAGCGGGGCGCACTGAACCCGGAGTCAGTAGCCCTCGCGAGGGGCTCACTCCGTGCTCAATCATGGCTCCCATTTAACTATCCTGTATCGCAAGTCTCGCCCGGTCATTAGACGCGTCTGTCGCATCGAATTCATGTGTTACGGCCCCGCACGTGCGTAGATAGTATTCATGCCTGCGGACCATGATTTCGCTTTCGCCGGCTTCGGCAAGCATCTGTAGCGCGTACGCCCGGGTCGTCTCGAGCAGGTAGTAAGTCATGAACGAACCGCTCGGCCTGGACGTGAGCAGTGACTTCGCGACCAGACCGGCGATCGCTTCTGTAACGTCGGCCGCGGCGAGGTCCTCGCGTGCGACCACTTCGCATGCCGCATTGAGCGCAAAGGCGCCGCGAAATACGCCGATACGTCGTAAGACGATGCGCTCGCGCTGGCAAAGAAACTGGTGACTGCGATCGAGTGCCGCCTTTAGCGTTTGCTGCTGCGCCGGCGCCGTCCGATGTCCACCCGCGAGCACGCGAAAGCGATTGTCGAGTTGCGCGACCAGATCCCTGATGCCCCGCGCGGCGACTTGGGCTGCCGCCAGTTCGAGGGCAAGCGGCAAACCGTCGAGGCGCCGGCAGAGCGTGCCGATCAAGGTGATGTTTTCGGCGTCTGCCTGAAAGCGGGGGTCATAGGCACGGGCCCGCGACATGAACATGTGTGCCGCGCTGCACCCGAGAATGTCGTCGTGCCCCGCCTCTTCGGACGGCACCTCGAGCGGCGCAACCCTGTAAATCTGCTCAAAGCGGGCACGCAGGGGCTCGCGGCTCGTCACCAGGATTCTGAGGTTGGGATTGCTCTCGACAAGCTGTTCGCAGATCGAGGCCGTCTCCAGAATCACATGTTCGCAATTGTCCAGCATGACCAGCATCTTGCGGCAACCGATCGCATGAATCAGGTCCGTTGCGGTGACCGTGCCTATCGAACTTCCGCATGCGAGGCCGTTGGCGATCGCATTCAGCGTGGACCCGGGCCGCTCGGCGGTCGACAGATCGACACACCGGACTTCGGCAAAGAGCGGGTTCAGGACGCGCGCCACTTCCAGGCCGAGCTGCGTTTTGCCGACACCGCCTGTGCCGACCAGCGTGACGAGCGGCGATTGGCCGAGCGCGCATTTCACGTCGCCGAGTGCTGTCTCGCGGCCGATAAGCGGTGTGTGACGGAGCGGAACGTTGCTCGTTTGAAGCGCTTCCTTGCTGGCCGATTTGCCGGTCCATGCGAGGGTCCGCGTGCCCGTCCGGCCCTCGGTTTCATTCGGGCAAGTCAGACAATAGCCACGCCCCGGTATGGTCTTGATGAGGTCCTTGTCGTCTCCGAGCATTTTTCGAAGTGAAGAAATATGCACTTGCAAATTACTCTCTTCGACAATCGTTTCCGGCCACACGCGCCGGAAAATCTCCTCTTTGCTTGCAAGCTTGCCGCCTGCCTCGATCAGCACCTGAAGAACGTCGAACGCGCGCGTGCCGACGCGTATCGGCCGGCCTTGCAGATAAAGCTGCCGTCGCTCTAGCGACACGTCGAGTCGACCGATCTTGATCATGGCGGTTCCGTCTAGGGTTGAGTTGAGCACGGCCGTGATCAACCGCATGTCCGGCGCAGTGACGACGATCTTATGCCTTGCGAATTACCACTACGGTGAGGGAATCATTAAAGAAAGTTAACGTGGAGAGCGGAGAGCATGAGGGTGAACCTGAACGCGCCGGATTGGGGGATTCTGGAGCGTTCGACGTAAAGCCTGCGAGTCGCCCTGGAAAAATTAAAAAAAATTAATAGGGTTGGCAATTCGTGTGCCGCTCTTTTCGCGGATAATTGAAGGCTTCATAGGTGAAGGCACGATCGAGCCCACTGCCCGTGGCGTGATGGCAGGCGGTGGTTGACTCCACCGTACCGGGGGCGCAGTGAGGCAGACTCGAAAGTTACTGAGGGGCGGAACCAGGCATGCACGACTGTCGCGTCAATAATGGAAAACTGGCCACGCCTGAAACCGGAACGGGCGAGATCTGAATGAAAGTCTTGCTCGTCGAAGATAACGAACAGGTCGCCGGGTTTCTGAAGAAAGGCCTGATGGAGGCGGGGCATGTGGTCGATTGCGCGGATAACGGCCGCGACGGCATGTTCCTCGCCGCAGGCGAAACCTATGACGCGATCATCATGGATCGCATGCTGCCCGGCGGGATCGACGGTCTGGGAATCATCGCGGCTTTGCGTGCAACCGGAAATCGCGTACCCATCCTGATCGTGAGCGCGCTAGACGAGGTTGACGAGCGGATTCGCGGGCTGAAAGCGGGCGGCGACGACTACGTCGTCAAGCCGTTTGCGTTGGGCGAGGTACTGGCGAGACTCGACGCGTTGGCGCGCCGCTCGTATGAAAGCTACGCGGAAACCGCGCTGAAGGTGGGCGATCTCTCGATCGATCTGCTCTCGCGCAAAGTGACGCGTGCCGGCAAGCCGATCGCGCTTAAGCCGCGTGAATTCAAATTGCTGGAATATCTGATGCGGCACGCGGACCAGGTCGTCACGCGCACCATGCTGCTCGAGAATATCTGGGACTATCACTTTGATCCACAAACCAACGTGATCGATGTGCATGTGAGCAAGCTACGTCACAAGATCGATGCGGGGTTCGAGCGGTCCTTGCTGAAGACGGTTCGCAACGCGGGCTATGTGTTGACGGTGAACGATTAGTCCGACAGTGGCGGGTGGGGGCGGCGGCATGATTGATTTATCGGAATTCGGGTTCGAGACGCTCTGTGACGACGGCGAGTTCGTGCTATCCCGGATCACCAGGCGCCACGGTGGCAAGACGTGGCTGATCGTCACCTTGCCGGCCCTGCAGCCTGCCGCCAACAGTCAGGCGCGTCTCGAACATGCCTATGAGTTACGCGGCTTGCTCGATGGCCGTTTCGTTACCCGGCCTCATGCCCTGATCGAGTACCGTGGGAGTGCGGCGCTGGTACTCGAAGACCCAGGGGGTGTCTCGCTCTCCGCGATACCGATGGGTTCGCTGACGATCGGCCGGTTCCTCGCGATTGCCGGAAATCTTGTGGTCGCGCTCGGCGCGCTGCATGGGCGCGGTCTTGTCCACAAAGACATCAGGCCGGCCAACATTCTCGTCAATACGGAAACGGGGGGCGTGGCGCTGACCGGCTTCGGCATCGCCTCGCGCGCAACGGGTGAGCTGCCCGCTAGCGCGCTGCCGGACGTCACTGCAGGAGCGCTGGCCTACCTCGCGCCTGAGCAGACCGGTCGCATGAATCGTTCAATCGATTCGCGCGCCGACCTCTATTCGCTGGGCATGACGTTCTACGAAATGCTGACTGGCGGGTCTCCGTATCGCGCGAACTCGCCTATCGAATGGATTCACTGTCACGTCGCCAGGCTGCCGATACCCTTGAACGAAGTTGCGAACGAGGTGCCGTCCCAACTCGCCGCGATTGTCATGCGCCTGCTCGCGAAAACCGCCGAGGACCGTTATCAAACGGCGCAGGGCCTTGAAAGCGATCTGCGCCGCTGTCTCGACGCGTGGGAGCAAATGGGGCGCATCGAGCCATTTGCGCTCGGCGCACATGATGCGCCTGAGCGCTTGCTCATTCCGGAGCGATTGTATGGGCGCGAGGCGGAGACGTCCGCATTGAATGCCGCGTTCGACCGCGTGGTGCAGCAAGGCAAGCCGGTGCTCGTGCTGGTATCGGGCTATTCCGGTATCGGCAAATCGTCGCTGGTGAACGAACTGCAAAAGAAGCTCGCACCGTCACAGGGGCACTTCGCTGCCGGCAAATTCGAGCAGTACAAGCGCGACATTCCCTATACGACGCTCGGGCAGGCGTTTCAGAGTCTGACGCGGCAAATACTCGACCGGGGCCGGACAGAAATCGCGCATTGGCGTGAGCGGCTCAGCGAAGCGGTGGGTGCGAACGGACAGTTGATCGTCAACCTGATTCCGGAAGTGGAAAAAATCATCGGTCCGCAGCCGGCGGTGCCGGAACTTCCGGCGCAGGATGCACAGATTCGATTTCTGGGGGTCTTCGGGCGTTTTATCGGCGCTTTTACGCACGCGGATCATCCGCTCGTGCTCTTTCTGGACGATCTCCAATGGCTCGACGCCGGCACGATCTGCCTGCTCGAGAATATTCTGGCCACGCCGACGCTGCAGAATCTCCTGCTGGTCGGTGCGTATCGCGACAACGAAGTGGGCCCCACGCACCCGCTCAGCCGCGCGCTGGGTTCGATCCGAAAGTTGGGCGTGCCGGTTCACAATATCGTGCTGACGCCGCTGCGGATCGCCGACGTGGCGCGCCTGACCGGCGAAGCACTGCACGCCGGCACGGCTGAGGTGTACGAGCTCGCGCAATTCGTGTTCGAGAAGACCGGCGGCAACCCCTTTTTTACGGTGCAGTTTCTCAAGACGCTGGCCGAGGAGCGTCACCTGGTGTTCGATCCCGTGCGCCGCGCATGGGAATGGGATCTCGCGCGCCTTCGCGAGGCGCGCTTCTCGGATGGCGTGGTCGACCTGATGGTCGGCAAGATCGAGCGTGTCGCGGATATCACGCAGGCCGCACTCAAACAGTTTGCGTGTTTCGGTAACCGTGCAACGACCGCGATGCTCATGCGAGTCGCGGGCACGTCCGAGGCGGCGGTGCATCTCGCACTCGCCGACGCGGTGGAAGCCGGCCTCGTGTTCCGGCGTGAACACGGCTACGCGTTTCTTCACGACCGCGTGCAGGAAGCGGCCTACGCGCTGATTCCCATCGATGAGCGTGCGGCCTCCCATCTGCGAATCGGCCGCATGTTCGCGACAAACGCGACGGCGGCGGAGCTCGAACAGACTATCTTCGAGATCGTCAATCAGTACAACCGGGCGGCCGATCTCATCAACGACCCGGCGGAGAGCGGACGCGTCGCGGGATTCAATCTGATCGCCGGGCGGCGTGCCAAGACGTCGTCTGCCTACGCATCGGCATCGACCTATCTGTCGACGGGAAGCGCGATGCTTGGCGACGAGGCCTGGGTTACCCGCTATTCACTTAAGTTCGCACTGGAAAGCGGTCTTGCGGAGTGCGAGTTTCTGACTGGCGACACGAATTCGGCCAAGGAGCGGCTATCGGATCTTTCGCGGCGTGCCGCCACGCTGGCTGACCGCGCCGCCGTGACGTGGTTGCGCGTGACCCTGTTCACCGCGCTCGATCAGAGCGATCTTGCAGTGGAAATATGCCTGGACTATCTGCGCGATGTCGGGATTGACTGGGACCCGCATCCAACCCGTGAACAGGCGCGCAGTGAATACGACCGGCTTCTGCAGCAAATCGGCGAGTCTCCGATCGGATCGCTGATCGATCTGCCGCTGCTTACCGATACCGACCGGCGCGCGACGCTGGACGTACTCACGGCGGTCTTGCCGCCGGCGTTTTTCAGCGACGAAAACCTGGTCTGCCTCGTGTTGTCCCGTATGGCGAATCTGAGTCTCGAGTATGGCAACTGCGACGCGTCGTCGATCGGCTATGCCTACCTCGGTATGGTGGCCGGCCCGGTGTTCGGCGATTACGAGGCAGGATTCCGCTTCGGCCGGCTCGGCCTGGGTCTCGTCGACGAACGCGGTCTGCAACGCTTCAAGCCTCGCGTTTATATGTGCTTTGCCTATCACGTGATGCCATGGACCAAGCATATTCGCGCAGGACTTCCGCTATTGCGGCGCGCGTTCGATGCCGCGAGTGAGAGCGGGGACCTCACGTACACGGGTTTTAGCAGTTGCACCCTGGTGACGAGTCTGTTGGCCGCGGGCGATCCGCTCGGCGACGTCGAACGCGAAGCGATGCAGCGCCTGGGTGTGGTGCAAGCCGCGAAATTTGGATTGATCGTCGATATCATTGGTGCGCAGTTGCAACTCATTCGGAATTTGCGCGGCTTGACGGCCTCGTTCGGGTCTTTTAATGACGACGCCTTCGATGAAGCGGCCTTTGAACAGCATCTCGAAGCCGATCCGTGCCTGGCGATTGCCACCTGCTGGTACTGGATTCGCAAACTGCAAGGGCGCTATTTCGCGGGAGATATAGCGGATGCGTTGGCAGCCGCAGCGAAGGCGGCACCGTTGTTATGGACCTCTTCCGGCCATTTCGAGCTTGCCGAGTACCATTTCTATGCAGCACTCACACGCGCGCGCCGACACGACGATGCGGCGCCCGAGGAGCAGGCGGAGCAATTCCGTGCGCTCGTCGAGCATCACGCCAGGCTCGCGACCTGGGCTGAACACTGTCCCAGCAATTTCGCCAGCCGCTCGGCGTTGGTCGCCGGCGAGATTGCGCGTATCAAGGGGAATGAATTCGAGGCGATGCGTGAATACGAAAGCGCAATCCGTCTCGCGCGTGAGCACGAGTCCTCTCTGATTGAAGCGCTGGCGCACGAAGTGGCAGCGGCGTTCTATATGGCGCGTGGATTTACGACGATCGCTTTCGTTTATCTCGGCAATGCGCGGCTTGCCTACCTTCGGTGGGGAGCGCTGGCCAAGGTTCAGGCGCTTGACCGGCGCTATCCGAATCTGGTCCGTGAACTGGCGAACGACGCGCCCGCGAGGAGTTTTGTCGCGCAACAACTTGATGTCGAAACGGTCGTCAAAGCATCGCAGGCCATTTCGGGCGAGATTGCCTTCGACAAGCTGATTGATACGCTGATGACCATTGTGCTGGAGCACGCCGGCGCGGGACGGGCGCTACTCGTTTTGCCGCGTGCGGAGAAATTATGGATCGAAGCGGAAGCGCTGGCGGGTCGCGAAGGCGTGGAGGTGCGTCTTCAAAGTGAAGCCGTGACACCGCGCCATTTGCCCGCGGCGATTCTGCATCACAGCATTCGCACGCAGGAGCGCGTGCTGCTCGACGACGCCTCGCTGCCCAATCCGTTCTCGGCGGACGAATACCTTCGTTCAAGCCGTTCGCGTGCCGTCTTGTGTCTTCCGCTCATGAAGCAGGCGAAGCTGATCGGTGTGCTGTATCTGGAGAACGACCTGGCGCCGGGCGTGTTCACGCCACCACGCATCGCCGTGCTCGAGCTTCTGGCGTCGCAGGCGGCGATCTCGCTCGAAAACGCGTCGCTGGAAGAGAAAGAGGCTCTGCTCGAAGAGAAGGAGGCGCTCCTGCAGGAAGTCCACCATCGGGTAAAGAACAATCTGCAACTGATCAGCAGTCTGCTCAACTTGCAGGCGTCGCGCGTTACCGACAGATCGGTTGCCGAACTATTCGCCGATAGCCGCAACCGCGTGCGCTCGATGGCGCTGGTACACGAGAACCTGTACCGCGCGGGCAACTTCGCTCGCATCATGATGGCGACGCACGTGCGGACCCTGTGTGGTCATCTTTCGCGTGCCTACGATATGCGTCAGATGGCCGTGGAGCTGGAGATCGAGGTCGACGACGTGCAACTGGACATGAACCGTGCGGTTTCCTGCGGCCTGATTATCAACGAACTGGTTTCCAACGCCTTGAAGCACGCGTTTCCGGACGGGCGCGGCGGTTCTGTGCGCGTGGAACTTGGACTGGTCGACGAAGAGCGGTGCAGGCTGACGGTTGCCGACAACGGCGTTGGCATCGCGCCGGAATTCTCGCTGGACGAAGCCGACTCGCTCGGCTTGCAACTGGTCCACGACCTCACGCACCAGCTGCATGGAACGCTGGAACTGAGCCGCGTGGGTGGTACGACATGCAGCATTCTCTTCAACGCAAACGGACGTGGATAGGGACGAGTGATGGCACCCGCACGCATTCTTATAGTCGAAGACGATCGGGTGGTCGCGAGAGACATCGCGCAACAGATGAACCGCGCGGGCCACACGGTGGTCGGCATCACCGCACGAGGCGAAGACGCGCTTCCGCTCGCGGCCGAGTCGGCGCCGGATCTGATCCTGATGGACGTGCGGCTGGAAGGCGAACTTGACGGCATCGATACCGCACGGCTGCTGCGCGAGAACTTCAACTTGCCGGTCGTTTTCCTGACCGCGTATGCCGACGAGGAAACCGTCCGGCGCGCAACCGTCACCGAACCGTTCGGCTATGTTCTCAAGCCGTTTGACGACATGCAGTTGCGCACCGTGGTCGAAATGGCGCTTTATAAGCACGGCGCGGAACGCCGTCTTCGCGAAAGCGAACAGCGCTATGCAGTCACGCTCTCGAGTATTGGCGACGCGGTGATCGCGACCGACCGGGATTCACGCATCAACTTTATCAACCCGGTCGCGGAAACGCTGACGGGCTGGCCGCGCGACGAGGCGATGGGGCGCCCACTGGCGGACGTGTTTCGCGTGATCAACGAAACGACCCGCGCCCCGGCGGAAGATCCTGTGACGGCCGTGCTGAGCGCCGGAACCATTGTCGGACTGGCGAACCACACCCTACTGCTCGCTCGCGACGGGCGCGAGATCGCGATCGACGACAGCGGCTCGCCGATCGTCGACGACCGCGGTGAAATCCTCGGCGTGGTGCTGGTGTTTCGCGACGTCACGCAAAGGCGTCGAGCGGAAGAAGCCGAAATACTGCGCGAGACGAATGCGCGCCTTGAAATGGCGATGCACGGATCCAACGTCGGCGTGTGGGAAATCGACATGCCGGACGGTGACTACCGTCACGGCTTCGCGCGTTTCTCGAACATCTGGGAATGGCTCGGCTACACGCGGCCGCCGACCCTGCTGGACTACGACGCCTACATGAGTGTGTTGCATCCCGACGACCGGGCGCGCACCGAGGCGGCGATAGTCAGGTACCTCAAGCGGGACGTCGATGCGTTCGAACTGGAGAACCGCCTGTGCCATCGAGACGGCAGCATCCGCTGGGTGCTCGTGCGCGGTATGGCGCGCTGGGATGCAAGGGGAAAAGCGATTCGCTTCGTGGGCAGTCTGGTGGACATCACGGAGCTGAAACTCACGGAGCAGGCGCTTCGGTCGAGTGAAGCCCGCTTTCGGGGCACCTTCGAAAATGCCGCGGTCGGCATCGCGCACTGCGATCTCGACGGGCACTTTCTGCGCCTGAATCAACGCTTGTGCGAGATCGTGGGTTATCAGCGTGAGAGTCTGTTGCTCAAGCGGTTTCAGGACATCACCGATCCGGACTTTCTGGCCGCGAGCGAGGAAAAATATCGTTTGCTGACCGGGGGGCAGCTCTCGCACTATTCGGAGGAGACGCCGCTCGTCAAGCTCGACGGATCCCGTGTCTGGGTGAGTGTATCGGTGGCGCCCCAGTGTGATGCTAACGGCCAGGCGATTCACACCATTGCCATCTTCCAGGATATTTCGGCGAGCAAGGCGCTCGAGGACACGGTGCGTGTCGCAAAGGACACTGCCGAATCGGCGAATCGCGCCAAAGACCAGTTTCTTGCCAACATCAGCCACGAACTGCGCACGCCGCTGAACGGCATCCTGGGTTACGCCCAGATTTTGCGGCGCGATGCGGGAATGACCGAGCGGCAACTGTCGGGTCTGGCGGTGATCGAACAGAGCGGCGAGCATCTGCTCATGCTGATCAACGACATTCTCGATTTTGCGCGAATCGAAGCGGGCAAGCTCGAATTGAACATGACAGACGTACCCCTTTGCCCGTTCTTACGTGTCATCTCCGAGATGGTGAGCGTGCGCGCCGATCAGAAGAATCTGGTCCTGAAGCATGAGGCGCCGGCGAATTTGTCGAAGGTGATTCGCGTGGATGAAAAACGCCTTCGGCAGGTGCTGCTGAATCTTCTTGCCAACGCCGTCAAGTTTACGGACCAGGGTGAAGTCACGCTTGTCGTGCGAATGATGTCGGAAGCAAGGCTGCGTTTCGAAGTGAAGGACACCGGCATCGGCGTGAGTCCGGACAGGCTCGAGACCATCTTTCAGCCCTTCGAACAGGCCGGAGATCTCACGCGGCGCACAGGCGGCGTCGGCCTCGGACTTGCGATCAGCCGTCAGTTGGTGCGCGTGATGGGCAGCGAAATCCATGTGACAAGCACCGTGGGCAGGGGGAGCACGTTCTGGTTCGAGCTCGATGCGCCCGTGTCCTACGCGGAAATGGCGGACTTTAGTCCACCTCCCCGGATCGCGAGCAATGAAAGCGAAGAGCGTCACGTGCTTGTGATTGACGAACCCATCGTCCCGCCGCCTGATGAAATGGCGACACTGCACCGGTTTGCGCTGCTCGGCTCGATGCGTGACATCGTTCATCACGCCGATTATCTGATCGGTCTCGACATCCGCTATGAGGCCTTCGCGACGCAATTGCGCCGTCTTGCGGCCGCTTTCGAGTCGCAGGCCCTGCTTTCCCTGATCGAACAACATCTGGATCGAAACGCGTGAACACAATGGAACCATTCGACATGGGTGAGCCCGTTGTTCTGGTTGTCGACGACACGCCGGCCAATCTTGGGCTCGTGGTCGAATGCCTCGAAGGCAATCATCTGCGGGCAGCCGTTGCGCGTGACGGGACGGAGGCATTGCGTCGCGCTGAGCTGGTGCAACCGGATCTGATCCTGCTCGATGTCATGATGCCCGGACTAGACGGATTCGAGACCTGCCGGAGGTTGAAGGCGATGGAGAAGACCCGGGATATTCCGGTGATCTTCATGACTTCGCTGACGCGAACAGAGGACAAGATCACGGGCTTTCGCGCCGGTGCGGTCGATTACATCACCAAGCCGCTGCAGATGGAAGAAGTCGCCGCGCGCGTCAATACGCATTTGAAACTACGCGTGCTGCAAAAATTGCAGGCCGAGCAGAACATCCAGCTGCAAAGGGAAGTGAAGACACGCAAACAGGCTGAGGAAGCGCTGATCGAAGTCATCAATGGAGTGCGCAATGTGTCGAATGCGATTGCTCACGATTTGCGCACGCCGCTGACCGAATTGCGTTCCCGGCTCGAGGTGCTGACGCTCACGTTGAGACGGCAAGGCAATGACGAATGCCTGCCGGATCTGGAGGGCGCCCTGACGGATGTCGATCGCGTGATCGGCATCTTCAATGCGCTGTTGCGTCTCGCCGAGATCGACGCGGGCGTGCGCCGCTCGGGGTTCATGCCAAGCGATCTGGAAGCGATCGTCTCGGATGCGGTCGAGTTCTATCAGCCGGTGGCGGAATTGCGCCGCGTTACGCTATCGCTGCGGACTTCGGGCGACCTCATGGCGGTTTCCGATCCGCTTTTGCTTGCGCAGGCGATCGGCAATCTGATCGACAACGCATTGAAGTTCGCGCGAGACGAGGGCGAGATCATGGTGGCCGCGACGCGCCGCGATGACATGATCGCCATCTCGGTGGCGGATGACGGCCCAGGCATTCCGGATGAGGAGAAGTCCAAAGTGACGGAGCGGTTTTATCGTGGAGACGCGAGTCGAGGAACGCCGGGCGTCGGCCTTGGGCTCGCACTCGTGAAGGCGGTGGCGACTCTCCATCGCGGCTCGCTCGACTTTGCCGACAATAAACCGGGGCTCATCGCAACGCTGAACGTGAGCTGTCGTCTTTGAGGGATAGTGTCACGGCCGCGGCCGTGCATCGCTTCAATGCCGGATCTGGCTGCGCGCGGCTAGCCTGACTGTTATACATTCGTATGCTTTCCTGTCAGCGTCTTCTGAATTATTCTTGCTTAATTGAACGCGCACGATTGGAAATCCGCGTGTCCGTTGATCATTTTTGAATACCGGGGCCGCTGCGTGGACGTCACCCAGATAGTTTGTATCGTCGACGACGACGAGTCCGTCCGGATGGCCACGGCGAGCCTGGTTCGCTCGTTCGGATGGCAAACACGCATATTCGCGTCGGCGGAAGCGTTCCTGCAGTCCGGCGATCTCGCTGAAACGTCGTGTCTGATCTCCGACGTGCGTATGCCGGGCATGTCGGGGATCGAGATGCACGATCAGCTTCTGAAGCTCGGGTACGCGCCGCCCACGCTATTTATTTCGGCATTCCCTCCCGTCGCGCTGCACGCGAAAATCCAGAAGGACGATGTGCTGGCTTTTCTCCCCAAACCCGTCGACGCGGCCGCCATGGCGCATTGGCTCAATCTGGCATTGGGATCGCCTTGACGCCATGATGGTGCGGTGGGCGCCTGAGCGAAAGCCACAGCGGCCCACGCATCACGACTCGCCCGGGTTGACCGGCGGAAGGCTGAACTGGAAAACCGCACCCCGCCTCGCATGATTGGATGCCCAGACTCGCCCCCCGTGGGCTTCAATGATCGATCGGCAGATCGACAGTCCCATGCCCATGCCGTCCGGCTTCGTGGTGAAAAACGGTTCGAATAGCTGATTTGCGCTCTCTGGCTTGATGCCGTCGCCGGCGTCATGGACCGCGGCCACAGCGCAACCATTTTCGTCCCGCAGCGTTTCGATCAGTAGTTCACGTGGCCTGTCGTTCAGCGCATCCATCGCCTGGATTCCGTTCATGACCAGATTGAGGATCACCTGCTGAAGTTCGATCCGGTCGGCGAATAGGGGAGGCAAGCCGGGGGTGAGTTTGAGGCGCAACGAAACCCGGTGACTCAGGACTTCGTGCTGCACCAGGGACACGGCGTCATTGATGACTTCGTTGAGATCCAACGGCGTCTTCTGGGAAGCCCCTTTCCTCGTGAGCTGGCGCACGCGCCGGACAATTTCGGCCGCGCGCTTGCCGTCGACGATCATCCGCTCCACGCAGGCTCGCACTTCATCAGGAGACGGGATCGGGTAGCCAAGCCATCGCAGACAGGCTTCGCCGTTGGTCACGATAGCAGCGAGCGGCTGGGTGACTTCGTGCGCAATCGATGCGCTCAGCTCGCCAAGGGCGGTCAGGCGCGTGACATGAGCGAGTTCCGCCTGCACTTCACGCAACTGTCGTTCCGCGAGTCTGGCCGCGGTAACGTCCATTATCGCGCCGACAAACCGCCGGATGGCGGGGTCGTCGCGGACCGCATGCGCCACGACGTGAAGATGCTTGACGGAGCCGTCGGGCATCAACAGCCGGTGTTCATAGTCGTAATCGTACCCGGTCTCTGCTGCGCGATCCATCATCCGCTTAACGAACGCAACGTCATCTGGATGCACGCGCGCGAGCACCATGTCGATCGTGGGCGTGATTGCGCTGTCGTACTCGAAGATCCTGAAGCTTTGATCCGACCAGAAGATATCTCCGCGAGAGACGTTCCAGCCAAAGCTGCCGGTACGACTCAGTGTTTGCGCTTCCGCGAGGTACTGTGCCTGGCTCCGGCGTAGTGCATCTTCGGCTTGCTTGCGCTCCGTCACGTCATTATTGGTTTCGAGTATCGCGAGCGGCCGGCCGCTTTCACTCTGTTGCAATGACCAACGGCTTGCCACAACGACATTCACGCCGTTTCGCTTCGTGTGGACGAGTTCGCCTTCCCACGAACCGGTGCGCAATAACGTTTCGTTGATCTCATCAAAAGGAGCGGGGAAACGGGTTTGCAAGAGAGGGTGAGCGTTTTTGCCGATCGCCTCGTGCTTTTTCCACCCGTAGAGTTCTTCCGCGCCTCGATTCCAGTAGGTGATCACGCCGCTCATGTCGCGGACAAACACGGTGTCGTGAGCGAGATCGAGGAGCCGGGCCTGCTCGCGTTGAGCATTCCCGAGCCGGTGTAGTTGCCTGACCAGTGTAGTGATGGCCAGCGACGTGATCAGAAAAGCCGCCAGCGCAAGGAGATCCCGTGCGTAGGCGATCTGAAAGCTAAAGATTGGGTCCGCAAAGAAATAGTTAAGACTACCTAAGGCGAAAACGGAGAAGACGATGGAAGAGATCAGGCTGTCCATTAAGGACAGCAGCACGATCACAATCAGGAAGACAAACCCTGTTGCGCTCAAGTCGAATCCAAGCTGGAAGCACAGCCAGGTCGCGCCACTCAGGGCAATGCAGCCCGAGAGCCAAAGCACCGCGAGATAGCGCAGCCCGGCGCGCCGGTCGGGCATCATGTCCGTTCGTGCAGAGAGACGGGCTGAACGATGCTGCTTTCGATTTTCACGATCCGCGGGTTCCCGGGCTAAGGTTATTGACGTATGGGTAGTTCAGAACGCGGCATGGCGGGTTCAGCCACTCATTGTGCACGGGATATCCTGAGGGCAGATTAATTGTCCTTAAATCACGGCGTGCGTTGAGCAGGGCAACGCCGCGCGAAGTCAGCGGGCGGATTGTCCGCCCGCCATACACCTTTTTGAATCGGGCTACCGGGAAAGCCGGCGCCTAGTTCATGCTCGGGTAGTCGGTATAGCCGGTCACGTCCCCGCCGAAGAAATGCGTGCTGTCGGCGGCATTCAGCGGGTGTCCGTCGCGCAGACGGGCCGGCAGGTCCGGATTCGCAATAAAGGGCCGTCCGAACGCAATGATGTCCGCCCGGCCGTTGGCGATCGCCTTTTCGGCGGTATCGCGGTCATAGCCGCCGGCGATCATCAGCACGCCTTTGTATTCGTCTCGCAGCAGTTTGATGATGGCGTCCCACCGCGGGTCGAAGTTCTCGTCCTTTACCGTACCCACCATTGCCGGTTCGACGAGATGCAAATAGGCGAGACCATATTCATTGAGCTTTTTCACGATGTAGCCGAAGGTTGCCTCAGGCGTTTCATCGCCCATGCCCATGAAACGTCCCATGGGGGTGAGGCGAACCGCGACGTTTTGCGGACCTACTTCGTCGCTGACGGCCGAGACGACTTCAAGCAGCAGGCGGGCGCGATTTTCAATGCTGCCGCCGTAGTTATCGAGGCGCTGGTTGCTGTTGCTGTTGATGAACTGATCCAGCAGATAGCCGTTTCCGGCGTGGATCTCAACGCCGTCCATGCCGGCCGCGATCGCGTTGCTTGCGGCACGCCGGTAGTCGGCGACGATTTCCCGAATGCCTTCGACGGTCAGTTCCTGCGGTACCGGTACGTCGCCCCACACGCCATTGCCGGCCTCGTCGAGAATAAACGTCTTTCCGGGCACCGGCATGGCGGTAGGTGCAACCGGCAGGCTGCCGTTCGGCTGGAAGACGGGATGCGAAACACGGCCGACGTGCCACAACTGCAGGAACATGTGGCCGCCTTCTTCGTGAACCGCCTTGCTGACAGCACGCCAGCCTTCAATCTGCTGTTCCGTGTGGATGCCCGGCGTCCATGCATAACCCTGGCCTTGCTGTGAGATCTGCGTTGCTTCGCTCACGATCAGCGCTGCGCTCGCGCGTTGCCGATAGTATTCGACGTTCACGTCGGTCGGCACGTTGCCCGGTTGGCCGGCGCGCGAGCGCGTGAGGGGGGCCATCGCAACGCGATGATCGAGGGAGAGGCGGCCCAGTTTGATAGGCTGAAAGAGGTGCTTCGTCATGGTGTATCTCCGTCCAAGATGTGAGGCGCGCCTTGCAGCGCCGCCATGTGCATGTCAAGGCATCGCCTGGTGCGGCACGCCTTACCTGATCCTTTCCGCAACGCGCCTGAGAGATGCCGTGTTCGTTGGCGGACATGCAGCGGTGCTGCATGGCGGTGCGGTTGGTCGATGTGTGTAAGGTTAGGCGGGACGGGGCTGGGGCGGAATCCCAACGGCGCGCTATACACCGTTGCGTGGCGTGCAAAGATAGAGAAGGGCGCTACCGGTGTTGCGAGCGGCTACTGAGGGCCACCCGCCAGTTCGGACACGAAGTCGATAAACGCGTTGACGCGTCGCGACCCGCGCTGATTCGGTAGATACAGGGCGCTCACAACAGCCCGTGCGTCGTTCGGTCCGGCTTCGAACTCGGCGAACAGCCGGGTGAGGGCGCCTGACTGAATATCAGACGCCACCAGCCAGTCGGGAAGCAATGCGATGCCCATACCGTCCAGTGCCGCTTCGCGCAATACCTCGGAACTGTTTGCCTTGAGTCTGCCCGTTACGGGCACGCGCACCTCTTCCTTGCCACGCGAAAACGTCCAGACTTGAGGTTCTGTCGTGTAGGTGAAGCGAAGGCATTCATGGTCGGCCAGTTCGCCAGGAGACGCGGGATAGCCTGCACGATCGAGATACTCGCTGCTCGCCACAGGATAACGGGCGAAGGTGCCGACGCGTTTGCTGACGACGTCGGCCATGGCGGCAACTTCACCAAGGCGAATGGCGACATCGATTCGTTCGCTCACCAGATCGACAAAGGCATCGCTCAGTTTGACGTCCAGTTCCAGCTTTGGATATTTTTGCAGGAACGCCGCTAGGGAAGGGGCGATCAGCCGGGAGCCGAATGCGACGGGCACGGAAACGCGTAATGGGCCCGACGGTTCACCGCCTCTGTCCGACACTGACGCGTCCGCGTCGGCCATATCGTCGAGGAGCTTTTTCGCCTTGGCGTAGTACAAGGTCCCGGCCTCGGACAAGGTCACCTGGCGCGTGGTCCGATTCAGGAGTACCGCGCCAAGCTCCTTCTCAAGCGAATCGACCGAACGCATCACCGACGATGTCGCCAGTTCGAGGCGCCGTGCCGCACTCGAAAAACCGCCTGCCTCAGCGACTTCCACGAACGCCCGAAGCGACAAAATTTTGTCCATAACCTTGGTCCATACAGTGTGCAGTTTTGCGGCGGGCACCCATGCCGCGAGTGCGGCCATTTTTCTCGATGCGTCAGACGTGACTGCGGCAAAGCGGTGAAATCGACACGTTAGCGTGATCGCGGCGGCGTGCCGACTTTGCGCCCAGCTTAATGCAAAGGCGGCCGCTTAGCGAGGCAGCCCTGCCGCTGGGTTCCGTATCGGGCACCTTCACTCTGCCGGTCAGTTGCTAACGGCGAAGCTTCATCTTCATCTCATTGCCTGTCACGCAAAAGTGCATTGCCTCGCGTTGCCATTCCGGTCGGCTGGCTGCCGCGCTATCGTGCTTCTGCAGACAATCCCTTTTGGAGATGTTCGATGAACACGCTGAATATCGAGGTTACCTACGATTTTATTTGCCCCTGGTGCTGGATTGGCGAGGAAAAACTGAAGCAGGCGATTCGCGAAGCGAATGCCGGCGAGCAAACGAAACTCGTATTCGTTCCCTATGAATTGAATCCGACAATGCCCGTTGACGGTCGCGACCGTAAAGAATACCGGTCGGCGAAGTTTGGGAGCTGGGCGCGCTCGCAGGTCATGGACGCTCAGGTCACGGAGGCCGGAAGGCAGGTCGGTCTGGAATTCAACTATGCGCTGGCGAAGCGTACGCCGAACACGCTCGCCGCGCACCGGCTCGTATGGGTGTTGCAACAGAGGCATGACGTAACGGCGCTGGTGGAGGCGATCTTCCATGCGTATTTTTCGGCGGGCCGCGATATTGGCGACATCGACGTGTTGACGGAAATCGCGGTAGCCGCGGGCTTCAAGAAAGATAAGGTCGAAGCGTTTTTCGCCTCGGACAGCGGCGTAGACGAAGTTCGTGCGCTAGAAGCCCGGCAAATCGGGCATGGCATCAACTCGGTCCCGTCGGTGAAGATCGGCGACGAAACGATCAGTGGCGCACAGTCTGTCGCTCTGTTTCGGGCAACGCTTGAAGACGCGCTGAAACAGCGCGCAACCGCGGCGTAAGCGGCGCTGCGGCGGCCATGGGTTGCTTGCCTGGAAGGTCGGGCGGCAGCCCGGCTCGCGCTACCCATTCAGAAACTTTAATTCGACTGCGAGATTGCATTGAGTCAGCATGCGCAATGGACAACGTGCAGCGGTGCCGCCCGTGCAAGGCAATCTCGACGGGGGCGGCGGGTTTGCAGCGGAGGCGGGCGATGGACGGCGCAAGAGTAGTCAGGGTTCTTGGGGCGGCACACAGCAAGGAAGCGTACGAGATCCGGGACTTCCTCGCGCGAGGCGTCGTCGAATATGAATGGTCCGAAATCGCCTCAAACGAAGCGTGTCTTCGGGAGCTAGGCGTTGCCAGCTTTGACGATATCAACTGGCCGGTGGTCGTTTTTCCGGATGGTTCCAGGCTGGAGGCGCCGAGCCTTGCGGACATTGCCGCCAAACTCGGGTGGGTATCGCGTCCACGCTATCAGGAGTACGATCTTTCGATATACGGTGCGGGACCCGCAGGACTATCCGCCGCGGTCTACGCGGCCTCGGAGGGACTGCGGGCTGTCGTCATTGAACGGTCGGCGGTGGGCGGCCAGGCGGGAACCAGTTCGCTCATTGAAAACTATATGGGTTTCCCGCAAGGCATCGCCGGCGCAGAATTGGCGGAACGCGCGCGTCAGCAGGCCGTGAAGTTCGGCGTCGAACTGCTCATGATGCGCGAGGGCGTACACGCCACCTTTGTGAACGGAAAGATCGAAGTCAATCTGGCGGACGGAAGCTTGCTAAGGGCACGCGCCAATATTTGCGCAACGGGTATCGAATACCGCAGCTTGGGAATTCCCGACGAGCAAAGGCTGTTGAACGCCGGCTTGTACTACGGCGCGGGCGCGAGCGAAGCGCCCATGTGTACGGGCAAAAGGATTTTCGTCGTAGGCGGCGGAAACTCTGCAGGGCAGGCCGCGATGAATTTCGCGCGAACCGCGAAGTGCGTCACCTTGATCGTTCGCGGCGAGTCGCTTGCCGCGACGCTCTCGCATTACCTGCTGGATCGCATCGCCCATACGAGCAACGTGCGGGTGGTCTTCGAGTCGTCCGTCTCGGCGATCTATGGCGATACCCAGCTTGAAGCGCTGCAGATCACGAACAGGTCGGGTGGAACGCAGGTTGTGTCGGCGGACCGCCTGTTCGTGTGCATTGGGGGCGCACCGAATACGGAGTGGGCGAAGGACACCACGATCGTCCGGGACAGGAATGGGTATCTTGTGACAGGCGCCGATCTGAGCGACTTTCCCCAGTTTGGGACGTGCTGGCCGCTCGAGCGGCGCCCCTACTTTCTGGAAACGAGCGTTCCCGGCTCTTTCGCGGCAGGCGACGTCCGCTACGGGTCAGTGAAGCGGGTTGCGTCGGCGGTGGGGGAAGGGGCCATGGCGGTCACGTTTGTTCACCGGTATCTGGCGGAATCGGGGGCTTGAAGGGGCGGCGCTGGCGTTCAATGCCCATGCCCCCCATGTCCGCCGCCGCTGCTCCACGAGTTGCCGCCGTTGCCGCCGTTGCCGTGCCAGTTGCCACCGCCGTTGCCATGCCAGCCGCCGCCGTGCCAACCGCCTCCGTGCCATCCTCCGCCATGCCAGTACCCGCCATGTCCGTAGTAACAGCACCCGCCACCCCAGCCGCCCCAGATGTCTACCGCGCCGTAAGCCGGCGCATACGCCGGCCCGTAGGCATAAGCGTAGCCAGGGTAGTAGGGGTAGGGTTGCGCGTAGGCGTAGTCGTAGGGCGCCACCACGCACCCGGCGAGACTTGCCGCCACGGCCAACATCGCGACTGATGCAACGAGCCTGCTCACGATCTTCTCCCGCGTTCCCGCCTATAGGATTGAGAAAAACGGCGCGCCCGGGAGTTCAGCCGGATTTGTGTCGGCAAATTACGGGTCGGATGCGTTACCTCGCTTCCACGACACCCACGCGCCAATCCAACGCCATAGCGGTCGCGCGTTGCGCCGGCCTTTCAAATCATGACGGATTAATCGCCTTGTAACAGTTCGTTAAATATTCGAAACGTAACTGTAGGGCGCGCCTGATATTTTCCCGTCAGACAATTTCCCTTTGAATCCAGACCCATGCCTGCGCTGACGCTGGACGAAGAAGAACGCATTCCACATTGCCGGGCCGCCTGATGCGACGCCTGCAAAAACCTGGCCGTCAATGAAGCACGATCCACAGCCTGCGACCGCGTCAGAATGGCTCGCCGAAGGCGACGCCTCAGCCGCACGCGGCGAACTCGAGGCCGCACTCCCGTGTTTCGAGGCAGCGCGCGCGCTCGATCCCGCCAACGCCATTTTCCATGAGCGCCTCGCCGCGACGCTCGCGGCCCTGAACCGCTTTTCCGAAGCCATCGCCCACTATCACGAGGCCATCGCGCTCGACCCGCGCAACACCGATTTGCATCACGGCCTCGGCTGGTGCCTCGAGCTGATGCACCGGCTCGAGCAGGCGATCGACGCCTATCGCGAAGCGGTCCGGTTAAATCCGAAAGCCGACGGCTCGTACAACAACATGGGTAATTGCCTGCAGGCGCTCGGTCGTTTCGACGAGTCGCACGAAGCCTATCGCCGTGCGATCGAGGCCGCCCCGCAAGTGCCGCTGTATTACCGCAACCTCGTGCAGTCCAGGCGCCTCACCGTCGACGATCCGGTGTTCGCCGCGCTTGAGCAACTCGTTGGCGTTGCCGCTTCGCTCACGCCCGCCAATCAGGCGGAGATTCACTTCGCATATGGCCAGGCGCTGTCCGATGTGGGCCGTAACGATGCGTCGTTCGACCACTTCCTGAAGGGCAACGCATTGCACCGTGCCGGCGTGCGCTACGACGAAGCGGCGTCGCTCGGTCTGTTCGCGCATTTGCCCGAGCTGCTGACGTCAGAGGTGATGGCGGCCAAACGCGGTCTGGGCGATCCGTCGGCTACGCCGATTTTTATCGTCGGCATGCCGCGCTCCGGCTCGACCCTGATCGAGCAGATCCTCGCGAGTCATCCGCACGTTTTCGGCGCTGGCGAGCGCACGGAGTTCGGCGAGGCGCTGGTCAATTGCATCGGCCGCGATTCAGACGACCCGTTGCGCATCGATATCGAAGCATTGCAAGGCGTCGGTGCCGCGCAGTTGCGCGCGTTCGGCGCCGACTATTTGCGCCGCATACACACGTCGCTGCCGGAAATACGAAGCGGCGCGCCGGGCTATACGCGCTTCACCGACAAATATCCGTTCAATTTCATCAACGTCGGGCTGATTCATCTGGCGTTGCCGAATGCGCGCTTCATTCATAGCAGCCGCTCGCCGCTGCAAAGCTGCCTGTCAATTTTTTCGCGAATTTTTCACGACGTGCCGTTCAGTTACGATCTCGGTGAACTGGGTCGCTACTATCGCGCATACGATGCGTTGATGGCGCATTGGCAACGGGTGTTGCCCGAGGGCACGATGATTGAAGTCAAATACGAAGAGCTGGTGAACGATCTCGAAGGCAATGTCCGGCGCTTGCTCGCGAATTGCGGGCTCGACTGGGACGAGCGCTGTCTGTCGTTTCACCAGACCACGCGGCAGGTGAACACGGCCAGCGCGGCACAGGTGCGCCGTCCGCTCTACAAGACGTCGGTGCGGCGCTGGCAGCCGGAGCGGGCGTTGCTGCAACCCTTGCTTGAGGCTTTGGGACCGGAGTTGGCGCCGGCTGAAGGCGTCAGCATGCACGGGCATGCGCCTCTGGCAGAGGCCGGCGCGGCAGCCACCGGCACGGAGCGGAAGTCATGAGCGCAATTCGCGGGGCTGTCATATGGATGACCGGTTTGTCCGGTGCCGGTAAATCGACCTTGGCCGACGCGTTGCACCAGCGTCTGAAAGAAAACGGGCATGCCTCGATCGTGCTCGACGGCGACGTGCTGCGACGCGGCCTGACCGCCGACCTCGGCTTCACCCCCGAAGACCGTGCTGAAAATCTGCGCCGGGTCGCGCACGTCGCGGCGCTGTTCGTGCAACAGGGCTTCATCGTGATTGCCGCGGCGATCTCGCCCGAGCATCAGCACCGGCGCATGGCGCGTGAGATCGTCGGCGCCGGGTTCGTCGAAGTGTTCGTGAATGCGCCGCTGACGGTATGCGAAGCGCGCGACGTCAAAGGCCTCTACGCGCGTGCGCGGCGCGGTGAGATTCCACATTTCACCGGTATTTCCGGGCCGTTCGAGGTGCCGCTCGACCCGGACGTCATGATCGAAACCGATCGGGTGTCGCTCGAAGAGGCCGTAGGCCGCCTGCTGATGCATCTGAGCGCCATGGGGTGTTTGCCTAGACGAAGCGGGCTTGGCAGGCCGCGCCTCGCGAAATAGTCGGCACGAGGCGAGTGTGAGGTAAGCACAGGACCCATAACGCGTTTCGAACGCGCAAATTTTTTCACCCGGCGCGAGGCATTTCGCTATACCTTTTCGGCTACTCGTGGATAGAAGAGGTGATGCGTCGATGCCGACATTGTCGATACGAAAAATAAGGCCGAACGTCGAAACACTCGTACTGGCGGCCGATCTGGCCGGCACGGTGGTTTTCGCGATCGAAGGCGCGCTCAGTGCGATGCGCGGCGGTCTCGATCTGCTGGGTGTGATGGTGATCTCGTTTGTCGCTGCGCTCGGCGGCGGGGTGATCCGCGATCTGCTGATCGGCGATTCGCCGCCTAACGCGATACGCGACTGGCGCTATCCGGCGTTGACGTTCGTCACCGGTCTGCTCACGTTTATTTTCCATTCGACCGTGCAGCAGTTTCCCGTCGCGCTGATTACCGTGCTCGACGCAGCCGGTCTTGCCCTGTTTGCGGTGGCGGGCGTCGAGAAAGCGCTGCTCTTCGGGATCCGGCCGTTTATCGCGATGCTGATGGGCACCATCACCGGTGTGGGTGGCGGTGTGATTCGCGACGTGTTGATGGAGCGTGTGCCGCTCGTGCTGCATGCCGACATCTATGCGACCGCGGCCTTCGCCGGCGCATTCGTTGTGGTGGTCGCGCGACGCGCCGGCTTGCCGCCGGGTATCGCGACATTGGCAGGCGGCGCGGCGTGCTTCATCTTGCGCGTGCTCGCCGTGACCTACGGCTGGCATCTGCCGAAGGCGTCCCTCTCAGCGCTTGCGTAAAGGCTCGATCAGCGACGACAACCCGTTGTGATCGATCTCATGCATCAAGGCCAGCAGACGGCCGATTTCGCCTGGCGGAAAGCCCTGGCTCGCAAACCAGTTCAGATAGTGACCGGGCAGATCGGCGATCAGCCGGCCTTTGTATTTTCCGTAAGGCATCACTCGCGTGACCAGCAGTTCGAGGTGTTCGGGATTCATCGCAGGATGGGTGGACGGAAAGTTCATTGAGCGCGGTGGTGCGAGCGCCTGCTGAAACAGCATTTTAGCTGCGCTGCAGGCATTACGCCGACATGGTAACGCCGGCGTTTTCCGCAAACACAATCAACAGGACAAGTTCGATGGAATACCGCAGACTCGGCGACTCGGATGTGAAGGTTAGCCTGATCGGTCTCGGCACCATGACGTGGGGCGAGCAGAACACCGAGCAGGAAGCGCACGCACAGATCGATTACGCGCTCGACCAGGGCGTGAATCTGATCGACGCCGCGGAAATGTATCCGGTGCCGCCGCGTCCCGAGACGCAAGGCTCGACCGAGCGCTATATCGGCACGTGGATCGCGCAGCATCGCAGCGCGCGCGAGAAGATCGTGCTGGCCACCAAGATCGCGGGCCCGGCGCGTCAGCCGCACAATCCGCGCCATATTCGCGGCGAGGGCAACCAGTTCGACCGCAAGAACCTGACCGAAGCGCTGAACGATAGCCTGAAGCGTTTGCAAACGGACTACGTCGATCTGTATCAGTTGCACTGGCCGGATCGCAGCACGATGACGTTCGGCCGTCCCGCCTATCTGTGGGTCGACGACGCGTACACGGTGCCGATCGAAGAAACGCTGTCGGTGCTCGCCGAATTCGTGAAGGCGGGCAAAATTCGCCATATCGGCGTGTCGAACGAAACGCCGTGGGGCGTCGCACAGTTTCTGCGCGCGGCGGAAAAGCTCGGCTTGCCGCGCATCGTCAGCATCCAGAATCCGTATAGCCTGTTGAACCGCACGTACGAAGCGGGGCTGTCCGAGTATGCGCATCGCGACAACATCGGCTTACTGGCGTATTCGCCGCTGGCCTTCGGCTGGCTGTCGGGCAAGTATGAAGGTGGCGCGCGTCCGGCCGGCGCCCGCATTTCGCTGTTCGAGCGCTTTCAACGCTACAGCAAGCCGCAAGCGGTTCAGGCCACCACCCGCTATGTGGAACTGGCGAAGCGTCACGGTTTGTCGCCCGCGCAGTTCGCGCTGGCTTTCGTCAACAGCCGGCCGTTCGTGACGAGCAATCTGATCGGCGCGACGTCGCTCGATCAGTTGAAGGAAAACATCGCCAGCGCCGAGGTAAAGCTCTCGCCGGAAGCGCTCGCGGAGATCGACAAGCTGCATGAGTTGCAGCCTAATCCGGCGCCTTGATGTAGGTGCTAGGGGCGGGCAAGGCGAGTTGATTCGCCTTGCTCGCCTCGAACCCGCTCAGCGAATCTTCAGCTTCGAGCGGACCGCATAGAGCGCCAGCAAACTCGCCGCCGCGCAGAACATCAGATAGAAACCGGGCGCGAGTTTATTGCCGCTTGCGTCGATCAGCCAGGTGATCACGAAGGGCGCAAAGCCGCCGAACACCGTCACGCCGATGTTGTAGCTGACCGCGAGACCGGTCGCGCGCGTCTGCGTCGGAAAAATCTCCGACATCAGCGCGGGCAGCGCGCCGAAGTACGTCGCCTTCAAGACGCCGATCCAGATCAACGCCAGCAGCATCGTGGCGAACGATGGATGCGCATTCATATACACGAAGGCCGGATAGACCGTCAGCAGCATCAACGTCGCGGCGACTGCCATGATGCGGATGCGGCCCACGCTATCGGATAAGTGCCCGGCGAACGGCGTCAGCACCGTCAGCACGACGCCCGTTGCGAGCGTGGCCGCGAAGCCGGTCGAAGCGGGCAGGTGCAGTTGCTTGATCGCGTAGGTCGGCATGTAGAGAATCATGTAGTTGGCCGCGGTCGAAATGATCAGCGAGCCGACCGCGAGCAGCATGCGGATCTTCTGCATACCGAACAGATCGCGCAGCGGGGTGCGTGTTTTAGGCTCCGTGTCGAACTCGGCGCCTTCGTCCATGTAGCGGCGAATATAGAAGCCGACGGGGCCGATCGCGAGGCCGAACAGAAACGGAATACGCCAGCCCCACGATTCGAGTTGCGCCGTCGTGAGCTGGCTCGTCAGCAGCGCGCCGAAGCCGGAGGCGAGCAGCGTCGCCATGCCTTGGCTCGCGAACTGCCAACTGCCCATGAAGCCGCGCCGCTCAGGCGCGTGCTCGACCAGAAACGCGGTGGAGGCGCCGAACTCGCCGCCCGCCGAGAATCCTTGAACGAGCCGCGACAGCATGATGCCGGCGGGCGCCCACAAACCGATCGCGGCATACGGCGGCATCACGGCGATCGTCAACGTGCCGATCATCATCAAGCCGATCGACAGCAGCAGCGACACCTTACGCCCCGCGCGATCCGCGAGCGAGCCGAGCACGAGTCCGCCGAGCGGCCGGATCATGTACGAGATGCCGAAGGTGCCGAGCGTGAGCATCAGCGAAATCGCTTCGGTACGAGCCGGGAAGAACAGCTTCGCGATCGTGACCGCGAAAAAGCCGTAAACCACGAGGTCGAACCATTCAAGCGCATTGCCGATCGACGCCGCGAGAATGATGCGATGGACCTTCGCGGCGGACGACCGCGCGGCGCTGGCTGGCAAGGTGGACGTGCTCATCGTGGGCGTGCCTCGTGGCGGATGCGGCTAACAGGGAACGACGGGTGAACTGCGGGCGTGTTGCGCTGGTCGCTCAGGCAGCGATTTCTGGCGGCGTTGCCGTTACACTTGCATGCGGCGCGTTTTCGCCGAGGTCCCAGAACAGTCCCGCCATGATCTGCAGACCCTCGCGCACCACCGGTCCGAGCAGATGCTCGTTCGGCGCGTGCTGCGAGCAGGCAGGGTATGAATGCGGCACCCAGATGGTCGGCAGGCCGAGCGTGTCGGCGAACACTTCGTTCGGCAGCGTGCCGCCGAGATTCGGCAACACCGCCGTTTTCTTGCCGGTGGTCTGTTCGAGCGAGGCGATGGCCCACTTGACCCATGGGTCGTCGGGATTCAGGCGGGTAGCCGGCGCACCGCGCTCGACACTGATGTCGACCAGCGAGAAGCCATGTGCATCCAGATGAGCGCGCAGATGCTGTTCCAGGTTTTCCCAGTCGGTGCCGACCACGAAGCGCAACTGGCAATGCGCGAACGCCGACGACGGAATGGCGTTGACCGGGTTCTCAGGATTGCCCGCCTTGAAGGCCAGCACTTCGAAACTGTTCCAGCCAAACACACGTTCGGGCGGCGTGAGGCCGGGCTCGCCCCAGTTATCGTCGACGGCCGGATCGCCCGGGCCACCGCCTACCGTGATATCCGCCAATGCACGACGCACCGCGTCGGGAATCGGCGGCGGACGCAAGCCGTCGACGGCGATCACGCCGCGCGCATCGACCAGACTGGCGAGGACGTTCGCCAGCACGGTGGCCGGGTTACGCAACAGGCCACCCCAATTGCCCGAGTGGTGCGCGCCATCGCGCAGATTCAGCGAGAGCTTGAAATTCACCGAGCCGCGCGAGCCGAGGAACACCGTGGGGCGGCGCGCGGCGAGGCGCGGGCCATCGGAGGCGATCAGCACGTCCGCGGCCAGTTCCTGTTTGTGCTGGTGGCAAATCGCGTCGAGCCCCGGCGAGCCGGTTTCCTCGCCCATTTCGATCAGTAGTTTCGCGTTGAAGCCGAGCTTGCCGCCGCGCGCGGCCAGCACGCTTGCGAGCGCCGCCAGGTTGATGGAGTGCTGGCCCTTGTTGTCGGCGGTGCCGCGGCCATACCAGCGTTCTCCTTCGACGGTCACGGCCCACGGCGTCAGCGGCGCGCGCCACTGGCTGTCGTAGCCGCGCACGACGTCGCCGTGGCCGTAGATCAGGACGGTGGGCAGCCGGTCGTCTTCGTGGCGATTGGCGAGCAGGAAAGGCCCGGACCCCTCGGCCGGGTTTTCGGCAATGCGCGTGCTGAAGCCGAGCCCTTCGGCTTCGGGCGCGATTTCGTCGGTCAGATACGAGAGCAGCGTGGCGGCGCGGTCGCTTTCCTGGCTCTCGGTGCGAAATCGGACGCGCCGATTGAGGTTCTCAAGAAAGGCGCCTGATTCGAAATGATGGGTGGCGTGTTCGATGGCCTGGTCGCGGCTCATGGTTGTCTCCGAGGCGAGTGCGGGGGATGGCGGCGAGGTGACGACATGGCGCCGTGCGTGGCACGTCGGGTTCGCGGCCATCAGCTTCGAAACGATTCTAGGAGGCCGTTATTTTTGTCACAATGATCGTATTTCGAAGCTTGCGTTGCCAAAAAGGCAACGCCAAAGTACCTCCGTACCCGGCTGAATACGCTCGCGCGTTCATCTGAATAGGCATGGCTCATGGCACTTTCATTGCACGGCATCGCATTGCGCTATTTTGTCGAAGTGGCTCGCACGGGCTCGATCAGCGACGCGTCCGCGCGGCTGCATGTGGCGGTATCGGCGATCAGCCGGCAGATTGCGCGGCTCGAAAGCGACCTTGGTGTCGCGTTGTTCGAGCGGCGGCCGCGGGGCATGTCGCTCTCCGAGGCGGGCGAGCGCCTGCTTGCCTACGCGCAGCGCAGCCTGCTCGAAGCGGAGCACGTGATGAAGGAGATCGGCGGGCTCGAGGCGTTGCATGGCAGCATGATCAAGGTTGCCAGTTCGGAGGGTTTCGCCGCGGACTTCCTGCCCAGCGCCATGGCGACGTTCCGCGGCCACTATCCGGGGATCGACTTCACGCTCTCCGTGGTGCCTCCGGGCGAGGCCACGCGCCGGGTGCGCGACGGCGACGCCGATCTCGCGCTGACCTTCAGTCTCGCGCCGGAAAAGGGCGTCAAGGTCGAACATACCGAGCGCGCGCCGGTGCTGGCGCTGCTGCGCGCCGATCATCCGCTGGCCGCGCGCGCGAGGGTGTCGCTTGCCGACTTGCGGCGCTATTCACTGGTGCTGCCGGAACCTGGCACGACGATCCGGCAACTGATCGATATCACCTGTGCGCTTGAAGGCGTGCTGCTGGAGCCCGATCTCACCTGCAACAATAGCGGCGCGATGTACCGCTACGCGCAGAAGTCCGGGGCGATCATGTTCACGGGGCTGCTGTCGGTGCGCGACCGTTACGCCGGCGACGGGTTCGTCGCGATACCGCTGACGCACCCGCAGATGCGCCAGCGCAGCATTCAGGTGCAGACAATGGCCGGACGGGATTTGCCGCCGTCGGTGAAGGCGTTCCGCGACCATCTGATCGCGGAAATCGGCGGCGCCAAGCCTGCGGATGCTGCGGTGCCGAAGCCGGCTCGAAAGCGCGGCAGGACACATTGATTGCAATGAAAGGCAAATCTCCCTGCCGGACGGCGAATCACGTCCTAAACTGTGGGGACGGGTCGGGCCGGTCGGCCTGGTCGGCCTCTGCTGCGCAGCTAGCGAGGCTGCGGCTCACACCAGTGGTAGGATTCAGCCCGAAAAATGGAGAGCGGCGCGCGATGAAAGCGCGTGCCGTCCACAACAGAGCGATAGGACTCAGGACATCGAATGGCGCAACAAAAAACAAACCCAAAACTTGAGCAGGCGCTGACGCGCGGGGATCTTGCAATTCGCCAGGCCAACTCGGCACGAGCGACGGCGTTGCTGCGCGCGTTGGGCAAGATGATTGTCGACGCGTCGGCGACGATCGGTGTGGAGGCATTCACGCTGATTCCGGACGGCGACAAGATTTACGATCCCGCTGATGGGCTGTGGCCACAGGAATTGCAGGTCTCGCTTGATGGGCCTGTCGAGGAGGCCGATCCGGATGAGGTTCGGACTGTGCGGTTGATTGCTGATGATCCTGCCACGGTGTTCAGGGTTGAATGGCAGCGGGCGGATGGGAAGATCGGACGGCAGGATGGGGGGCCGTTTGCGACGGTGGCTTTTATTTCCGATGTGGATATTCCCTGGACGGATGATGAGGATTGAGGTTGGTTTTTGCTGCGCTTGTTGGCTGTGGTTTTATGGTGTTGGCCTTTCCTTGTTTTCTTAGTGGTCTATTAGTGTTGCCCCTGTGCGGGGCGGCACTTACTTTCTTTGCCGCCGCCGCAAAGAAAGATAAGCAAAGAAAGCGGCTTCACACCGCTAATTCTTAAGCGGGTCCCCCGCGCAGCCACGGTAGTGGTGCATCTGGAATCTGTGCTCTCGCACATTCGGCGTGAGTGACAAGGGCGTCATACTTCCGGCGGCGCTGCGCGCGCCGATGCCTACTTCCTGGACCATCTGTTTGGTTTCGCGCGAGCGTCCTGGAACCATCAGCTTGTTTTTTTTGCGGCGAGCTCCGCACGATGCCCGAGTCGCCGTGGCATCCCCAACGTTTCTCCAACGCGCCGGCGCTTCATTCGAAATGCGAATCACACCTGTATGCGCGCTGCGGTTAGTCGCCGCTCAGAGCGCCTGGCGGCACGTCCCAGAACAGATGACCCCAACGCGCCCAAGCGAAGCCCCTGGTTTCCCACGCAGACCCATCCGCGACGCACGCAGTGCGGAGTGGGAGCGGATGAGCGCCTTGTCACTCACGCGGAGTGTGCGGGGGCACAGATTCCAGATGCACCACTACCGTGGCTGCGCGGGGGACCCGCTTAAGAATTAGCGGGTTGAGCCGCCTTCTTTGCTTATCTTTCTTTGGGCGGCGGCAAAGAAAGTAGGTGCCGCCCCGCACAGGGGCGACACTAATAGACCACTAAGAAATCAAGGAAAGGCCAACCCCGCAGGCACACAAAAAACAACGGCGCAAATGCAAAAATCCACTCACCCGCCACGCGAAAAAACCCCAGCCGCAGGCCCCAAACCCCAACCCTTATTTCATCATCCTGCGCCGAAACAAAACCGCCGAAACAACAAACCCACCCACCGCATAAACCACCAGCACGGCAACATGCAAAACCGCCCCTTCAACAGGCCGCCCAAGCATAGCCGGCCGAATCAGATCCACAGCATGCGCCAACGGCAAAATCTCAGTCACAGCCCGCGCCGCCGCAGGCAACTGTGAAACAGGAAAAAACACCCCAGACAACAGCAACATCGGCGTCAACACCAACGTCTGATAAAACATAAAGAAGTCATACGACGGAGCCAGCGCCGTCACCACCATCGCAATACTCGCGAATGCGAGCCCCGTCAGCACGATCACCGGCAACGCCAGCAAGATCGACGGAAAATTGGCATAGCCGAGCCCCCCCGCGACCAGCATGATCGCCGCGCCCGATAGCATCGACTTGCTGCCCGCCCACATCACTTCGCCAAGCACGATGTCGCCAAGCGTCAGCGGCGTATGCATGATCGCCTCCCACGTGCGCTGCACATGCATGCGGGAAAATCCCGAATACATCGACTCGAAACTGGCCGACATCATGACGCTCGAAGCCACCGTGCCCGCCGCAAGAAACGCGATATACGACACGCCGTCGACATGCCCGACCATCAGCCCAAGGCCGAAGCCCAGGCCGAACAGATAGATCATCGGATCGGCAAGGTTGCCGAACATCGAAGCAATCGCAAGCTTCTTCCAGACAAGATAGTTGCGGCGCCACACCGCAATCCAGTTGACGGCGTTGGCGGGGAAAGCCGCGAAGATATCCTGCTTCGGCGGCGTCTCGCCGTGAGGTTCGTAAGTCCGTGCGTCCATTGCGTGTCTCTTGCCGTGTCGTTATAGCTGTAGAGGATGGTGGCCTGAGCCGGTGCCGTTTCGCCTCAGTCCTGCATCTCACGCCCGGTCAGACGCAGGAACACATCTTCCAGATTCGCCGGGCGATGCAGATAGCGCAGATCGGCGCGTTGCTTGAGGCGGGCATGCACCGGCTGGGCGTCGTTCACGTAGCAGAAGAGCGTCTCGCCACTGATCTCGGTGCGCTCCACCAACGGCGCCAGTTCATCACGCAACGCAACCGGATCAGGTCCGAAGATTTCGATCACATCGCAGCCGATCTCGGATGCGATCAACGCGCGCGGCGCACCTTCGGCGATCTTGCGTCCTTCCTCGATCACGCACAGGCGATGGCACAGCCGTTCGGCTTCTTCCATGAAGTGCGTGGTCAGCAGGATGGTCTTACCGCGGACGAGCAGCGAGCGCAGCCGCTCCCAGATCAGATGGCGCGCTTGCGGATCGAGGCCGGTGGTCGGCTCGTCCATGATCAGCACGTCTGGATCGTTGACGAGCGCGCGAGCCAGCGTAAGGCGCCGCTTCATGCCGCCCGACAGCTCGCTCACGCGTGCATCCGCCTTGCTCTCGAGGCGCGCGAATTCGAGCAGCGACGGCACCATCGCGCGGCATTGCGCGGCGCTCAGACCGAAGTAGCGGCCGAATACCAGCAGGTTCTCGCGGACCGTGAAATCGGGATCGAGGTTGTCGAACTGCGGCACAACGCCAACACGCGCTCGTGCCACGCGCGCGCGGCCGGGAATGGCCTCGCCGCAGAGGCGGATGGTGCCGGCGTCCGGTGCGGCAATGCCGAGCAGCATGCGCAACGTGGTGGTCTTGCCCGCGCCGTTCGGGCCGAGCAGGCCGAAACATTCGCCGGCGTTGACGTGAAACGACAGTCCGTCGACGACCATCTTTTCGCCGTAGCTTTTCTTAACCTGGTGGAATTCAATGGCGGCTTCAGACATGGATCGATCGAGGCTCCGCGAAATGACGCAAATGACCGGTAAGGCCGCTCATTCTATGGCATCGGCAGAGATGTGTTGATCGACTCTGGATGCGCCGGGCGGTGTTTCTTGCGCTGCCGCAAAGGCTCACGGGTGACCTTAACCCGGCCCGAATCCAGCGCGCACCTGTTTAGGGCGCACTTAGCGTTTTCCATCCCTTGCAACCTGAATTGCGGCGCACCATGATTCATTCAGACCGCGTTTCTCGCGGATGGGAGAAAAATCATGGCGAGCTACCAAAAAATTCTGTTGTGCTACGACGGCTCGCGCGAAGGCCGCAAAGCGTTACGTTGCGGCGCCGACCTGGCGTTGGATCTGAAGGCGGAAACGCACTTGTTGTCGGTGGTTGACATGCGCTCGAGCATTGCGCAAAGCGCGGGCCTGCTGACCGATGTAGCCTGTGGCAGTTTCGAAAAAACAGCCCGCGACATCCTGCAGGAAGGAGTGGACTGGCTCACCGAACGCGGCGTGTCTGCGCAAGGGCATTTTGCATTTGGCCATCCGGTTGACGAGATCGCCAACCTTGCCAACGAGTTGCATGTCGACCTCGTGGTGGTCGGCCATCGTTGCCGCACCGGCCTGTCGCGATGGTGGATGGGTGCGGGCAATACGCCGCTGCTCGATCGGGTCTCGTGCAGCATTCTGGTAGCGTGCTCGTCCGCGCAGGAGCAGCAACAAGCAGCGGCGGCTTGACGAGGCGGTCACTCGTTCAGATTGACCGCGGCGAGCTTCCATGTGAACAAACCTTCGCGCAGCAAGATCGCCGAGTAACGTGTGTCGCCCGCACCATGCTGGTAGGTAACGACGAACTCGTTGAGGCCGCGATAGCCCGCCGTGGTTTGCGGCGGTTGCGGTGGCGTCGTGTTGTTCTCGTTGCTAGTTGTGCCGCCGGTCGTGCCGTTGGCCGTATTGCCGGCAGCAGCGGGCGCCGGTTCCGGTGCGGGCGAACCCGCAGCAGGCGGAACTGGCGGCCGTTCGCCCGGGTTGCCGCGTGGCGGCATGCCGTTCAGCAATGCCGCCACGCCGTCGGGCGTCGCATAAGCGTCCACGAGCGGACCGATTAAAGCCACGCCGATCATTGCGCCAATCGCCGCGAACGGATTGCCGTTGCCATGCGCGTCAATCCGACGGGTCAGCAAGCCGGTGACCTGCTGCTTCAGGCTCTCGCGCAACGCGGGAAAGTCGACGTATTGATTGACGGTTTGCGCATCGCGCGCATCCGCCGCGCGTTTGAGGTTATTCAGCGCCATGTAGGGCGACGCGTAGCCGAACCCCAACGCGGCAATCACCGCAATCACAATCAAACTGATGATCAGCGGCCGAATGGCGCCGCGCTTCGTGCGAGTTGAAAATGCCATCGAATGAGACTCTCCATCAGGTGTCATCTAACGTGGACCGCGGCCACGCGAAAAAGGATCCCAGGTGATGCAATATTCGAGTAGGCGCGGAAGGCCGAAAGACTTTTTGCCGGGCGTCGCACGCCGGGCGTCGCATGCCGAGTGTCGCACGTCGCATTCGGCACGCCGCTCATCTCCAGTGGAATAGAGTGCGCGCGCAGTGCAGCTTATGACTCGAACACCGCGCCATGCAGGTTAGCTTCGTCGGCGATGCAACGATCGATCATGCGGCACACGGCGTCTACCGTGCCGACCATGATCAGCCGCGACGGCCCGTGATAGACGCGCACCGGCGCACGACGCGCAGGTTCAGCTGTATTCAGCCCGGAATTCAGCGACACGCGAGCAAAGGCCGGCAACGAGGACGGCAAACCCGATACGCCCGCAGGCGCGTCGAATAGCGATGGAGTACTGGCCGGGGACGCCTCGATCAATGAGCAGGGCACCAGCTTGCGCAGATGGCGCAAACGACCAAACTGGCGAAAAGGCAGCAGGCGGGCAAGGCGTTCCATGAGTCTCTCCAGGCGATTCAACGTTGGGGCAGCTTCGGATTGGCGGACGAGCGGGGGGTTAGAACTCGCCCGGGCGGATCAGCCCGACGGCGATACCCTCGAGCGCGAACTCCGCACTGCCGGTTTCAACGAAGATGTTGTCGTAATCGGGGTTCTCGGCGATCAGCTCGATGCCGTTCGGCCGGCGCTTCAGGCGCTTGACCGTTACATCGTCGCCAAGGCGCGCGATGATGATCTGGCCGTCTTTGGCTTCGCTTTTCTTCTGCACCGCGAGCAGGTCGCCGTCGAAGATGCCCGCGTCGCGCATGGACAGACCGCGCACCTTCAGCAGGTAGTCCGGCTTGCTCGAGAACAGCGCCGGGTCGCATGCGTAGTGCTGCGAGATATGTTCCTGCGCCAGGATCGGGCTACCCGCTGCAACGCGGCCGATCAGCGGCAGCGACAACTGCATGATGCTGGCGTGCGGCAGCGTGAACTGGTACGGCGAATCTTCCGGGCCCGACAACAGGCGAATGCCGCGCGATGCGCCGGCCGCGAGTTCGATCACGCCCTTGCGAGCCAGCGCCCGCAAATGTTCTTCTGCCGAGTTGGCCGAGCTGAAACCCAGTTCGGCGGCGATCTCCGCGCGGGTGGGCGGAAAACCGGTGCGTTCGATGGCCCGGCGGATCAGATCGAAAACCTGCTGCTGTCGTGCGGTGAGTTTTGTCATAGCGTCACTGTATGTATGAACAGGTGCCTGTATTTTTATACAGTATTCCGCGCAATTCAAGCTTTACTTTAAGTTCGTGCCCTGGGGGGGCGCTCCAACGCCGAAAATGGACGTCCCAACACCCGTTTTCGTGTCGCGACGCCTTATCCGGCCGCCATTACCACTTTTGCGTATTAAAAAATGAAGAAACATTATTTTTAATGATGAAAGCTCTTCGATAGACTGCCCTTCGAGTTGGCGCTCATGTGCACGTGACCGCGACGCAAAACAACACCACGCTGTTTCAGCGGACCACATCGCGGAGCAAGTTGGCATGAACCATCAAGGTACGGGGCTGGCTGGCAGGACCAGAAAACTCATTGCGGCGCTTGCATTCGGCACGTTCGGCGCCCTCGGCACGTTTGCCGCAGTCGGCGTCACGACAGAGGCACACGCTGCCGATACGACGCTGCTGAACGTGTCGTACGACCCGACACGTGAGCTGTACCAGGACGTCAACCAGGCATTCGGCAAGGAATGGAAGGCGAAAACGGGCGAGACGATCACCTTCAAGCAGTCGCACGGCGGCTCGGGTGCGCAAGCGCGTTCGGTGCTGGACGGGTTGCAGGCGGACGTCGTGACACTGGCGCTTGCCTACGACATCGACGCGCTGGCCAACAAGGGTCTGCTCGACAAGGGCTGGCAGAAGCGTTTGCCGGACAACGCTTCGCCGTACACGTCGACGATCGTGTTTCTGGTGCGCAGGGGGAACCCGAAGCACATCAAGGATTGGGACGATCTGATCAAACCGGGTGTGTCGATCGTCACGCCGAATCCGAAGACCTCGGGGGGGGCGCGCTGGAACTACCTGGCCGCATGGGCCTATGCCGAACATCAGCCAGGCGGCAACGATCAGAAGGCCAAAGAATTCGTCGGCAAGCTCTATAAGAATGCCGGCGTGCTGGATTCGGGCGCGCGAGGTGCAACCACCAGCTTCGTGCAACGCGGGATCGGCGACGTGCTGATCGCGTGGGAGAACGAAGCATTTCTGTCGCTGAAGGAATTCGGTCCGGACAAGTTTGAAATCGTCGTGCCGTCGGTGAGCATTCTGGCCGAGCCGCCGGTCGCGGTGGTGGACAAGGTGGTCGACAGGCACGGCACGCGCAAACTGGCCGAGGCGTATCTGAACTTCCTCTACAGCGAGCAGGGTCAGGAAATCGCCGCGAAAAACTTCTACCGTCCGCGTTCAAGCAAGGTGGCGGCCGAGCTGACTTCGAAGTTTCCGAAGCTGAAGCTCTACACGGTGGACGATTCGTTCGGCGGCTGGGCGAACGCGCAGAAGACGCACTTTGCCGACGGCGGCGTGTTCGATTCGATTTACTCGCCGCAGTAACGGGCATTCGGTCGGACGAGATGCGCGGTTAGACACGTTAGTCAAACACCTCACCCAAAAAAGCGCGCCCGCGAGGCGCGCTTTTTGAGCAGCCAGGCGGCCGAAAAAAGAGCCGCCGGCTTCAACCCTGAAAGAGTACTGAGCATGACGACGTTGACCTTCCGAAAACCGAGTGCCTTACCCGGTTTTGGCCTGACACTCGGCATCACCGTGGCTTATCTGAGCCTCGTGGTGCTGATTCCGCTTGCGGCGACCTTTCTCAAGACGGCGACGCTCGACTGGGCCCAGTTCGTGCGCGCGGTCTCGTCGCCGCGCGTGCTCGCGTCGTATCGCCTGACGTTTTTCTCGGCCCTCGGCGGCGCGCTGATCAATGCGGTGTTTGGTTTCCTGGTCGCGTGGGTGCTGGTGCGCTATACGTTCCCGTTCAAGCGCATCGTCGATGCGGTGGTCGATCTGCCGTTTGCTTTACCGACCTCCGTGGCCGGTATTTCGCTCGCGGCGGTGTATGCGGGCAATGGCTGGATCGGACAATTTCTCGAACCGCTCGGCCTCAAGATCGCCTTCACGCCGGCCGGTGTGCTGATCGCGCTGACCTTCATCGGCTTGCCGTTCGTCGTGCGGACCGTGCAGCCGGTGCTCGAAGAGTTCGAGCGCGAGCAGGAAGAAGCGGCCGCCTGCCTCGGCGCGTCGCGTTGGCTGACCTTTCGCCGCGTGGTGCTGCCGGCTGTCTTCCCGGCCTTGCTGACCGGTTTCGCGCTGGCGTTCGCGCGGGCGCTCGGCGAATACGGCTCGGTGATTTTCATCGCCGGCAACATGCCGATGAAATCGGAAATCACGTCGCTGCTGATCATCACCAAGCTCGAACAATACGATTACGCCGGCGCCACGGCGATTGCGGTCGTGATGCTGGTCGTATCGTTCCTGATGCTGCTGTTCATCAACACCTTGCAGTGGTATCTGCAGCGTCGCACTAGCCGTGGCGGAGCGGGTCCCGCGCCTGCTGCTGCGAGCGTCGCGACGATCGGTGTCGGCGGAGGTGCGCAATGAGCCGCGATTCCGTGAAGCGTGCCGGTACTGCCGCGGTTGCCGTGGCGCCGCGCGCGCCGCTCAATGTTGCGCGCCGGCCCGATCCCGTCACCGAGCCACCCGTAGTGCGCTGGGTTCTGACTGGCGTCGCGTTGCTGTTTCTCGGGCTGTTCCTGGTTGTACCGCTCCTCGCTGTGTTCTATCAGGCCTTGAGCAAGGGGTTCGGCTTCTATCTGGAATCGCTTGCCGATCCGGATGCATTGTCCGCAATCAAGCTCACTGTGATTACCGCCGCGATTGCGGTGCCGCTGAACCTCGTGTTCGGGCTCGCTGCGTCATGGTGTATCGCCAAGTTCGACTTCCGCGGCAAGGCATTGCTGACCACGTTGATCGATCTGCCGTTCTCGGTCTCGCCGGTGATTTCCGGTTTGATCTACGTGCTGATGTTCGGCGCGCAGGGCTGGTTCGGCCCGTGGCTGCAGGACCATAACGTGCAGATCATCTTCGCGGTGCCGGGCATCGTGCTGGCGACGATCTTCGTCACGTTCCCGTTCGTCGCGCGTGAACTGATTCCGCTGATGCAGGCGCAAGGCAACGACGAAGAAGAAGCCGCGCACGTGCTCGGCGCTTCGGGCAGGCAGATCTTTCGGCGCGTCACGCTGCCGAACGTCAAATGGGGGCTGCTGTACGGCGTGATTCTGTGTAACGCGCGGGCGATGGGCGAGTTCGGTGCGGTGTCGGTGGTGTCCGGCCACATTCGCGGCCAGACCGACACGATGCCGCTGCACGTCGAAATTCTCTATAACGAATACAACTTCTCGGCGGCGTTCGCCGTCGCGTCGGTGCTGGCCTTATTGGCGCTCGTGACGCTCGGTCTGAAGTTGCTTGCCGAGCGCCATTTGTCGGCGGAACTGTCCGCCGCGCGCGATGTGCCGGCGTATGCAGGGCCAGTTACGCCGGCGTCCGCCTCATCATTCGCATCACAGTCTGTCAATGCAACGCCAGTGTCGAAGCATGCGGTCGCGCATCCGCTCAAGCAAGGAGAGCTGTAATGGGTATCACCGTTCGTAACCTGCAAAAGCGCTTCGGCGATTTCGTCGCGCTCGATAACGTCTCGCTCGACTTTCCGCCGGGTGAACTGGTTGCGCTGCTTGGGCCGTCGGGTTGTGGCAAGACCACGTTGCTGCGCGTGATCGCCGGTCTCGAATACGCGGACGGCGGCCAGGTCGTGTTGCAGGGCCAGGATGTCGCGACGGTCGGCGCGCGTGAACGCGAAGTCGGTTTCGTGTTCCAGCACTACGCGCTGTTCCGTCATATGACGGTGTTCGAGAACGTCGCCTTCGGCCTGCGTGTGAAGCCCCGTAAGGAGCGGCCTTCGGAAGCGGTAATTCGCGAGAAGGTGCATGAACTGCTGAAGCTGGTGCAACTCGACTGGCTCGCGCAACGCTATCCGTCGGAATTGTCGGGCGGTCAGCGGCAACGCATTGCCTTGGCGCGCGCGCTGGCTGTCGAACCCAAGGTCTTGCTGCTCGACGAACCGTTCGGCGCGCTGGACGCGAAGGTGCGCAAGGAGTTGCGTAGCTGGCTGCGTCGTTTGCATGACGATCTGCATATCTCGACGATTTTCGTCACGCACGATCAGGAAGAAGCACTCGAAGTGGCCGACCGGATCGTCGTGCTGAATCGCGGGCACGTGGAGCAGGTGGGCAGTCCGCAGGACGTGTATGACCATCCGCAAACTTCCTTCGTCTACGAGTTTCTCGGCGCGGCGAACCGCCTGCATGGCAAGGTGGATGCGAGCGGCTTCGTGGTCGACGGCGCGGCGTTGCCGGTCGCGATCAAGGCCGATTTCAGCGGGCCGGCGTTCGCCTATGTGCGGCCGCACGATCTGCAGCTGTATCCACAAGCGTCTGGTCATCGCGAAGGCATTGTGGTCGACGTGCGGCGCGTGGTGACGCTCGGCGGCTCGGTGCGTGTGGAGCTGGCGGGCCGTGAGGGCAATGTGCTCGAAGCGGAACTCGACCGCGAATCGTGGCGCGATCTGCAACTGGCGATCGGCGATGGTGTGACAGCCGTGCCGCGCGCGTTGCGCGTATTTCCAGCGCAATGAGTGGTGTAAAAACCGACACCACAAGCAGCGCAACAACACTCGGCGTTTCATTCAAACTCTAATAACTCAACTCTGGCTCAACCGGAGACATACAGATGAACTTCCAGCAATTGCGCTTTGTGCGCGAGGCCGTGCGTCAGAACATGAATCTGACTGAGGTGGCGAACGTGTTGTACACGTCGCAGTCGGGCGTATCGAAACAGATCAAGGATCTGGAAGACGAACTCGGCGTCGATATTTTCATTCGACGCGGCAAGCGTCTGACGGGCCTCACCGAGCCGGGCAAGGCGGTGCATCAGCTGATCGAGCGGATGTTGCTCGACGCGGAGAATCTGCGCCGCGTTGCGCGCCAGTACGCCGATCAGGACAGCGGCCACCTCGTCGTGGCGACGACGCACACGCAGGCGCGTTATGCGCTGCCGAAGGTGATTCGTCAATTTACCGAGGTGTTCCCGAAGGTGCATCTGGCCTTGCGCCAGGGCAGCCCGCAGCAGATCGCGCAGATGATCATCAACGGCGAAGCGGACATCGGCATATCGACCGAGGCGCTCGACCGCTTTCCGGATATCGTCACGTTCCCGTGCTATTCGTGGCATCACATCGTGGTGGTGCCGAAAGACCATCCGTTGGTGGGCCGCGAGAATCTGACGCTCGACGAGATCGCTGAATTCCCGATCGTCACCTACGACCAGGACTTCACCGGCCGCTCGCACATCGACCAGGCGTTCGCGAAAGCGGGTGCGTTGCCCGACGTCGTGTTGACCGCAATCGACGCCGACGTGATCAAGACTTACGTCGAACTCGGCATGGGCATCGGCGTGGTCGCGGCCATGGCCTACGATCCGAAGCGTGACACGGAACTGGTCGCGCTGGATACGCAGCATCTGTTCGAAGCGAGCACGACGCGGGTCGGTTTGCGCAAGGGCGCGTTCCTGCGCGCGTATGCGTACCGGTTGATCGAAATGTTCGCGCCGCAGTTGAACGAGGCGGAAATCGCCGCGCAATTGCGCGAGGCGGTTTGAGGCGAGGGCGCGAACCTAAAACGAACGGGTATCCGTTTTTTTACGCATGGCGGCGCGCGGCGCATCGCTTACAATCGCCGCCATGAACACTTTGACTTCCTCTTCCGCGACGCCTTCTGACGAAGGCGCAACACCCCAACTGCCGCGCATCGCCGTGCTGGCAACCGGCGGCACGATCGCCGGGGCGGCCGCGGACGCCACCAACACGTCCGGCTACCAGGCGGGTGTGGTCGGCGTCGATCAATTGCTGGCCGTGGTGCCGGCTTTGTCCACGGTCGCGCGGATCGCGCCCGAACAGATTGCCAGCGTCGACAGTAAAGACATGGCGATGCCGCTGTGGACCACGCTCGCGCAACGCATCAACACGCTGCTCGCCGGCGATGACGTCGACGGCGTGGTAGTCACGCATGGCACCGATTCGCTCGAAGAAACCGCCTATCTGCTGCATCTGACGATCAAATCGGACAAGCCGGTTGTGCTGACCGCAGCCATGCGCCCGGCATCGGCGCTATCCGCCGACGGTCCATTGAATCTGCTGAATGCCGTGACGGTGGCGGCGAACGCGGGCTCGCGCGGGCAGGGCGTGCTGGTGGCCTTCAACAACCGGATTCACAGCGCACGCGACGTGGTCAAGACGAGCACGTATGCGGTCGATGCTTTCCAGTCTCCGGAGATCGGTGCGCTCGGCTGGGTGCAGGACGGTCGCGTCGAATTTCAACGCAGCGTGGTGCGCCCGCATACGCTCGCGACCGAATTCGTGATCGGCGCGAAGTGGCCGCATGTGGAAGTTGTCGTGAGCTACGCAGGCGTCTCGCGGATCGCCGTGGATGCGCTGGTGGCAGCCGGCGTGCGCGGCATCGTGGTGGCCGGCACGGGTAACGGTTCGATTCACGCTTCCGTGCAGCAGGCATTGGCCGATGCGGCCTCGCAAGGCGTAGCGGTGGTGCGCTCGTCGCGCGTGGGCTCCGGACATGTGATGCGTAATGGCGCAGCCGCGGACGATGCGCTCGGTTTCATCAGCGCGGGTTCGCTGAATCCGTACAAAGCGCGCGTTCTGCTGATGCTCGCACTTGCCGCGGGCGGTACAGGGCCGGTAGCGTTGCAGAAGACTTTCGATACGTACTGACTGATCTAGCGCGGGCGGCCCGGTTCAAAGTCAGAACCGTGTCCTGTACGTGAAGCTTGAATGACAACGCGGCGCCCAGGTCATCGACCCGAGCACCGCGTTGTCGTTTCAGCTTAAGGTTTATCGCTACCGGCGGAAACAGGCGACGCCGGCAAGCAGTTAGGCCGCGAGATCCGGAGGCAACTTCCCGCCGTTCGCTGCCAGCGCTTGCATCACCTGCTTGTGCAGCCAGATGTTCATGCTCGCCGAATCGTTCGTGTCGCCGCCGTACTTCAGTTCCTGTGCGAGTTGCTTGCGATGCTCGAGGCTGCTGTCGACGCCGAGCGCTTTCAGCGTGTCGACGATCGACGTGCGCCAGTTCAACGTTTGCCCGCTCTCGCTCACGAACTGGTCCATGACGGCAGCGACGTCGACGTCGGCCAGCGGCGCGGGCGCCGGTGCGGCGTCCGGTGCGGCAGCTTGCGCCGCTGCCGGATCCGGTGTCGGCTCAACCGCAGGCGCAGGCTGGTCGGGCTTCGCTTTGCCGAAGAGCTTGTTTACGATGTCACCAAAGATGCTCATTCTGAATCCTTTGCAGATGGGTTACAGGCGCAAGCACATTCCGCTCACGGGTTGACCGCTGGTTGGGAATCGGGCGAACGAAGCAGAGCCCATGCGCTGCGATGATCGGCAAGCCGCACGTGATCGCCGATACGCCCGCAACCAGACTCAAAGAGTGTAGGGGAAAAGCGCGGACCGATGTGTCAAAAAAGGTCGTGCCGCGGGCGCGGAGTTGCAAGCAAATGCAAGCGGACTTGCGAGCACACGGGCGAGGAGATCTGCAAAGAGAGATGCTGGCAGGCGGCGTGCATGACGCAGCCGCTGCGAGAGATTGGCCGAAAAAGCATAAGTTTGAAATCCGACAGCCGGACACCCGACGACGACGTCTGACCGACCAAGGCTTCCCCGGCGCCGCCGGGTGCCGCTGCGGACCCCACTTGCCGCTCTCAGCCCAGAGCGGCACGATTTGCCCGTTTCGCCATGCATGCCGCACGACGAACCGGGCGCCCCACCTGCGGTTGCCGCGACGATCACGTTGAAATCGCAACCGTCGCGGCAACCTTGTTGTTGCTTAAGCCGCCTTGGCTGCGCTACCCGGCGCTTGCGCGACTTCGTAGTTCGCCATGATTTCCAGCGCGCGCACCATGGCCGAGTGATCCCATGCCTTGCCGCCGTTGGCTGCACACACGCTGAACAGTTGTTGTGCGCTCGCCGTATGCGGCAGGGCGATGCCGAGCTTGCGTGCGCCGTCGAGCGCTAGGTTCAGGTCCTTCTGGTGCAGTTCGATGCGGAAGCCCGGATCGAACGTACGCTTGGTCATGCGCTCGCCGTGCACTTCGAGAATGCGCGACGAAGCGAAACCGCCCATCAAGGCTTTGCGCACACGTTCCGGATCGGCGCCCGAGCGCGACGCGAACAGCAGTGCTTCGGCCACCGCTTCGATGTTCAGCGCGACGATGATCTGGTTCGCGACCTTGCAGGTTTGACCCGCGCCGTTGTCGCCGATCAGCGAGATGTTCTTGCCCATCAGTTCGAACAGCGGCTTGGCCACTGCGAAAGCTTTTTCCGGGCCGCCCACCATGATCGTCAGCGTCGCTTCGCGCGCGCCGACTTCGCCGCCGGATACCGGCGCATCGAGGTAATCCGCGCCGAGCGCGTTGATCTTCTTCGCGAAGGCTTGCGTGTCGAGCGGCGAGATCGAGCTCATGTCGATCACGAGCTTGCCCTGCGTGAGGCCGGCGGCGACGCCGTCGTCGGCGAACAGCACGTTGGCGACATCAGGCGTGTCCGGCACCATGATGATGACGATGTCGGCGGCTTGCGCGACAGCGGTCGAATTGGCGACTACGGTGGTCGTCTTGCTCAGATCTTCCGGCACCGGGTACGCGCCATTCACGAACAGCGAGTGACCGCCCTTGATGAGGTTGCGCGCCATGTGCGCGCCCATGATGCCGAGGCCGATGAAACCGATCTTTGCCATGTGTCTAAATCTCCAGTGTTGTTTGGGGTGATATGCCTAAGTCGATCAATGACTCGATCAGGCAGCGGCGTGGGCTGCGCCGCGGGATTGCCCGGCCACGCTCTGCACCCAGCCGAGGCCGGCGGCGGTGGTCGTGCGCGGCTTGTATTCGCAACCGACGTAGCCTTCGTAGCCGAGCGAATCGAGCAGGTCGAACAGGAACGGGTAGTTGATTTCGCCGGTGCCCGGTTCGTTGCGGCCCGGGTTGTCGGCGAGCTGGATGTGCGCGATCCGCGGCAGATTCTTTTTGATCGTTGCCGCGAGTTCGCCTTCCATCCGTTGCATGTGATAGATGTCGTACTGCAGGAACAGATTGTCCGAGCCCACCGCGCGAATCACGTCGAGGCCTTCGCCAGAACGATTCAGCGCGAAGCCGGGGATGTCGTACGAATTGCACGGCTCGACCAGCAGCTTGATGCCGGCTTTTTTCAGTTCGCCCGCGGCGAAGCGCAGGTTGTCGACAATCGTCGAACGTGCCTTGTCCGCATCGACGCCCGCGGTCGGAATACCGACGAGGCAGTTCAGTTGCGGCACCTTCAGGGCCTTTGCGTAGTCGATCGCGCGGCCGACGCCTTCCTGAAACTCGCCCACGCGATCGGGCAGGCACGCGATGCCGCGCTCACCCGCTTCCCAGTTGCCCGCGGGCAGGTTGTGCAACACGAGCTTGAGACGGTTCTGCTCCAGACGTTCGCTCAATTCGGCGATTTGATACGGATACGGAAACAGGAATTCGACGGCGCTGAAGCCCGCGTCCGCTGCTGCCGCAAAGCGGTCGAGGAACGGGACTTCGTTGAACAGCATGGTGAGATTCGCTGCAAATTTCGGCATGGTGCTGGTGTCTCGCTGGTCGGTCAGTGGAATAACGTCATGAGGCGGCCCGGGGAGGCCGGGCCGCGTTCATGTGATGCTTGTCAAATCGACGCGCAGGTCAAAACGCGGGCCAAAACGTCAGGAAGCTCAGTCGAGCATGCTGATTGCCGTCGGCGCATCTTCGCGCTTCGCGGCCAGTTCTTCGAACTCGTTGATCGCGTCGATCTCGGTGCCCATCGAAATGTTGGTCACGCGTTCGAGGATCACTTCGACGATCACCGGCACGTTGAACTCGGAGAGCATCGATTGCGCTTTCAGCAGGGCCGGCTTGAGTTCTTCCGGCTTGAACACGCGGATCGCCTTGCAACCCAAACCTTCCGCAACCGCGACGTGGTCCACGCCGTAACCGTTCATTTCCGGCGCGTTGATGTTCTCGAAGCCGAGTTGCACGCAGAAGTCCATATCGAACGCGCGCTGTGCCTGACGGATCAAACCGAGGTACGAGTTGTTCACCACCACGTGCACGTACGGCAGCTTGAATTGCGCGCCGGCTGCCAGTTCTTCGATCATGAACTGGAAGTCGTAGTCGCCTGAAAGCGCGACCATCGGACGTTGCGGATCTGCTGCGCGCACACCGAGCGCTGCCGGAATCGTCCAGCCGAGCGGGCCTGCCTGGCCGCAGTTGATCCAGTTACGCGCCTTGTAGACGTGCAGGAATTGCGCGCCGGCGATCTGCGACAAACCGATCGTGCTCACGTAGCACGTATCGCGGCCGAACACCTGGTTCATCTCTTCGTACACGCGCTGCGGCTTCATCGGCACGTTGTCGAAGTGCGTCTTGCGCAGCATCGTCTTCTTGCGTTGCTGGCAATCGGCGACCCATGCGCTGCGGTCCTTGAGCTTGCCCGCGGCCTTCCATTCCTTCGCCACTTCAACGAACAGTTCGAGCGCGGCTTTCGCGTCCGACACGATGCCAAGGTCCGGGCCGAACACGCGGCCGATCTGCGTCGGCTCGATGTCCACATGCACGAACTTACGGCCCTTGGTATAAACCTCGACGCTGCCCGTGTGACGGTTCGCCCAACGGTTGCCGATGCCGAGCACGAAGTCGGAGGCGAGCATCGTCGCGTTGCCGTAGCGGTGCGACGTTTGCAAGCCGACCATGCCGGCCATCAGCGGATGGTCGTCGGGAATCGCGCCCCACGACATCAGCGTCGGGATCACCGGCACGCCGACGGTTTCGGCGAATTCGACCAGCAGGTCTTCAGCAACTGCGTTCAGCACGCCGCCACCCGAGACGATCAACGGCTTGTCGGCGTCGTTGAGCAGGTTCAGCGCGGCTTCGATCTGTTTGCGCGTGGCTTTCGGCTTGTAGACCGGCAGCGGCTCGTACGTGTCGATGTCGAATTCGATTTCGGCGAGTTGCACGTCAATCGGCAGGTCGACGAGCACCGGACCCGGACGGCCCGAACGCATCAGGTGGAAAGCCTGCTGGAACACGCGCGGCACCAGCGCCGGTTCGCGCACGGTGACGGCCCACTTGGTGACCGGCTTGGCGATCGATTCGATGTCGACGGCCTGGAAGTCTTCCTTGTACAGACGCGCACGCGGCGCCTGGCCCGTGATAGCCAGAATAGGAATCGAGTCGGCCTGAGCGGAGTACAAACCGGTGATCATGTCGGTGCCGGCAGGGCCCGAGGTGCCGATACATACGCCGATGTTGCCCGGTTGGGCGCGCGTATAGCCTTCGGCCATATGCGACGCGCCTTCAACGTGGCGCGCCAGCACGTGGCTGATGTTGCCTGCCTTGCGCATGGCCGAGTAGAACGGGTTGATTGCTGCGCCCGGAACGCCGAATGCGGTGTCGATGCCTTCTTTTTCGAGCACCAGCACGGCTGCGTCGACGGCTCTCATTTTGGCCATGAATGTCTCCTGAATGTCTGGGTGGGCGAATAAGTGGGGTGACGAATTCGCTGACGAATGTGCAAACCAAAGGTGTTGATCGAACTGTAGGCCTCACCTAAAGGTTTGATAAGATCAGTCCGGGTCGCTTATTTCGAAACAAAAAAGTATGGAATGGCGCGTGGCTGGGTGGACGGGCGCGGAGCGTGACGCCGGGGGGCGGCGAGTAGGGGGAGGTCCGGAAGCTGCCAGTTATGAACCCTGAGCCGTTCGCCTTAAAGCGCGAGACGGGTAGGGACGATCTTGCATGGTCGACCGCTTTGCATGGGACCGGAGACAAACATGGACCGCTTCAAACAAATCGAAACTTTCGTGCGCGTGGCTGACGCGGGCAGTCTCGCGGCGGCCGCGCTGGAAGAGGGTGTGTCGCCGGTGATTCTCGGGCGCCGCATCGACGCATTGGAAAAGCGCCTCGGCGTGAAGCTGATGTACCGCTCGACGCGGCGCCTCGTGGTCAGCGAAGATGGCGCGGCGTTTCTCGAGCGCTGCCGTGGCCTGCTGACCGAATGGGACCAGGCGGAAAACGAACTGAGCGCCGGACGGCGCGCGGTGAACGGCCATCTGATCGTGTCGGCGCCGGCCGCGTTCGGGCGCAAGCACGTCGCGCCGCTCGCGCCGGCCTTTCTAGCCGACAAGCCCGAATTGCAGGTGTCGTTCAACCTGACCGACCGGGTCGTGGATCTGGTGCGCGAGGGTTATGACCTGTCGATCCGGATCGGCGGCGCGGTCGATCCGAATTTCGTCGCGGTGAAGCTGGCGTCGAACCGGCGCGTGGTCTGCGGCACGCCGGACTATTTCCGCAAATACGGCAAGCCGAAAACGCTCGAAGATCTGCCGCAGCACAACTGCCTCGCGTTCAATCTGCAAGGTGGCCAGAACCGCGGCTGGTACTTCCGCCGCAATGGCAAGCTGGCGACCGTGCGGGTAGGCGGCACGCTCGACTGCAACGACGGCGAACTGCTGCATCGCTGGGTATCCGAAGGGCTCGGGCTCGGCTGGCGCTCTACTTGGGAAATCCAGCAGCAACTGGCGCGCGGCGAGCTGGAAACCGTGCTGGATGAATTCGCACTGCCCGACTACGACATTCTGGCGGTCTATCCGCAGCAGCGTTATGTGCCGGCCAAGGTGCGCTACTTCATCGATTATCTGAAAGAGGTGTATGCCAGCGAGGATTACTGGAATCGCCCGACTTATTAGCGGTTTAAATATTCGTCGGATTCAATGCGAAGGCGGGAATAAACGCGACAGGTGAGCGGTTATGCCTGATGAGCGAGTGACAACGCGTTACCCAGCCTAGCCGCAATACTGTTAACAAGCTCAAATTTGTGTTAACTTTCAAGCCTCTGAACCAACAAGAAGAGCTTGAAGGATGGCAAGAACGGAAGCAACGCTGCCAGGCGGGGCGCGGCTCGCGGACTATCTGGCGGTGGGGTATCTGGCGCTGAACTGCTCCCTGGGACAGGTCAAGGAGGCGCTCACGAAGTGCGGCGTGCAGACGCGCGTGCGCCGCGACATGCCGCGTGAAGTGCTGGTGTATTTCGTGATGGCGATGTGCCTGTATCCGCGCGTGGCCTATGAGGAAGTGTTTCGTCTGGTGATCGAGGGACTGCGGCGCATCTACGGCGACCAGGTACGCGACGCGCAGGTCAGCAAGGCGGCGATCTCGCAGGGTCGCGCACGCCTGGGATGGCAGGTGATGCGCGAGCTGTTCGCCCGGCAGGCGGCGCAACACCCACGAACCGCAGGCGGCGACTATGCGGGCTATCGGGTCATGAGCGTGGACGGCTCCACGCTGGATGTGCCCGATGAGAAGGCCAATGCGCAAGCGTTCGGATATGCGCAGGGAGGGCGCGGTGAGGCCGCGTATCCGCAGATTCGCTTCGTAGCGCTGGCCGAATGTGCGACGCACGCGCTGTGTGAGGTCCAGATGGGCGGGGTATGCGAGCACAGCGAACAGGCGCTCACACGCCAGCTGTTTCCGGCATTCTCGGACGACATGCTGGTGCTGGCCGATCGCCTGTTCTATGGCTATGACATGTGGCGCGACGCGGTGGCCACCGGAGCGAAGCTGCTGTGGCGCGTGAAGTCGAATTTGCGGCTGCCGTGCGAAGTGCCGCTGGCAGATGGTTCGTACCTGAGCACTGTCTATGCCAGTGACACCGACAGGCGACACCAGCGCAACGGCATGCAGGTGCGGGTCATCGAGTATCGCCTGGAAGGTGTGCCTGATGCCGAGCCGCAGTATCGCCTGATCACCAATCTGCTGGACGCAGCGGTGGCGCCTGCCATAGAACTCGCGGCGCTGTACCACCGGCGCTGGAAAATAGAAGAGATGTTTGACGAGATCAAGACACATCTGTGCGACGGCAAGAAGGTGCTGCGTAGCAAGACGCCTGATCTGGTCCGTCAGGAGTTCTATGCGTTAATGCTTACCCACGCGGCGATCCGTCGACTGATGTATGAGGCTGCCCAGGACAGCGGGCAGCACCCGGAAGACTTATCGTTCGTTCATGCCGTACGCGTGTTGAACCGACGCCTGCCCGAGGCGGCGGCCGTTCCCCCCTGAGCAGTGGCAAAGTTGGAGGCTCAGCTTACTGCGGGAAATCGCCAGTGGGCGTGCCGTGCAAAGCCGCGGCAAGCGTAATCCCCGCGGCGTGAAGCGAAAGATGTCGAACTTCCGGATACGCCGACGATCGGAGCCGCTGAATCAGCGAATTTCACCGAAAGCGGTCATCAAGTGAACAGTATTGAGCCTAGCCGCAATGCCCTGGAGGGCCCAGGTGGTCCAGACCGATTCAGACGCCGCCCGCGCGCACGTCGACGCCGATGCCGATGCCGATGCCGATGCAGCGAGGAGCCGCCGTTTTCAGCAGATGGCGCTGCCGCACCTCGACGCCGCGTACAACCTTGCGCGCTGGTTGTGCGGCAACGCCAACGATGCCGACGACGTCGTGCAGGAAGCGTTTATGCGCGCGTTCCGTTTTTTCGATACGTTCCGCGGCGACTCGGCGCGCCCGTGGCTGCTCGCGATCGTGCGCCGCACCTGGTACACGGAGTGGCGGCGGCGTGCGTCGTCGCACGAGGTGGTCGAGTTCGACGAGACCATGGACGACGCGACTTTCGACGGCTGGAGCACCGGCGGCGCGGATCCGCAGACGCTCCTGATCCGCAACGAGGATACGAAGCTCGTGCACGACGCGCTCGCGCAACTGCCGGTCGAGTACCGCGAGGTGCTGATCCTGCGGGAGCTTGAAGAAATGGGTTATCGAGAGATCGCGATGGTGGCCGATGTGCCGATCGGCACAGTGATGTCGCGGCTCGCGCGGGGCCGGCGCAAGCTGGCCGCGCTGCTGACGGCGAAGCAGGCGTCCGGGCTTCCGGGAGGGAGCGGTCCGCCGCCCGGCGCGTGCACGACACCCACGGCGTCCGTTACGCCGCTGCGGGCGGCCTCCAACGGCCGTCCATCCAACAACCCCGGCGCAAGCGGCGCCGGCTTAGCTCAGGAGACGCCAGATGGACTGTAACGAAGCGCGGCCGCTCCTCGATGCGAACGCCGACCACGAATTGCCTGCGCCAGACGCGCAGCGCGTCCAGCAGCATATCGAGAGCTGCGACGCCTGCCGGCGCGAAAGCGAAAACCGGCACGTGTTGAGCGAGTCGCTGCGCGCAGCGCCCTATCATCGCGCGCCGGACTCGCTGCGGGCCCGTATTGTCGCGGGACTGCCTGGAACGGGCGATGCCGTCGCTACGACGCAGGCTCCGGCCGGTGCGGCCGTTCAGCCTCAGCCGCCACGGCAGCGGCGCCGGCTCGCGTGGATCGATCGCTTTAATAACTGGCTGAACGGCCGGCGTGGTCCGCAGGGCGGCTTTGGCGGCCCGGGCGTCGCCGTCGGCTCGAACAGACTGATTGCGCAAGGCTGGCTGGCCGCGCTGGTTGTCGCGCTGTGCGCCGTGGCTGCGGGCGTGACGCTGAATCTGCGGCGCCCGGCGGAGTTCGGGCCGTTCGCCGACGAACTGGTCGAGAGCCACGTCCGCGCACAGGTATCGGGGCGCGATATCGACGTGATTTCGACGGACAAGCATACGGTCAAGCCGTGGTTCAACGGCCGGCTCGATTATTCGCCGCCGGTCGAGGATCTGGCGGCGAGCGGCTTCGCGCTGGAGGGCGGACGGCTGGATTACCTTGCGCATCAGCGGGTGGCCGTGCTGGTGTACCGCTACCGCAAGCATGTGATCGACGTGTACGTGTTTCCGGAGGCCGGCTCTGGCGGAACGGGGCGCGGCACGGACGGCGCGGCCCCGGCAACACTTGCCCGCGAAGGCTACTCGATCTCGCACTGGAACGGCGAAGGCATGACGTGGTGGGCGATCACGGACGCCGCGCCCGATGCGTTGAGCGGGCTTGAAACGGCGCTGAAGGCGCGCCTGCAAGGCGGTAGTGAGCGGACCGAAGGCGGTTAAACCCTTGAAAACACACCTGATTCGCGTGCCGGATTAAAGGGATATCTTGCAACCCGGCCCCAATCGGGTTACACTCTTTGGCTTCTCACTTGCCACACCGGTTCCGACGCCCGGGTGGCTTTAATCCACAAGTCCCAAGGAGTGTGTATGCGTCACTATGAAATCGTCTTTATCGTGCACCCCGATCAGAGCGAGCAAGTGCCCGCCATGATCGAGCGTTACAAGAGCACGATCACGTCGCACGGTGGCCAGATCCACCGTATCGAAGACTGGGGCCGTCGCCAACTGGCCTACATGATCGAGAAACTCGCGAAGGCTCACTACGTCTGCATGAACATCGAATGCGACCAGGCCACGCTCGACGAGCTGGAACACGCATTCAAGTTCAACGACGCTGTTCTGCGTCACCTGATCGTCAAGATGAAGAAGGCCGAAACCGGCCCGTCGCCGATGATGAAGGAAGTGCAGCGCGAAGAAGCCAAGAAGTCGGCTGCTACGCAACCGTCCGAAGCGCAGGCTTAAGACACACTATTTAAGCTACCAGATCAAGCGTTGCTTTCGCCCAAGGCTACATGAATCGGCTGCAACTTACAGCCAGCGTCGTCGAACGCGAACCGGTGCGGTATACCCCCGCCGGCGTTCCGATTGCAGGCTGCACGTTGCACCACCGCACGGAAGTCGTCGAAGCCGGCATTACCCGGCAAGTCGAACTGACCATGCAGGCGGTAGCCGCAGGTGAGGCAAGCGGTAAGCTGGAAGGCTGTCAGATGGGCGTAGAAACGCTCTTCACAGGCTTTCTGGCAAAAAAGCACCGCAACGCAAGAACGCTGGTATTTCACATCACAGAATTGCAGGACATTGGAAAGGACTGAACATGCCCCGCCCGACTGGTAAGAAATTCGACAAGCGTCGTCAGCAACAAAATCCGCTCTTCAAGCGCAAGAAGTTCTGCCGTTTCACGGCCGCTAACGTCGATCACATCGACTATAAGGACCTCGAAACGCTGAAGGACTTCATCGGCGAAAACGGCAAGATCACGCCGGCGCGTCTCACGGGTACGAAGTCGCACTATCAACGCCAGCTGGATACGGCAATCAAGCGCGCACGTTTCCTCGCGCTGGTGCCGTACACCGACCAGCACAAGGCCTAACCCGACGACGCGATAAGGAGTATCCGAATGCAAATTATTCTTCTGGAAAAAGTCGTCAATCTGGGCAACCTGGGCGATATCGTGAAGGTCAAGGACGGTTACGCACGTAACTTCCTGATCCCGAACAAGCAAGCTCGCCGTGCAACGAAGGAAGCCCTGGCTGAATTCGAAGTTCGCCGTGCTGAACTCGAAAAGATCGCCGCTGAAAAGCTGGCTATCGCTCAAGCTCAAGGCGAAAAGCTGGCAGGCTCGACGGTTCAGATCGGCCAGAAGGCTGGCGTCGACGGCCGTCTGTTCGGCTCGGTGACGAACGCTGACATCGCTGACGCACTGGTTAAGCAAGGCTTCGCAGTGGAAAAGGCGCAAGTGCGTCTGCCGGAAGGCCCGCTGAAGATGGTTGGCGACCACGCTGTTCAGATCTCGCTGCACACCGACGTGCTCGTCGATGTGAACGTGGCTGTGATCGGCGAACACGTCTAAGCATTAAGTTGTATCTGCCAGGTTGTTGCTGGCAAAAGGCAGGGGCCGGGTGACCGGCCCCTGCCTTTTTTTGTGCCCGTTTTTTAGTTTTTCCCCCGCCCGCACGCGCTCGATTTACCCGATAATTCCTCTCCATGAACGCACCGTCCAAAGATCCCCAAATCGAGTCGCTGAAAGTCCCGCCGCATTCGATCGAAGCCGAGCAGTCGGTGCTGGGCGGCCTGCTGCTCGATAACGCGGCATGGGACCGCATCGCCGACTTCCTGTCGCAGAGCGATTTTTACCGATATGACCACCGCATCATTTTCGAGCACATCGGCAAGCTGATCGCGGCGACGCGACCGGCCGACGTGATTACCGTGTACGAGGCGCTCGGCACCTCGGGCAAGGCGGAAGAGGTCGGCGGTCTCGCGTACCTGAACGCGCTGGCGCAAAACACGCCGAGCGCGGCCAATATCCGCCGCTACGCGGAAATCGTGCGCGATCGCGCGGTCCTGCGCCGCCTCGTATCCGTGGCCGACGAAATTTCCGCCGACGCCTTCAACCCGCAGGGTAAGGAAGTCCGCCAGTTGCTGGACGAGGCGGAATCGAAGGTGTTTTCGATTGCTGAAGACGGCGCGCGTGGCACGCAGGGCTTCCTGGAGATCGGGCCGTTGCTGACCGAGGTGGTCGAGCGCATCGACACGCTGTATCACACCGCCAATCCGAGCGACGTGACCGGCACGCCGACCGGCTTTGTCGACCTGGATCGCATGACCTCCGGTATGCACGGCGGCGAACTGATCATCGTGGCGGGTCGGCCGTCGATGGGTAAGACGGCGTTTTCGATGAACGTCGGCGAATACGTGGCGGTCGAGTATGGCCTGCCAGTCGCTGTGTTCTCCATGGAAATGCCGGGCTCGCAACTTACGATGCGTATGCTGGGCTCGGTCGGCCGGCTCGACCAGCACCGCATGCGCACTGGGCGCCTGACCGACGAGGATTGGCCGAAGCTCACGCACGCGGTGCAGAAAATGAGCGAAGCGCAGATTTTCATCGACGAAACCGGCGGCTTGAACCCGATGGAATTGCGCTCGCGCGCGCGTCGGCTGTCGCGTCAGTGCGGCAAGCTCGGGCTGATCATCATCGATTATTTGCAGCTGATGAGCGGTTCGTCGTCGGGTGAAAACCGGGCGACCGAAATCTCGGAAATCTCGCGTTCGCTGAAGAGTCTCGCCAAAGAACTCGACGTACCGGTGATCGCGTTGTCGCAACTCAACCGGGGTCTCGAGCAGCGCCCGAACAAGCGGCCGATCATGTCCGATCTGCGTGAATCCGGCGCTATTGAACAGGATGCGGACGTGATTCTGTTCATCTATCGCGATGAGGTGTACAACCCGGACAGTCCGGACAAGGGCACGGCGGAGATTATCATCGGCAAGCAGCGGAATGGTCCGATCGGCCCTGTTCGTCTCACGTTCCATGGTCAATTCACGAAGTTCGACAATTTTGCCGGCGCGCAGAATTTCTATAGCGAGTAACAAGGTAACTGCGGGGGCAACTGCGCAGATATCTGCGCAGATAGCAGGTGGACCTGTTGTAACGACGCTTTCAAAAGTGCGGCATCGATCCTGGAACGGTACAATGTGACGATTTTATGTCGGTCATAATGTGACCAATTTTCGGGATCCCAATGTTCGGTCGATTCATGCCCACCGAGGGCAAGTTCTTTGAAATTTTCAATGCGCACGCAACGTGCATCGTCTCGGCAAGCCACGAACTCGAGCTGCTGATCGACAATCTGCAGGACGCCGAGACCCATAAGCAGAATGTGCAGAAGTCCGAGAAGGCTGCTGACAAGCTCACGCACGAAGCCATCGACCTGCTGCACAAGACCTTCATCACGCCGCTCGACCGCGACGAGATCCACAAGCTGATCACGACAATGGACGACATCCTCGATCTGATGGAGGACGTCGCCACCGCTATCTCGCTGTACGACGTGCAGGCGGTGACCTCCGAAGCGAGCCAGTTGGCGCACATCTGCACTGCCACCTCCGAGCGCGTGCAGTTTGCCGTCAGCCTGCTGTCCGACATGAAGCAGGCGAGCCAGATCCTGAAGGCGTGCGAGGAAATCGACCGTCTGGAATCGGAAGCCGACCGCGTGCTGCGCTCGGCCATGTCAAAACTTTTCCACGAAGAAGACAACGTCAAGACGCTGATCAAGCTGAAGGCGATTTACGAACTGCTCGAAACGATCACCGACAAGTGTGAGGACGTGGCGAACATCATCGAAGGCATCGTGCTGGAAAACGCATAATGCAATCGATACAACTCGCTATCTGGGTCGTCGCCGGCCTGGTCGCCGTCGCGCTGATTTTCGACTTCATGAACGGCTTCCACGACGCGGCGAATTCGATCGCCACGGTCGTGTCGACCGGCGTGCTGAAGCCGCAGCAGGCCGTGGCCTTTGCCGCGGCTTTCAACGTTGCCGCGTATTTCGTGTTCCACCTGAAAGTGGCGCAGACGGTCGGCAAGGGCACGATCGATCCGAGTATCGTCGACCACTATGTCATTTTCGGCGCGTTGGTCGGGGCGATCGGCTGGAACATCATTACGTGGCACTACGGTATTCCGTCCAGTTCGTCGCACGCGCTGATCGGCGGGCTGGTGGGCGCGGCACTTGCCAAGGCGGGCTGGGGTTCGCTCAATATCGACGGGCTGATGAAGACGATCGCCTTCATTTTCATCTCACCGCTGCTTGGTTTCGTACTCGGATCGTTCTTCATGCTGGCGGTGTCGTGGATCTACTTCCGCACGCCACCTAGCAAGGTCGACCGGCGCTTCCGGCGCATGCAACTGATCTCCGCGGGTTTGTACAGCCTCGGCCACGGCGGCAACGACGCGCAGAAAACCATCGGCATCATCTGGATGTTGCTGATCGCGACCGGCTATGCCTCGTCGATCGCGGACGCACCGCCGCTGTGGGTGATCGGTGGCTGCTATCTGTCGATGGGTCTCGGCACGTTGTTCGGCGGCTGGCGGATTGTCCGCACGATGGGCCAGAAAATCACCAAGCTGAAGCCAGTGGGTGGCTTCTGCGCGGAGACTGGTGGTGCGATCACACTATTTACGGCGTCGTGGATGGGTATTCCAGTGTCCACTACGCATACGATCACCGGCGCGATCGTCGGCGTTGGCGCGACGCAGAAGTTGAGCGCGGTGCGCTGGGGCGTGGCCGGCAACATCGTGTGGGCGTGGATTCTGACCATTCCGGCCTCGGCGGCGCTCTCCGCGGCCGCCTGGTGGCTTGGCCACCGGTTCCTGTAAACGCGCGCGGACGGCGGGCGGCTGTCAAGCCGCCAAGCCGTTCGCGCTGTAAAGCGGTGACGGTGCCAAAGCGGTAATGCGGTAATGCGGTAAAGCCGCTAAAGCTGAAAAAGCTCGCCGCTCAGATCAGCGGCGAGTTGCCTCCATCCATCGGGACAATTGCGCCCGTCACATAGCTCGCGCGGCGGCTCGCCAGAAACAGCGCGACGTCTGCGATTTCCTCCGGTTTGGCATAGCGTCCGAGCGGCACTTTAGCCTGCCCGCGTGCTAACGCGTCCGTGCTTTCGATGCCTTGTTGCGATGCTTCCAGTTTGACCGCTTCCTCGACGCGCTCGGTCAGCGTCGAACCCGGGTTGATCGCGTTGATACGGATGCCGTAGCGCGCGTAGTAGTGGGCGAGGCCGACGGTGGCAAGCATCAGCGCGGCATTAGCGGCGCCACCCGCGATATGGATATCGCTCGCGATCTTGCCGCCCATGCCGATGATGTTGACGATCGTGCCGGGCGCGCTGTCGTCGCCGGCCTTCACGCGCTCGGCCATGCGCCGCAGCACTTCCTGTTGCGGGTAAATGTAGGGGAAATACTTTGCTTCCATGGTCGCGCGGAACGCATCGGCGTCCAGCGTTTCCGGGTCATAGCGACGGGCGGCACCCGCGCTGTTGATCAGCACGTCGATGGGGCCGACCGCAGTGGTGACTTCCTCGACAACGTCTGCTGCGCTGTGGGGTTCATGCAAGTCGGCGCGGGTCCGATGCACGTGCAGGCCTTCCTGCTTCAACTGCTCGTAAGCGCGCGCAAGATTGGCAGGGTCGCGCGAAACGATCGCGACCTTCGCACCCTCGAGGGCGAACGCCCGGGCGCAGGCGAGCCCGATCCCTTTGCTGCCGCCTGTGATCAGCACCACCTTGTCTTTCAGACCGAGATCCATCGTCATCACCCGCTGTCGGAAGAATATCGGTGACGATAGCAGATCGGCAGCTTGGCGGGGATGGGCTGGATTGAGGTGCGGAGCGCGGGCGGCGGCGCGCGATTAATGCGAGGCGGCACGGCAGCGGGTCATGAGCGACGAGCCACCGGCCCGCGCCGCACCTCACGATCAGAAATTGCCGTTGGCGAAGCGCGCGATCGGGTCGTCGGTGGTTTGGGTAGGAGCAGGGATGCCACGCGATGCCGTCGAGGCGCGCATGATCTGCACGCCTGTGTTCCCATCGGCTTGCTGAGCTTGCTGGGCTTGGCGTGCGGCAACCGAAGCGGGGGGAGGCGGCTCAAATGCATCCGCAGCGGCGTCGATTGGATCCGGTGTGCGCACGGCAGCCGTCGGCGATTCGGCGCGCGCAGCCACCGGCTGCTGATTCGTCGCCTCTCCGGCGGCCTCATACGTACTCGCTTGCGCGACCGGAACAGGCGCTGGGGACACCGCACCTACCGCGCGCGCCTGCATCTGCGCGGCGCTCATGCCGGGTGGGGGCGGTTCGAACTGATCAGCTTGTCGCGTCGGCGCTGCCGCCGTAGCAGCCGCGGGCTGAGCGCTAGCAGTCAGCGGCGCACGAGTGGTCGCCGCGACCCGCGCCGTTTGCTGCGGAGCCGCCGGATTCGCGGCATAGCCCGAAGCTTGCGACGCAACAGGCGTTGCCACATAGTCCGGAGCTTGCGCCGCAGCAGGCGCTGCCACATAGCCCGAAGACCGCATCGCCGCAGAGTTCGCCGCGTAACCCGAAGAAGATTGCGTCGCCACCGCTGTGCCGGAATAAGCCGACACTGTCTGAGCCACCGGCGCTACACGTTCCGGTTGCGGCGCCGCAGCCTGATAGCTCGGTGTATCGAACGGCGCCGGTTTCGCAGCCGGCGCGGCCACGCGACGAATGCCGTCGAAACGCTTGGCCCAATAGGGATTGGTCAGATAGTCGAGCCGTACGGTGCCGCCCGTGGACGGCGCGTTGACGAAGCGCAGCTTGCCCACATAAATGCCGACGTGCGAATGCGCCCGCCCGGTGGTGTTGAAGAAAATCAGATCGCCCGGCGCGATTTCATCCGGTTCGATCGATTCGCCACGGCCGCTCATGTCCGCGGTAGTACGAGGCAGATTCACGGAAGCGGCACGGGATACCACGTAGCGAACTAATCCGCTGCAATCGAAGCCACTATCCGGCGTATTGCCACCCCAACGGTATGGAATACCGACCAGACTCATCGCCTGGATCGAGATTTCCTCGCGGCCGACGCTGTGGTCGACGAAATTCGGAAAGCCCGGCGGCGGCGCGCGATAAGCGCCGTTCGTGACCACGACCGACGAACCCGATTCGCGCGACGTCTTTTGCGGCGCGCCAGCGCAAGCGGCGAGCAGCAAGACGGTCAGCAGCAAGACGGTCAGCAGCGAGAAGGCGAGTCGGCGCATGAAGACGAGGAGAGCGGTAAACGCTCGTTTAATGTCGAACGATCTCGGGATGGTAGCCCGTCGAACATGGCTCAGGCAAGAATTCTTGATAAATTACTTGAAGTTTGCGCGCTAAGTGTTGCCCGTCGGGAACTCGTGCGGATTAAAAAAGCCGCGTCCGGGCTGACCCGGGCGCGGCTTCTGGTTGAGGCTAAGGCGTTGAAACTTAAAGAATTTCCGATGCGTAATCTGCGAGGCGCGAGCGCTCGCCGCGCGCCAGCGTCACGTGCCCGCTGTGCGCCCAGCCCTTGAAGCGGTCGACCACGTACGTGAGACCCGAGCTGCCTTCCGTCAGGTAAGGCGTATCGATCTGCGCGATATTGCCCAGACAGATGATCTTCGTGCCCGGACCCGCGCGCGTGACCAGCGTCTTCATCTGCTTCGGCGTCAGGTTTTGCGCCTCGTCGATGATCAGATACTTGTCGACGAACGTGCGGCCGCGCATGAAGTTCATGCTCTTGACCTTCAGGCGCGAGCGGATCAACTCCTGCGTCGCGGCGCGGCCCCATTCGCCGGCGGCGTCGTCGGTTTTCTGCAGGACTTCGAGGTTGTCGTCGAATGCACCCATCCACGGCTGCATTTTTTCCTCTTCCGTACCCGGCAGGAAGCCGATGTCTTCACCGACCGGCACCGTTGCGCGCGTCACGATGATCTCGTTGTAGCGCTTGTCGTCGAGCACCTGCGCCAAGCCGGCCGCGAGCGCGACCAGCGTCTTGCCGGTCCCGGCCTGACCCAGCAGCGTGACGAAGTCGATCTCCGGATTCATCAACAGGTTCAGCGCGAAGTTCTGCTCGCGATTGCGCGCCGTGATGCCCCACACGTTGTTCTTATGGTGGCCGTAGTCGCGCAAGGTTTGCAGCAACGCCGTCTTGCCGTTCAGCTCGCGCACCAGCGCATGAAACGCCGGTTCGCCGTTCTGCGGCTCCAGATAGACGAACTCGTTCACCAGCATCGAGGCGCACAGCGGACCCGTCACACGGTAATACGTGGTGCCGGTTTTGGTGTCCTGCCAGCTCTCCATGCCCTTCGCGTGCTTGGTCCAGAAATCCTGCGGCAGCGCGCGGATGCCCGAGTACAGCAGATCGCTGTCTTCGAGCACCTGGTCGTTGAAGTAATCTTCCGCGGGCAGACCGAGCGCATGCGCCTTGATCCGCATGTTGATGTCTTTCGACACCAGCACGACCTGGCGATCCATCCGGTCGCGCTGCAGCGCGCGCACCACGCCGAGAATCTGGTTGTCGGCCTTGCCTTCCGGCAGACCTTCGACCGGCTCGATAGCGTTGAGCTTGGTCTGGAAATACAGGCGCCCGGACGCCTCACGACTGCCCAGACGCGCCAGCGAAATGCCGTCCGAGATGTTGCCGGCGTTTGCCACCAACGCGTCCAGCGTGCGGCTCACCTGGCGAGCGTTACGCGCGACTTCGGACATGCCCTTCTTGTGGTTGTCCAGTTCTTCCAACGTCATCATTGGCAGATAGACGTCGTGTTCCTCGAAACGGAACAGGCAGCTTGGATCGTGCATCAGCACGTTCGTGTCCAGCACGAAAAGCTTCTGCATTTCGAGCGGGTCGGTGGACGCACCGCGCTTCTTGCTGGTGCCGCGCGTGCTGGGTGCTACGGCTGCGGGCGTGCTTGCGGCCGGCTCTTTCGCGCTTGGCGCGCGCGCAACGACCGGCTGCGATTTGCCAGCGGGCGTGGGAACAGCGGCCGTCTCGACTTGCGGACGGGCAGCGGGAACCGGTTGCAGCAAGGCGGCGGTCTGTTTGGTCTTGCGGCCGGGCGTCGCTGTGCGACGCGCCGGTTCAGCTTGCTCGGCGGATGCAGAAGCAGCAGTGGAAGCCGGCACGGGCCGCAAAGTGGTTGCGGCATTGGCGGCATGCGCCATCGGTGTGGCGACGTTCGTGCGACCGTAATCGGCCGACTCTGCTGATTCCCCTCCGACTGCCTGTTTCTTCGCGGCGGAGCGCGCCGGCGTGGCGGCTTTGGCCTTGTATTCGTCAGGCGGCAGGAGATTGCCGAGCTTGCTGGGGGGGGTAGGCAAAGGCATGGTTTCCCTCGAAATAATCGGGTCACATTTCGTGCGCCGCCTGTCGCATTCTGCCGGTGCCGGTGAGGCGCACGCAGTTTGCGTCCGGAGGCGCGCATTCGGTCTAGAGATGCCGGTTCGCCTGGTCTTCGATCGGCTCCTTAACGGAAGCACGTAGCCGAGTGAACGAACGGCTGCGCGCAATTAAAAAAGCCGCCGCCCCGGCGTACGGGGCAAGCGGCTCGCCTTCGGTTATCGCGTTGCGCCTCACGACTCCAACGGAACCGACAAAACGGCCGTCAAGTCTGGCGCAGTTGCGAAAAGTGTGGGGTGGACAGGCACTCATTGGAACCCAATATAACGCGCCTCAAAGCGCTTGTACAGCCTCCAGAATGTCGTCGACGTGCCCTGGCACTTTCACGCCACGCCACTCCTGGCGCAGCACGCCATCGGCGTCGATCAGGAACGTGGAGCGTTCGATCCCACGTACTTCTTTGCCATACATTTTCTTCAATTTCATGACGCCGAAGAGCGCACACAAGGTTTCTTCAGGGTCCGAGATCAACGGGAACGGCAATTCGAGCTTTGCCTTGAAATTGTCATGGGAGCGCAGGCTGTCGCGCGACACGCCAAGAATTTCCGCACCGGCTTTTTTGAACTTCGGATACAGATCGCGGAACTGCAGACCTTCGGTCGTGCAGCCCGGCGTGTTGTCCTTCGGATAGAAATACAGCACCACCTTCTTGCCCGCCAGCTTGGACAGCGTGATATCGCCACCGGTAGCGGGAGCGGTAAAGTCGGGGACGGGTTGGTCGACTGCGATGGGCACGAGGTTCTCCGGTTGTTGTGGCCGCCGCCGCAGTATTTGCATTTGCTTTTGCAACTGCTGTGGCGGCGGCCTGGCATCGAGGCTTTGGGGAGGGCGAATGGCGCGTGGTGATCGCTCGCGCGGTGCTCGGGTCGCCGGGGCCGGCTGCAGCTTGGCCAGTCAGGGCTGGACAATCAACTCGCCGGAGCGGCCTGGAATTTCGCCCCACGTAACAGGGTACGATGGCAGCGTGCTGCGGTCTAGCGTGGCGTAGTAATCACCCATGGTCGCGAAGGTATGGCCTTGCGCGCGCCAGCCTTCCAGCAGCTGTTCGAAAATCGGCGCGAGCTTTTGTCCTTCGAGTTCCGCGTGCAGCGTGAACACCTGATCGTGCGGATTGTTCTCGGTGTGCTTCAGCATCCATGCCGCGACGTTGTGCTCGTCGACACCATCCACGCCGAGCACTTCGTCGAGCGTGGGCAGCGTGGTGGGCATCTGCACGTGCGACAGCTGCTTGCCGCCGACCACCGGCAGATACGGCGAGTGGCCGCGCCCGTCGGACGCGTAGTGCATACCCCACGCGTCGATCTGCTCGAACGCATGGCCGTTCATCTGCCAGCCTGCCGCGCCGTGCGTGACGGGCGGCGCGCCGAAGATCGCGACGAAGCGGTTGAAGCTCTTCTGCATCTGCTTCTCGGTCCACTCGCGGTCCTGCGAACGCACGTTGTCCTGCCAGTAAACGTGATCCCACGTGTGGATGCCGCATTCGAAGCCGGCCTCATGAATCGCGCGCATTTCGGCGGCGGTTTTCACACCGATGTCCGGTCCGGGCAGCAGCACGCCGTACATCAATTGCCTGATGCCGTAATGTTCGACCACCGACGTGCGCGACACCTTTTTCAGAAAGCCCGGCCGCAACACGCGACGCATCGCCCAACCGGTGTGGTCGGGCCCGAGGCTGAAGAGAAAAGTGGCGCGCGCCTTGAAGCGGTCGAAAATGCGAGCGAGATTCGGCACGCCTTCGCGAGTGCCGCGCAGCGTGTCGACGTCGATCTTCAGGACGATACGAGCCAAGGATCAGGCCTTATTGTTGTTCGACGAGGGCGCGAGCTTCGGCAACGTGGCCGCGATACGCTTCGAAAATCTTGCGCAGCGCTTCGTCGAAGGTCGACTTCGGCGCCCAGCCGAGTTCCTGCATCGTGTTGTCGATCTTCGGCACACGGTTTTGCACGTCCTGATAGCCCGCGCCGTAGTACGCGCCCGAGGACGTTTCGACCAGTTGCACCTGCTTCGCGAGTTCGGCGTATTCCGGGAATTCGGCGGCCAGTGCCAGCATCTTGTGCGCGAGCTCGCGCACCGAGAAGTTGTTGGTCGGGTTGCCGATGTTGTAGATCTTGCCCGTGGCCACACCGTCCCTGTTCTCGATGATCTTCATCAGCGCGCCGATGCCGTCGTCGATATCCGTGAACGCGCGCTTTTGCGCACCGCCGTCCACCAGGCTGATGTTCTCGCCGCGCACGATATGGCCGAGGAACTGCGTGACCACGCGCGAGCTGCCTTCCTTCGGTGTATAGATCGAATCGAGGCCCGGGCCGATCCAGTTGAACGGACGGAACAGCGTGAAGTTGAGGCCTTCCATGCCGTAACCCCAGATCACGCGGTCCATCAACTGCTTGGAGCACGCGTAGATCCAGCGCGGCTTGTTGATCGGGCCGTACGTCAGTTGCGACTCTTCCGGATCGAACTGCTCGTCCGTGCACATGCCGTAGACCTCGGAGGTCGACGGAAACACGAGGTGCTTGCCGTATTTGGCGGCCGAACGCACGATCGGCAGGTTCGCTTCGAAATCCAGTTCGAACACGCGCAGCGGCTGCTTCACGTACGTGGCGGGCGTGGCGATCGCGACCAGCGGCAGGATCACATCGCACTTCTTGATGTGATATTCGACCCACTCCTTGTTGATCGTGATGTCGCCTTCGAAGAAGTGCATCCGCTCATGGTTGATCAGGTCACCCAGACGTTCGGTCTGCATGTCCATCCCGAAAACTTCCCAATCGGTCGTTTCGAGAATGCGTTTGGACAGGTGATGGCCGATGAAGCCGTTCACACCCAGAATCAGGACTTTTTTCATGAGTAACGGGGAGTTTCGAGGGGAGTTTGGATGAGCCGGGCGAATTCGGCCGGGGCGACAACGGTTTCGTTGCCGTCATGCTGATGCCGCAATTCGTGGATGGCGATCGCGCGGCCGTCGCCGCATATCGCAAAAACGGCATTATCGCTTACGTGCAGGCCCGGCGGCAAATCCGAGCGAAGCGCGCCGGGCGCGGCCAGACGCGCACGGGCGACGATGAAGCGGTGGCCGGCGATCTCGGCAAACGCGCCGGGATAGGGCGGGGCTACCGCGCGGATCAGGTTGTAGACCTGCTGCGCGGGCTGCGTCCAATCGATCCGGCCGTCTTCCGGCTTGCGGCCGCCGTAATAGCTGCCGTGCGACAGATCGTTCGGCAGATGCGGCGCTTCGCCCGCGAGCAGAGCAGGGAGCACACGCCACAGGGTTTGTTCGGCGGCCACCGTGACCTTGTCGAACACTTGCGCGGCGGTGTCGTCGGGCAGGATCGGCACCGGCGTTTGCGCGATGATCGCGCCCGCATCGGGCTTGGCGGCCATTTCGTGGAGCGTCGCGCCGGTTTCGGTTTCGCCGTGGATCACCGCCCAGTTGGTCGGCACGCGGCCGCGGTACTTCGGCAGAAGCGAGCCGTGCATGTTGTAAGCGCCCCGTGGGGCGAGCGCCAGCAGGTCGACCGGCAACATATGGCGGTAGTAGAACGAGAAGATGAAGTCCGGGCGCGCGGCGCTCACCGCGGCGCGCAATTCCGCGCTTTTCGGATCGGCCGGCGTGACGACCGGAATACCGTGCTCGGCCGCAACCGAGGCGACGCTGCCGAACCAGATGTTTTCGGTCGGGCTGTCCTCGTGCGTAACGACCAGCGCCACGTCGACACCGCGTGCGAGCAGCACCTGCAGGCAGCGCACGCCGACGTTGTGATACGCGAATACGACGGCGCGCGGCTTCATGGATTTGGGCCCTGATCGACCAGCGGCGCCGCTTGCACCGCCTGCACCAGCGCCTGACGCGGCGCTTCGCTCACGGTGGTGCCGTCGCGCTGCTCGAGAATCGTCTGCACCAGGTAACGCGGACGCGCGCGCACCTGCTGGTAAATCCGGCCGATGTATTCACCCAGCAGGCCCAGCGCGAAGATGATCACGCCGAGCAGGAAGAAGGTGATAGCGAACAGCGTGAACACACCTTGCACTTCCGCGCCGATGATGAAGCGGCGAATCAGCAGCAGCACGAACAGCGCCGCGGACCCGAGCGACAGGATCACGCCGATGAACGACAGCCACTGCAGCGGCACGACCGAGAAGCCGGTGACCAGGTCGAAATTCAGGCGGATCAGGCTGTACAGCGAGTACTTCGATTCGCCGGCAAAACGCTCTTCGTGCGCGACTTCGATCTCGACCGGATTCTGCGCGAAGGTGTACGCGAGCGCCGGAATGAAGGTGTTGATCTCGCCGCAGCGATTGATCGTGTCGATGATGTGCCGGCTGTACGCGCGCAGCATGCAGCCCTGGTCGGTCATCTTGATGCGCGTGATGCGCTCGCGCAGACGGTTCATCGCGCGCGAGGCCTTGCGGCGCCACAAGCTGTCCTGGCGTTGCAGACGGATCGTGCCGACGTAGTCGAAACCTTCGCGCATCTTGTTGACCAGCTTGCCGATTTCTTCCGGCGGATTCTGCAGGTCGGCGTCGAGCGTGATGACGATCTCGCCGCGCGATTGCTCGAAGCCCGCCAGAATCGCCATGTGCTGGCCGTAGTTGCCGTTCAGCAGGATCACGCGGGTCGTGTCGGGCCGCGCGCGGAACTGCTCGGCGAGCAGGGCGGCGGATTTGTCGCGGCTGCCGTCGTTGATGAAGATCACTTCATAACCGGTGCCGAGCGCATCGAGCGCCGGGTAGAGGCGCGTGAACAGCTCGGCCAGCCCGGCTTCTTCGTTGTACACCGGAATGATGATCGACACTTCCGGTGCGACGGCGCGATGTTCCGAATAACTCATTTCCGCTTATTTTCCGTATTGTTCGCAAATTTCATTGACCGCGCGGCAGACCCGCTCCACGTCGCCCTCGTTCATCAGCGTGAACAGTGGCAGCGTGACGTTGGTGGCGCCGAAGCGCTCCGCGTGCGGAAACATCCCTTCCTTGAAGCCGCGCGCACGGTACAGCGAGAACAGGTGAATCGCAGGATAGTGCACGCCCGAGCCGATGCCACGCTCTTTCAGCGCGCCCATGAAACCGGCGCGGTCGATCGACAGTTTTTCGAGCGGCAGCGTGATCTGGAACATGTGCCAGTTGCTGTTTTCGAAGTCCGCAAACGGCAGGCCGATGCCCAGCTTGACCGCCGCGCCGCCTTCGAGCCCTGCGAAATAGGCGCGCACGAGCTTTTTGCGCTGCGCGAGGAAACGCTCCAGATGCGGCAGTTGACCGAGGCCGACGCGTGCGGCGACGTCCGTCAGGTTGTACTTGCCGCCCAGCACGTCGCAGTCCATGCCGTCGAAGCCGGTGCGGGTAATACCTTGCAGGCGGTACTTCTGCGCGAGGATCGCCTCTTCTTCGTTGTTCAGCACCAGCGCGCCGCCTTCGATCGAAGTCAGATTCTTGTTCGCGTGGAAGCTGAACGAAACCATGTCGCCGAGTCGGCCGATACGCTCGCCTTTCCACGTCGCGCCGAACGCCTGTGCGGCGTCTTCGATCACGCGCAGCTTGTGGGCGCGGGCGATGGCGTACAGCCGGTCCATGTCGACCGGCAGGCCCGACAGGTACACCGGAATGATCGCCTTGGTGCGTGGCGTGATGGCCTTTTCCAGCAGGTCCAGGTCAATGTTGCGGGTCACCGGATCGATGTCGGCGAACACCGGCGTCGCGCCGACTTCGTAGACCACATTGCTGGTCGCGACCCATGAGGCGGGGGTGGTGATGACTTCATCGCCTTCGCCCACACCGGCAATCCGCAAGCCGATTTCGAGCGTTGCGGTGCCGGAATTGAACGTGCGCACCGGACGGCCGCCGCAGAATTCGGACAACGCCGCTTCGAACTTCTGGTTCTGCGGGCCGGTCGTGATCCAGCCTGAGCGGAGCACGTCGGCGACGCCCTGAATCGTTTCTTCATCGATCTCAGGTTTGACAAACGGCAAAAACGGGACTGGTGACTGGCTCATGAATGCTTCGCTCGATTGAAAGGGGGCAACCCGAAGGGCGCGAAGTAGATCACAAACGACGCGCAAACCCAAGGCCACGACTAAAAAAGGGCGCAACCGCCAAGCTTACCGCGGCCAACCTTACGTTTTACTTAGCAGGCAGCGGTGCCTGGCTTACCGCTGCTTTACCGCCTGCATTTTCGCAGCGCCCGCAACGGCGCCGGCAATAAACGGTAATAAATCGGGCCCGGCAAAGCGCGGCCGGGGGCATGACAGCCTAGCTTCGCGCCAGGACGACCACGCCGATCAGGATGACGCCGATCCCTACCAGCTTCTGCACGGACATCACTTCGCCGAATAGATACCACGCCGCGAACGCGTTGACGACGTATCCGAGCGACAGCATCGGATAGGCAATTGACACGTCCACCCGCGAGAGTCCGACCACCCACACGCCCACGCTGATCACATAACAGGCGAGCCCGCCGATGATCGGCGGCTGCGTCGCGAGGCGAAAGGCGATGGGCAGGATGTTCGCACGGGTGAATTCGAAGTGTCCAACGGCATTCGTTCCGGCTTTGAGCAGCAACTGCGCGCCGGCGTTCAACGTGACGCCGGCGAGGATACAAAAGAGCGAAATCGGGTTCATCGACTGGTCAGATCCTGATATGAGGTCAGTGTTGTGGTTTTTCTACTGGGGCGCCGATGCGGCCTGCGCCGGTGCGCCCTGTGCTGCCGCGTCGGACGCGGCCACGGGTTTCATCACCACCACCCGGCGCGAGTCGCGCGCGATCACCTGCATCGGCAGCCCCTCTTTGAGCAGTTTGTCGTAAGTCGGCGGCGGGATCAGCGCGAGCGCGTAGCGGTCGGCCTTCCAGCGCTCGATCCACGCGTCGACGGTCGGCACCCATTTCTGCGGTTCGACGGACACGCCGAACGCCAGTTCGTCAGCATGTTCGACCATGATCATCGTATGGTCGACGTAGAACGGCATCGTGTGGTCGAGCACGCCGACCGAGTAGAGCGGCGTATCGGCCGGCAACTTCGCGATCTCGGCCTTGATCGCGGGCGCGAGTGGCGCACCGGAGCTTAGCCGCCCGAACACGTCGTGGCCCGTGCCGGCAATCGTGCCGAGCAGCAGCCACGCCGCGCCAAAGCTCGCGACGGCGCCAGGCACGCCGGCGCGGCTGCGTCGGTTCAGCCATAGGGCGACCAGTGTGATCACGAAGGCGACACCGAGGGCCGCCAGCACCCAGGTGCGGTATTCCACGTAGAGTTCAGTCGGGTTGCGTGCGTTGCCGAAGCGCGACATGAACAGCGCGGCAAAAGCGGCCACAACGAGAAACAGCGCATAGCCGGCGAGATGGCGGCGAAACTGGTCGCGCGTGACGAGCGGCAGGTACATGCCGATGATCAGCGCGATCGGCGGGGCGATCGGCAGCGTGTAGGACAGGAGCTTCGAGTGGGACGCGCTGAAGAACAGGAAGATGAAGGCGGTCCACACCAGCATCAGCGTGACCGGCGCAAAGCCGTTCGGCTGGCGCGGCAGGCGCCACGCGTGGCGCACGCTCTGGAAGGTGACTGACAACCACGGCAGGAAGCCGACCAGCAGCACCGGCACGAAGTAATAGAACGGGCCCGGGCGGTTCTGTTCCGGCGTCAGATAGCGCTTGAACTGTTGAACGATGAAGAAGAAGTTCAGGAATTCCGGATTGCGCTGCTGCACCAGCACGAACCACGGCGTGACGATCACGAAAAACACGATCAGGCCGCCGATCAGATGCAGACGTTTCCACACGGCCCAGTCGCGCGCGATCACGGTGTACAGCACTAGCACCGCGCCCGGCAGAATCAGGCCGACGAGACCCTTGGACAGCACCGCCAGCGCCATCGCTCCCCAGCACACCCACATCCATGCCCGCACGCTGGCGGTCGGCAGGTTGGGGCGCTGCGCGAGCAGCAGCGCGCAGAGCGTCAGCTCCATCCAGAACGACAGGCCCATGTCGAGCGTGTTGAAGTGGCCCATCAGGTTCCAGTACGGCGACGTGGCCAGCACAATCGCCGCGAATACGCCGGTTGCCGCGTTGAACACGCGCGCGCCGGTGAAGCCGATCAGCAGCACGCCGGCAAAGCCCGTCAGCGCGGTGTAGAGCCGCGCCTGCCATTCGCCGATGCCGAACCACGCGAACGTGAGCGCGTTCGCCCAGGTTTGCAGCGGCGGCTTCTCGAAATACTTGTAGCCGTTGTAGCGCGGCGTGATCCAGTCGCCGGTGACGAACATTTCGCGCGCCATTTCGGCGTAGCGGCCTTCGTCGCTCGGCAGCAGATGGCGCCAGCCGAGCGGCACGAACCAGATCACGGCGAGGGCCAGCACCAGCAGCAGGATCGTGGTGCGATTGAGCGGTAGCCTCGTCGGCGTATCGTTCATGGTTTTCAACCTTTTTGGCAACGCCGCGTCGGCGGCGAGGCGGTGTTATTTGGGAAGGGCGCTTGTCGGCGTGGCGCCATTGGCGCGCAGTGTACGTTATCAGCCGTGATGCGGCGAGAGGTGGGGCCGGTCCGGCAGCCTCGCACACAGCGCACGCCGCGGATGCCACGTATGGCCTCCAGCGTCTGCACGCCGGCTAGCGACAGCTTCGCGGCACCGGCGCGGCGCCACTAGGCTTCGATCAGCAACGCGGCCGCGACCTTGCGGCCCTCGGCCATCAGAATGTTGTAGGTGCGGCAGGCGGCCTTGAAGTCCATCGTTTCGACGCCGATGCGTTTGGCGGTGAGTGCGGCGGTCAGCCGCGGATGCGGGAAGCGCAGCCGTTCGCCGCTGCCGAACACGACCACTTCGGGCGCCGCGTCCACCAGCATGGCGAAGTGTTCGGCGCTCAACTGGTCGAAAGAGGAGACGGGCCAGGCGATGACGGGCGCGTCCGGCAGCATGAGAATGCTGCCGGCGTGGCGCACCAGATTGATTTCGACGTAGCCGGCGCCGTAGCCGGTGACGGTGTTGAGGGCGCCGCTGGAATCCTGATGTAATTTCAAATTCGTTTTCCGAAGTCGTCGTGAGACATCATGCGCGTTGGCGGCCTGACCGGGCAGAGCGGAAGCCGGGCGGTTTGACGCGAGTGGGACACATGATTGGCACAGAAGCGGCCGAAAAGGCTTGCCGTTGCGGTTGGTGCATTGCGGAAGTCGGCCAAAATCCGCTAAATTATAACTTTTTAGCCGCCTTGCGGCGCCCCTCGCTCAAGTGCCGCCTCATGTGCTGTCATAAGCCGCCCTGAGGGCACTGGCGCGGTCCTCCGGCTACCTGCCTTGGTTCTGCCCGCGTATTGCGGGATTTTCGTCGGCTTTTCGACTGTTTTACCTGCTTTGGGTCTGCTTTTTGTCTGATTTTGGACTGTTCGGCTGCTGCACCGGCGCAATCCGCCGGACGCGCGCCTGAGCAGCCCGGCAAGCCGGCCCAATCCGCGCCTGGCGTCCCGCTCCGCGTCTGGCGGGCGTGCCGCGTCATAATCCCCCGTATCGGCGGACTTGCCTGGGTCGCGGTTTTTTCGCCCCCGCTTGTTCGCCAAGCCCATCAACAGGATGAAGTGCCCGCCGTGAAACCGATTCTCAAATCCAACAAGTTGTTGAATGTCTGCTATGACATTCGCGGGCCTGTCCTCGAACACGCGAAGCGGCTCGAAGAAGAGGGCCACCGCATCATCAAGCTGAACATCGGCAATCTCGCGGCGTTCGGCTTCGACGCGCCGGACGAAATCATTCAGGACATGATCCTGAATCTGCCGGGCTCGTCCGGCTACTCGGATTCCAAGGGTGTGTTCGCCGCGCGCAAGGCAATCATGCATTACACGCAGCAAAAGGGCGTGCATGGCGTCGAACTGGACGACATCTACATCGGCAATGGCGCCTCCGAGCTGATCGTGATGGCGCTGCAGGGCCTCCTGAACGACGGCGACGAAGTGTTGCTGCCCGCGCCGGATTACCCGCTGTGGACCGCCGGCGTTAGCCTCTCGGGCGGCACGCCGGTGCACTACATCTGCGATGAATCGAACAGCTGGATGCCCGATCTGGACGACATCCGCGCGAAAATCACGCCAAATACGCGTGCGCTCGTCGTCATCAATCCGAACAACCCGACCGGCGCGCTGTACTCGGACGAACTGCTGCTTGGCCTGATCGAGATCGCCCGCCAGCACGGCCTCGTGATCTTCGCTGACGAGGTCTACGACAAGATCGTCTATGACGGCAAGAAGCACACGTCGATGGCCGCGCTCTCCGAAGACGTGCTCACCGTCACGTTCAACAGCCTCTCGAAGAGCTACCGTTCGTGCGGCTACCGTGCCGGCTGGATGTTCATCTCGGGCCTGACCGGCGAGAACCGCCGCCATGCCAAAGACTATTTCGAAGGGCTCGGCATTCTGGCCTCCATGCGCCTGTGCCCGAACGTGCCCGGCCAGTACGCGATCCAGACCGCGCTGGGCGGCTATCAGAGCATTAACGACCTGATCGTGCCGAGCGGGCGCCTGTACAAACAGCGCGAACTCGCGTATGACATGCTCACAGCGATTCCCGGCGTGAGCTGCGTGAAGCCCGAGGCGGCGCTGTATATGTTCCCGCGCCTCGATCCGAAGATTTATCCGATTCAGGACGACCAGCAGTTCATCCTCGACCTTCTGCTGGAAGAGCGCGTGCTGCTGGTTCAAGGCACCGGTTTCAACTGGAAGACGCCGGACCACTTCCGCGTCGTGTTCCTGCCGAACGTGGACGATCTCGCGGATTCGATCAACCGGATCGCGCGCTTTCTGGACGGTTACCGCAAGCGCCACACGGCTTGAGACGGCCGGCGCGCCCGGTGCGCGCCGCGGCCGGCCCCAGTTTCCTCAGTTTCCTTTTAATCACTTACTCGAAAACACACGCTGCATGGAACCGATCAAAGTTGGACTGCTGGGCTTCGGCACGGTAGGCAGCGGCACCTTCACGGTACTGCGCCGTAATCAGGAAGAAATCAAACGCCGCGCGGGCCGGGGCATCGAGATTGCGCGCATTGCCGTGCGCAATCCCACCAAGGCCACCGCGGCGCTCGGCGCTGAAGCCGGCACTGTGGCGCTGACCGATGACTTCAACTCGGTGGTCGACGATCCGTCGATCGATATCATCGCGGAGATGATTGGCGGCACGGGCGTGGCACGCGACCTCGTTCTGCGTGCGATCAGGAACCGCAAGCACGTGGTCACGGCCAACAAGGCGCTGCTCGCGGTGCACGGCACGGAGATTTTCGAAGCGGCGCGCGCCAACGGCGTGATGGTGTCGTTCGAAGCGGCGGTGGCGGGGGTATTCCGATCATCAAGGCGCTGCGCGAGGGGCTCACGGCCAATCGTATCCAGTACATTGCCGGCATCATCAACGGCACGACGAACTACATCCTCTCGGAGATGCGCGACCGCGGGCTCGACTTCGCGACCGCCTTGAAAGCGGCGCAGGAACTGGGTTACGCCGAAGCCGATCCGACCTTCGACATCGAAGGCGTGGACGCCGCCCACAAGGCGACGATCATGAGCGCGATCGCGTTCGGCGTGCCGGTGCAGTTCGATAAGGCATACGTCGAAGGCATCAGCAAGCTGGCGGCGATCGACATCAAATACGCCGAAGAACTTGGCTACCGCATCAAGCTGCTCGGCATCTCGCGCCGCACGGACAAGGGCATCGAATTGCGCGTGCATCCCACGCTGATTCCGGAAAAGCGCCTGCTGGCGAACGTGGAAGGCGCGATGAACGCGGTCGTGGTGCACGGCGACGCGGTTGGCTCCACGCTGTACTACGGCAAGGGCGCGGGCGCGGAGCCGACCGCATCCGCCGTGGTGGCCGACCTGGTCGACGTGACGCGTCTGCATACGGCGGACCCGGAGCATCGCGTGCCGCATCTGGCATTCCAGCCGGACAGCCTGTCGAACACCCCGATCCTGCCGATCGACGAAGTGACGAGCGGCTACTACCTGCGTCTGCGTGTGGCGGACGTGACGGGCGTGCTGGCCGACATCACGCGTATTCTGGCGGACACCGGCATCTCGATCGACGCGCTGCTGCAGAAGGAGTCGGAGCAGGTCGACGCGAACGGCAAGGGCGAAACCGACATCATCCTGATTACGCACGAAACGGTTGAAAAGCACGTCAACGCGGCGATCAAGACGATCGAAGCGTTGAAGACCGTTGTCTCGCAAGTCACGAAGCTGCGCATGGAAGCGCTGAACTAGGCCGAACTATGAACTACCTCTCTACGCGCGGCGCCGGAGCCGGCGAGCGCCATACCTTTTCCGAGATTCTGCTGGGCGGCTTGGCGAAAGACGGCGGCCTGTACCTGCCGGCGCAATATCCGCGCGTCACGGTTGACGAGCTGACGCGCTGGCGCACGCTGCCGTACGCGGACCTCGCCTTCGAGATCCTGTCGAAGTTCAGCGACGACATTCCCGCCGAGGACCTGCGCGCGCTGACGCGCAAGACCTACACGGCCGAGACGTATTGCAATGTGCGCAACGACGAAAGCGCTGCGCAGATCACGCCGTTGAAAACGCTGGGCGTCGAGAATGGCGCGCCGCTGTCGCTGCTGGAACTGTCGAACGGTCCGACGCTTGCGTTCAAGGACATGGCGATGCAGTTGATCGGCAACCTGTTCGAATACGCGCTGGCACGTCACGGCGAGACGCTGAACATTCTTGGCGCGACCTCGGGCGACACGGGTAGCGCGGCGGAATATGCGATGCGCGGCAAGAAGGGCATTAGCGTATTCATGCTTTCGCCGCACAAGAAGATGAGCGCGTTCCAGACTGCGCAGATGTACAGCCTGCAGGACCCGAATATTTTCAACATCGCGGTCGAGGGTGTGTTCGACGATGCCCAGGACATTGTGAAGGCGGTTTCGAACGACCACGCGTTCAAGGCGAAGTACAAGATCGGCACGGTCAACTCGATCAACTGGGCGCGCGTCGTAGCCCAGGTGGTGTACTACTTCAAGGGCTACTTCGCCGCGACGAAGTCGAACGACGAGCGCGTCTCGTTCACGGTGCCGTCGGGCAATTTCGGCAATGTGTGTGCGGGTCATATTGCACGCATGATGGGTTTGCCGATCGAGAAGCTGGTGGTCGCAACGAACGAAAACGACGTGCTCGACGAGTTTTTCCGCACGGGCATTTACCGAGTGCGCAAGGCGGCTGAGACTTACCACACGAGCAGCCCGAGCATGGACATTTCGAAGGCTTCGAATTTCGAGCGGTTCGTATTCGACCTGCTGGGCCGCGACCCGGCGCGGGTGCTGCAACTATTCCGCGACGTTGAAGAGAAGGGCGGTTTCGACCTTGCCGCGAGCGGCGATTTTGCGCGCGTGGCGGAATTCGGATTCGTGTCGGGGCGCAGCAGCCACGAGGACCGTGTGGACGCGATCCGCGACGTCTTCGAGCGATACGACGCGATGATCGACACGCACACGGCTGACGGCCTGAAGGTAGCGCGCGAGCATTTGCAGGCGGGCATCCCGATGATCGTGCTGGAGACGGCGCAGCCAATCAAGTTCGGCGAGACGATCCGCGAGGCGCTGGAGCGCGAACCGGAGCGCCCAGCCGCGTTTGCGGGACTGGAGTCGCTTCCGCAGCGGTTTGAAGTGTTGCCGGCGGACGTCCAGCGCGTGAAGGACTTCATCGCGGCAAACACGGGCGAATAACACCGTAGCTCGAGCGCGACTCTGTCGCGCTCGAGCTACGAACGAGGCACAAAAGAAGTACCGCCACGGCGCGCGCAGCGCCGCCGGAGGTATGACTGCTGTGTCACTCGCGCCGAATGTGCGAGGGCACGGATTCCAGATGCACCACTACCGTGGCTGTGCGGGGGACCCGCTTAAGAGTTAGTGGTGTGAAGCGGCTTTCTTTTGCCTACTTTTCTTTGCGGCAGGCCCAAAGAAAGTAAGTGCCTGCCCCGCACAGGGGCGACGCGAATAGACCACTAACAAATCAAGGAAAGGCCACCGCCGCAGGCATAAAAAAACCACCGCCAAAGGCAAAAAACCACCATAACTCCCGGCCGCCACCGGCCATCCCCATCGACCGCTACAATATTCCTTTAACCTGCGGCTTCGAGACCAGAAGATGTCCACCCCCACCCCCACGCCCCGCGCTGCGATGCCTCCGATGCTCTCCACCGCCGAAGCATTGGCGACCTTGCTCAGCGCAGCGAGCCCCATCACCGGCACGGAATCAATCCCCACGCTGGAAGCGCTCAACCGCGTGCTATCGGCCGACGTCATCTCACCGCTCGACGTCCCTCCAATGAACACCAGTTCAATGGACGGTTACGCGATCCGCACTGCAGATCTAACAGCGGACGACAACCACCGCCTGCCAGTCTCACAACGCATTCCAGCCGGCCACGCGCCCGAGCCATTAAAACCCGGCACAGCAGCCCGCATCTTCACAGGCGCAACAGTGCCACCAGGCGCCGACGCCATCGTGATGCAGGAACAAACCGAAGCCTCCGGCAACGAAGTCACCATCCTCCACAGCCCGGCGCCTGGTGAATGGATCACGGCCCAGGGCGCGGACATCCAGAGCGGCTCGATCATCCTTCCAGCGGGCACACGCCTGACGCCACAAGCGCTAGGGCTCGCCGCCTCAGTCGGCTGCGCCCAACTCCAGGTACGCCGCCGCGTAAAAGTCGCCGTATTCTTCACCGGCGACGAACTAAGCATGCCTGGCGAGCCGCTGAAACCCGGCGCGATCTACAACTCGAACCGCTTCACGCTGCGCGGGCTGCTGGAAAACCTGGGCTGCGACGTCACCGACTACGGCATCGTCCCCGACAAGCTCGACGCGACCCGCGCAACGCTGCGCGAAGCCGCGCAAGCGCACGACCTGATCCTCACCTGCGGCGGCGTGTCGGTCGGCGAAGAGGATCATGTCAAGCCGGCCGTCGAGGCGGAAGGGCGCCTGTCGATGTGGCAGATCGCAATGAAACCGGGCAAGCCGCTCGCATTCGGCGCCGTGCGCCGGGCAGCGCAGCAGACAGATACAGCCAAGGCTACGTCTGCCGAAACCTTTTTTATCGGCCTGCCGGGCAATCCGGTCTCCAGCTTCGCGACCTTTTTGCTGTTCGTTCGCCCGTTCGTCCTGCTACTGGCCGGCGTGCGGACGGTGGCGCCGCGCGCGCTGTCGCTGCGCGCCGATTTCTCGCAGAAGAAGGCCGACCGTCGCAACGAGTTCCTGCGCGCGCGCATCAACGCGGCCGGCGGCCTCGATCTGTTTCCGAACCAAAGCTCGGCCGTCCTGACATCGACCGTCTGGGGCGACGGGCTGATCGACAACCCGCCGAACCATGCCATCAGCGTAGGCGAGACCGTGCGTTTCATCCCCTTTTCCGAATTGCTGAACTGAGGCCGGCACCAGCCGGCGGCCTTCCGATGAAGATTCAACTCCGATATTTTGCAAGCGTGCGCGAAGCGCTCGAAACCGCCGACGAAACGGTCGATCTGCCCGACGGCATCGCGACTGTCGGCGACGTGCGCGCCTGGTTGCGCGTGCGCGGCGGCATCTGGGCCGACACCCTCGCCGAGGGCCGCGCGCTGCGCATGGCCTGCAATCACGTGATGACCGATGCCGGCACGCGCATCACAGAAAATTGCGAAGTCGCTTTCTTTCCGCCCGTCACCGGCGGGTGAGCCGTCCGGCAGGCCCGGATGACCGCCCCGAAACTTCGCTAAACCACGCTAACGCGCCAGCCACACAGGAGTCAGACATGCCCGTTCGCGTCCAGACGGAAGACTTCGACCTCACCGCCGAGGTCGCCGCGTTGCGCGCACGCAATCCGAAGATCGGCGCGGTGGCCTGTTTTGTCGGCACCGTGCGCGATCTGAACGACGGCAGCGCGGTCGAAACCATGGAGCTCGAGCACTATTCGGGCATGACGGAAAAGTCGCTGGAAGCGATCGTCGTGAGCGCGCGCGAGCGTTGGCCGGGGATCGAAGTGCTGATCGTGCATCGGGTCGGCAAGCTTTATCCGCTCGACCAGATCGTGCTGGTGGCGACCACTGCCGCCCATCGGGGCGACGCCTTCGCGTCGTGTGAGTTCGTGATGGACTACCTGAAGACCCAGGCGCCGTTCTGGAAGAAAGAGAAAACCGAAGAAGGCGAGCGCTGGGTCGACGCCCGTGTCACCGACGACGCGGCGCTGGCTCGTTGGGGTGTCGAATCGGGAAATCGGTCTGAGGACTAGCGCGCACCGTTTGTGCGTTGGTCTTCCAGCGGGGGAACAGGGTCCGGCAGGGCACCTCGATGCTTCTTCAGGCTTGTTGCCCCTGAACGGCGCCAATGCGACCGTTAAACGGCGGTTCAGCACCTGTTGAGCTGTTGAGCAGACCCGGGTGCCTCTGCAGCAGGCGCATCACTCACTCGTCCCGCGTCTTACCGATGATCCGTGTCGGAAACGGCTCGCCGCGCGGGTGCCTGGCGTCGTGGGCATCATCGTCGCCAGACGCACGCCGTTTCGGCGCGACGCGCTCCAGCAACGCCTGCTGTTCCGCCGGAATCTTGTAATCCCAGCCGAAGCGGCTCAACTGCAAACTCTGCGCGATACGCAGCGCCGGTTCCATGAAGCGGACCGCCGCCGCCGGCTGATAGCGCGACTCCACCGTATCCAGAAACAGATACAGCCAGCGGCTGAAATGTTGCGGCTCGACGCCCTCGAGCGGCTGATGGGCCTGTTGCACATTGCCGCGGTATTGCTTCGCGCCCAGCACCAGACTGCCCCAGAACGTGCACATCTTGGGCAAGTGGTCGTCCCAGCGGCCCGCCAGCGTTGCGTCGAACACCGGACCAAGCAGCGGATCGGCGCGAACACGGTCGTAAAAACCGTAGACGAGCTCGCGAATATTCGCCTCAGTAGGTTCGGCCGCGCGCTCGACAACCGGTGCGGCAGGAAAAGACGGATTCATGCAAATTCCAGATTGTGCGGTTATTCAAAGTGATTCGCCACGCATCGCCACAGACCGTCAGGAATGGCCTCAAACCGCGCTCAAACAAAAGGAAGTAGGCCACGATTGCCCCGCTTTTCGTATTAATGGCCTATGCGGGAAACGTTACCATTACTGCCGAGAGACAAACACCGACTGTCAGCGCAAAATAATAAATATGCGCAACGCCTGCATCTTATGGCGAAGCGTCGGCCCCCGGCAACCCTTGCATCGACGCGGTTATCTCCCGGATCGCGACTTGCGCTCATCGTGACACCTGCACTTATGAGACTGACCGACTATACGGATTACGCAGTGCGCGTCCTGCTGTACCTTGCTGTCCGCCGCGAAGGCCTATCGACCATCCAGGACATTTCGGACGCGTACGGCATATCCAAGAACCATTTGATGAAGGTGGTGCAGCAACTCGGCGAACTCGGCTGGGTTGAGACCGTGCGCGGGCGTAACGGCGGCCTGCGGCTTGCCGAGCAAACCAGCGCGTTGACCGTGGGCGAGATCGTGCGGGCCACGGAAAGCGACTTTGCACTGGTGGGCTGTTTCCCGGACGCCCAAGGTGAACGCCGCGCCTGTGTCATCGCACCGCACTGCCGCCTGCGCGGCGCGCTCGAGGCGGCGCGCAACGCGTTCCTTGCCGAGCTCGACCGCTACACCATCGGCGAAGTTGCCGAGCCGCACGGTCCGCTGGCTGCGGTGCTTGGCCTAAGCGCCGTCATCCCGATCGTGCCGGTCGCGCCGGCTGGCGGCGCGGCGCCGTTCTCCTGAAACCGGGCCGCAAGTTCTCGCGCGTCAAATGTTAAATAGTTGTTGGTGGTTGCAAAAAAACGCTTGAAACCTGCGTAAAACGCCTCAATTTGGTGGTAATTGAAATTGGAGGTCTCTTGATGAGAATCGACAAACTTACCACTAAATTCCAGGAAGCACTGGCCGACGCGCAGAGTCTCGCCGTCGGTCACGACAATCAATACATCGAACCGGTTCACGTCCTGTCTGCGCTCGTCGCCCAGCAGGACGGTTCGGCACGCTCGCTGCTCTCGCGTGCCGGCGTGCACGTCCAGGCGCTGCAAACCGCGCTGGACGACGCCATCACCCGCCTGCCGCAAGTGCAGGGCACCGACGGCAACGTGCAGATCGGCCGCGAACTGACCGGCTTGCTGAACCAGGCCGACAAGGAAGCACAGAAACTCAACGACACGTTCATCGCGAGCGAGATGTTCCTGCTCGCGGTCGCTGACGATAAAGGCGAGGCCGGCCGTCTCGCGCGCCAGCACGGTTTGTCGCGCAAGTCGTTGGAAAGCGCGATTGCGGCGGTGCGCGGCGGCTCGCAAGTGCACAGCCAGGACGCCGAAAGCCAGCGTGAAGCGCTGAAAAAGTACACCGTCGATCTGACCGAGCGCGCGCGGGCGGGCAAGCTCGACCCCGTGATCGGCCGCGACGACGAAATTCGCCGCTCGATCCAGATCCTGCAGCGCCGCACCAAGAACAATCCGGTGCTGATCGGCGAGCCGGGCGTGGGTAAGACCGCGATCGTCGAAGGCCTCGCGCAGCGGATCGTCAACGGCGAAGTGCCGGAAACGCTCAAGGGCAAACGCGTGCTGTCTTTGGACATGGCGGCGTTGCTGGCCGGCGCGAAATACCGCGGCGAGTTCGAAGAACGCCTGAAAGCCGTGCTGAACGACATCGCGAAAGACGAAGGCCAGACCATCGTCTTCATTGACGAAATTCATACCATGGTCGGCGCGGGCAAGGCCGAAGGCGCGATGGACGCGGGCAATATGCTCAAGCCGGCGCTCTCGCGCGGCGAATTGCATTGCGTCGGCGCCACCACGCTCGACGAATATCGCAAGTACATCGAAAAGGACGCCGCGCTCGAACGCCGCTTCCAGAAGGTGCTGGTCGACGAACCGTCGGTCGAGGCAACCATCGCGATTCTGCGCGGTTTGCAGGAGAAGTACGAACTGCATCACGGCGTCGATATCACCGACCCGGCGATCGTCGCCGCAGCCGAGTTGTCGCATCGCTACATCACTGACCGTTTCCTGCCGGACAAGGCCATCGATCTGATCGACGAAGCCGCTTCGAAGATCAAGATGGAAATCGATTCGAAGCCGGAAGAGATGGATCGGCTCGACCGTCGGTTGATCCAGTTGAAGATCGAGCGCGAGGCCGTGAAGAAGGAAAAGGACGAAGCGTCGCAAAAGCGTTTGCAACTGATCGAAGAAGAAATCGAGCGGTTGGACCGCGAATATTCGGACCTCGAAGAAATCTGGACCGCGGAAAAAGCGGCGGTGCAGGGCAGCGCGCAGTTGAAGGAAGACATCGAGAAAACGCGCGCGGAAATCACGCGCTTGCAGCGTGAAGGCAAGCTCGAGAAAGTCGCCGAGTTGCAGTACGGCAAGCTGCCGGGTCTCGAAGCGCAGTTGAAGGAAGTGACCCAGGCCGAAGCGAACGAGCAGAACAACCCGACCCGGCCGCGTCTGTTGCGCACGCAGGTGGGCGCGGAGGAAATCGCGGAAGTCGTTTCGCGTTCCACCGGCATTCCGGTGTCGCGCATGATGCAGGGCGAGCGCGAAAAGCTGCTGCAGATCGAAGAGAAACTGCACGACCGCGTGGTCGGTCAGGACGAAGCGATCACCGCGGTGGCCGATGCGATCCGCCGTTCGCGCGCGGGTCTGGCGGATCCGAACCGGCCATATGGTTCGTTCCTCTTCCTCGGGCCGACCGGCGTGGGCAAGACCGAGCTGTGCAAGGCGCTGGCGTCGTTCCTGTTCGATTCGGAAGATCATCTGATCCGCATCGACATGAGCGAATTCATGGAGAAGCATAGCGTTGCACGTTTGATCGGCGCGCCGCCGGGCTACGTCGGTTATGAAGAAGGGGGTTACCTGACCGAAGCCGTACGCCGCAAGCCGTACAGCGTGATCCTGCTCGACGAAATCGAGAAGGCGCATCCCGATGTGTTCAACGTTCTGCTGCAGGTGCTCGACGACGGCCGTATGACCGATGGGCAAGGGCGCACCGTGGACTTCAAGAATACGGTGATCGTGATGACGTCGAACCTCGGATCGCAGGTGATTCAGGCGATGGTCGGCGAGCCGCAGGAAGCGGTGAAGGACGCGGTCTGGGAAGAGGTGAAACTGCACTTCCGGCCCGAGTTCCTGAACCGGATCGACGACGTCGTGGTGTTCCATGCGCTCGACCGTTCGAACATCCAGTCGATCGCGCGGATTCAGTTGCAGCGTCTGCATGAACGGCTTGCCAAGCTCGACATGCAACTGGTGGTGTCGGACGCGGCGCTCGAGCACGTCGGCAAGGTCGGCTACGATCCGCTGTTCGGGGCGCGGCCGTTGAAGCGCGCAATCCAGCAGGAGATCGAGAACCCGGTCGCCAAGCTGATTCTGGCCGGCAAGTTTGGTCCGAAGGACGTGATTCCGGTCGAAGTGGAAGACGGCAAGCTGGTATTCGATCGCGTCGTGCACTAAGCGAAACGCGTTGGGCTACTCAGGGAACGGCAGGGGTTGGGCCGTTCCAGCCAATGGTAAAAAGCGGCAACGAAGGTGACTTCGTTGCCGCTTTTTTTCGACTTTTTTGCTTGTTACAACGCGGTGACGCGTGAAGCCGCTTACGCGTTGCCCTTGCCGAACAGCGCCGACAGGCCGCCGAGCGCGCCCAGCACGGTCGTCGAATTCAGTTTGCCGTCGGCGGGGACTTCGCCTTCAGGTGTCGCGGCGTTGACGACGTGCGGCAGAATCTGCGACAGCAAGCCGGTGACCTGGTCCGGCTGCACGCCGGCCTTGGCGGCGAGGTTGGTGACGGCGTCCGAGCCCAGTACGCTGTGCAGCGCATCCGGCGTGATCGCCTGGTTCTCGCCATTGCCGACCCACGACGACACGACGTCGCCGAGGCCCTTTTGCTTGAAGTTGTCGATCAGGCCGTTCAGGCCGCCAGGCTGGCTGTTGACGAACTCCAGTGCAGCGGAAACGAGGGCTTGCTGGCCACCGCCTTCAGGCGATTTGCCAATCAGGGAACCGATAGTGTCAAGTAGGCTCATGACAGTCTCTCTTGAATGCCGACCCGTATTTTGACGAGCCAGCGGGTGAAAACGCCGCGCGGTTGCGCGGCGCCGATGGGAGGACGGCGGACGGGAGCGGGACGGCGCCTATGCGCTCATCGCGCGCGTATCGCACGTTCATCGCACGTGACGGGCGCCGCAGCCATGCTCCCGGCGCTCTACCCAGTTTACGCGCCGGCAGAGGCTGCCGCAGCCGAGGCAGCCTTGCTCTTCTTCGCCTTCTTCTTCGAAGCCTTGGTGCCGGACGCATCGGCCGGCGCGCTGGCAGCGGGCGTCGTGGCCGTTGCCGTTGCAGCCGGCGCGGAAGCCGCCGCCGCGTCGGACGCCGCTGCCTTGCTCTTCTTCTTCGACTTCGAAGCCTTGGTGCCCGATGCCTCAGCAGGCGCAGCCGGTGCCATGGTTGTCGTCGTGGCCGGGGTAGTCGCTGCGGGAGCGGCCGCCGGCGCCGCCTTGGTGCTCGCGGTGCTGCCGGACTTCGAAGTGGCCTTGGCGCCTGTAGGCGGCGTGGACGAGCCGTTGATCGTCAGACCGGCTGCCTCGAGATTGGTCACCGATTTGGTGCCGATACCTTTGACGCGGGTGGCGAGATCGTCGGCATCCTTGAACGGGCCGTTCTTGGTGCGCTCGTCGATGATCGCTTTCGCGTGCACCGGGCCGATACCCTTGACCGATTCGAGCGCCGCCTGATCGGCGGAATTCACTTCGACGGCCGCCGCAAATCCGGCCGACAGCGACAAAGCCAAAGCAACGCAAAGCATCAAAAGCTTCTTCAGCATGGGAAGCACTCCATTGAGGGCAAAAAAGTTAGCCGCAAAGGGAAAACTCGGGACGACGCAGCCTGTCAGCAGGCGCTGCGCTTAAGCATAGAACAAATTGCGCGCCCTTATTTGCGAACGCCGACGATTTATACCGATCGATTCATGACAAGTAAATCGGGATGAACAATATTTGAAGATTTTGCCTGGTGATTAAGCGGTTATGAGTTTATCGATCAATGCGGTTCACTGTAAAAACGACCGTATGGATAAATGACAGCGTCTTCCACTTGACTTAGAGTGCACCCGAAGTCCTAACCTGAGTTCCGTCATGTCGAAAATGTCAAAAGCACTCGCCATCGGCGAGGTCGCCGGAGCGATCGGCGTCTCCACCCACACGCTGCGCTACTACGAACAGGCTGGCCTGATCCGGGCGGTCGGGCGTACGCAGGCGGGGCATCGCCTGTATTCGCCGGCCGATCTCGACTGGCTGCAGTTCGTGATGCGTCTGAAGGCGACCGGCATGCCGATCGCCGGAATGCAGGCGTTCGCGGCGCTGCGGGCAGAAGGTGACCCTACGATAGGTGAACGCCGCGACATGCTGGTGGCGCATCGGGATGCGGTTTTGGCGCGGATCGCCGAGTTGCAGAGCAACCTCGGCGCGATCACCGACAAGATCGCTTATTACGAGGCTGCCGGGCGGCAATCCGACGGGCGGCAACCCGGCGCGAGTATTCAGACACGACAGATCGACGAACCCCAATCGCTTTCGCATTCGGAGAAGGACTCACCATGGAACACGCACAAAACGATCGCTACACCCGAGGCTGGAACAAACTGAAGGAAATCGACGGCTCGACCGGCGAGCAGGTGATCGCCGCGCTTGCGCCGATCGCGCCGGATTTCGGGCGCCTGCTGATCGAATTCGGCTTCGGCGATATTTACAGCCGGCCGCAACTCGATCTGCGCGCGAGAGAGATCGCGACGATTGCATCGCTGGCGACACTCGGTTGCGCGCAACCGCAGTTGAAGGTGCATATCGAGGCGGCCTTGAACGTCGGCTGTACGCGCGAGGAGATCGTCGAAGTGTTCATGCAGATGGCGCTCTACGCGGGTTTCCCGGCGGCGCTGAACGCGCTGTTCGCGGCGCGGGAGATTTTCGAGCGGCATGATCAGGCGTTGGAAGAGGCGCAAGGAGCCTGAGACAAAAGAGAGGGGCAGGCGGCTGCCGGATGCAGCCGCTTTTTTATGAAGTCCAAGATGCAACTAACGGTCGGGTTTTGCCTGCCACTTCGACAACGCGCTACCGGTGCGGCCAGGTAACCCAGCTAGCAAAAACGGGCCATGCTTCTACAGTCGCACACGCCGGGTCCTGCAATCCGATCGAACAACCTCGGCAACCTCGGCACCCTCTGCCTCTGCAACCCGGCAACCCGGCAACCCGGCAACCCGGCAACCCCAGCGTGCCGATTGACCACAACATCCCCCCTCAAACCGCCGAATCCACCCTGACCGCCGCCTCGGCGCGCAAATACCGCTTGCTCACGCCGCGCCAATACAGCAGCAAGCCAATACCGGCAATCGCCAGACTGACCGTATTGGCGACCCAGAAGCCGCGCGCGCCGGTCAGCCACTCCGGCGTAGTGCCGGTTACATTGAAGCCGAGCAGATATCCGCCGCCGAGCCCCACGCCCCACAGCGCGACCGCATAGATAACGGTCGGCACAACGGCCACCTTGTACGCGCGCAGGACGAATGCGGTGGTGATCTGCAACGCATCGAACAGGTGATAGCACACGACGATCAACACCAATGGCATCGCCGCCGCCGCAACCTGCGCATTCGGCGTATACCCTTCGATCACATAAGGCCGCAGCACCAGCACGATCACGCCGTAACAGCAGGCGATCGCCACGGCCATCATGATGCCGTGCCGCGACAGCGTGCGCGCCGCTTCCGGGCGATGCGCGCCGAGCGCCTGCGCGACCAGCGTCGACGAAGCGATCCCGATGGCCAGCGGCGTCATATAGAGCACCGCGCCGATGTTGCCGGCGATCTGGTGTCCGGCGAGCGTCGTCGTACCGAAGCGGGCAATGAAGAGCGCCATGAACGTGTACGAGGTGACTTCGATCAGGTACGACAGACCCATCGGAATGCCGAGGCGCAACTGCGCCGCCTGCCGGCGCCAGACCGGCCAGCAGAAGTGCGCAAAGATCGCGAACGGCTTGAACACGTAAACGCGTGTCAGCAGCACCATCCCAACCACGGCCAATCCCCAGTTGATCGCGGTGCTGGCCAGCGCGCACCCCGGGCCGCCGAGCGCCGGCACGCCGAGTCCGCCAAAGATGAACCATGTGTTGAGCGGAACCTTGAGCAGCAGCGCGCCAATCTGCAGGATCATCACGAGCCGCGGCTTGCCGACCGCATTGGTGATCGAGCTGTAGACGCGAAAGGCGAGGCCGGCCGGCAAGCCGAACGCCAGAATCTGCAGATAGGTAACCGTGCGCTCATGCAGCGCTTCGGGCACGCGAGCCACTTGCAGTACCGGCCCTGGGAAATAGAGAATCAGAAAGCCGATCACGGTCAACGCGAGCGCGAGCCACAAGGCCTGGCGCACCTCTTCGCCGATCTCGATGTACCGGCGTGCGCCGTGGAGTTGCGCGGTGATCGGTTGCAGCGCGGTGAGAATGCCGGTCAGGCCGATGTAGACGGAAATATAGATCGACGAGCCGAGGCCGAGCGCGGCGAGATCGACTGCCGAATAGCGGCCGACCATCGCCGTGTCGATCACGCCGAACGCGATGATCGCCAGTTGGCCGATCAGCACCGGCCAGGCGAGTGCGGCGATTTTCCGTACGTCGGCGAACATGATCAGTCTGGCTTCTTATGCCAGTTGCGGCGCTTGACGACCGGCGGCTTCGGACGGTCGATCCGCACATACAGACGGAAGCGTTCGTCGCGGTCGGCCACGCGGCGGCCTTCCCACACCAGCTTCCACATGAAGTCCGACATCGCGCTCGGGTCGCCGAAGTCCTGGGTGTCCTGACGCAGGATCACGTCGCAATCGTCGTTGAACGAGAAATGCATGTCGCCGAAATAGGCGAAAGTCGCGATCTGCGCATTACCGAGGCGCACCGGCGAGATGCAGGTGTAGTCCTCCGGCAGATGGCTTGCGATCTGTTCCGCGACGTCCTTATAAGTCCGGCTGTAGTTGACGACCGGCAGCCACAGCGTCATCAGCAGCACCCACATCAGGGTCGTGCCGGCGCTCGAGAGCACCACGCTGCGCCACAGGACTTTGGGATGACGGGCCAGACGCCATTGCACCAGAACGAACCAGCAGATCGTCACGGCGACCGCGCATACGAACGACAAAATTTTGAATTGCGGCGCAAAACCCGGAGCGAGACGCGCGAGGTTTCGCGCGAGCGGATGCGGGAAGCCGGTCAGCCCGGCTATGTACACCAGCCAGACGAAGCTGCCGAGGATCGTGAAGCTCAACAGTGCGAACCAGTCGATTGCATTGATCGCGCCGCGTTTGAGCGTGGGCAGCGCGAAGGTGGCCAATACTGCAAGCGCCGGCAGCAACAGCATGTAAAGCCGGTTCGACTGATGGCTCTGCAGCACGACCAGAACAAGCAGCGGCCCGATCACCGATAGTGGAATCGCCACGTGCGGCGCGCGCCGCAGGCCCGACCAGCTGAACCATGCCCAGAGCGCCAGCGGCCAGGCCGGCCATGTGAAGAGCGGCAGATTCTTGAGCGCGTAGGCGGTCACCGAGCCGGGCGGCCCGGCGAACGACGACAGGCTGACGTGCACCCATTGGTTCAGATACCAGACGGCGTCATCGGGATAGGCGGCGAGCGCGGCAATCGGCCACGCGACTGAAAGCACGAGTGCCACCGGCAAACCGGCCAGCAGCAGCCAGCGCGAACGCGCTTCGCGGACGATCAGCGCCATCGCCAGGGTGCCGAGCAACAGCGCGCCGACCAGCACCGGGCTACTGGAGAGCGCAACGAGGCCGAGCGCCAGACCCCAGATCAGCGCGCCCTGGATCGGCTTGTCGATCATCCGCACAAGCCCATAAACGAGCATGGCGATGCCGAAGAACTGCGCCACCTGCGGCGTGGTTTCGTGGCCGCGTTCGGCAAGGCCGAAGCAGGCGAGCAGGATCAGCAACGCGCCGTCGGCGAGAGTGCGGCCGTAGTCGCGCGGCTCCGGCTCCCCGCCGAATGCATATTTGAACGGCTGCACTTCGGCGCGCCGGCCGAGCAGGTAGGCCGCATACCAGACGAACGCGCAGGCCGCGCAAAACAGCAGGCCCGTGAACACGCGGGAGGCGTTGCTCGCGTCGACCCATGGCGCGAGCGCGCGGATCGCGCTGGCGCCGAGCCAGTAACCGAGCGGACCGTCTTCCGTCATGTACTTGCCGACCAGATTCGGCAGCAGCCAGTCGTGCGCGCTGCCGTTGGCCATCGTCCACATGACGCCGAAGCCGGCTGCGTCCTCGTTCTTCCACGGATCCCGGCCGAACAGGCCGAAGAACGCGTAGACGATACAGATGGTCAGCAGCAGCCAGCGCGGCAACGCACTGGTCGCGGAGGCAGTGAGGCGAACGACAGGTCTCATGCGGTGTGTGGATATCGGATAAGCGGTGCAGCCGGGACCGGACGGCATGCCCGGCGGGAATGGCCAATTTGGAGCATCCGGCATTGTAGTCGTGCCGTGCGATGCGCGTCACGACCGGTAACGGCTCGCAACGTGAATGGGATGCCGGTAACACGGCGCGGAAACGGGTAATACTTCGCACCCGTGCGTCCGGAATAGGGCGACAAAAAAGGGCAGCTTGCGCTGCCCTTTTTTGCTGCTGCTTCGTTGCGGGCCAAGGCCGGCGACGAAGCGCGTTTTACTTCGCTGCTGCCTTGCCGGTAGCGCGCGTGCCGAACTTCTTGTTGAACTTCTCGACGCGGCCTGCCGTGTCCATGATCTTTTGTTGGCCGGTGTAGAACGGATGCGATTCCGACGACACTTCGATCTTGGCGAGCGGGTAGGTCTTGCCGTTGAATTCAGCGGTTTCACGCGTCAGGATGGTCGAGCGCGTGACAAATTTGAAGTCGATCGACATGTCGACGAACAGGACTTCGCGGTAATCCGGGTGAATGCCTTCTTTCATGGTCTTTCCTTTAATCTGGCGGTAGCCAACCCGCGTGCAGCCGCTTTTGAAGCGGACAGCATCTAGGCGCGAGCCACTTGCCTATGGTCGAAAAACGGCGATTATGCCAGAAAATCAGTCGCTTGACGACCTTTCTACAGCCTTTTTGGCAGTGTTTTGTGTTCCGTTCTCAACCGTTTTGCCGATTCATTTCCCTTGCGCGTGCGGTACGGCGCCCTCGCTGTGCCCCTTATGCGGCGGGCATCAGCCCGGGGCGAACGCCAATCCGACCCGCGCGGGATCCTGTCGGTAATACCGCGCCAGCAGGCGATATAGCTCGGGATACTGCGCCTCGAAGGCCTGCGGCTGAACGAACAATGCTTCGCTGCAAACGGCAAAAAATTCCGATGGATGGTCTGCCGCGTACGGATCGATCAGCGAATCGCGCTCGAAACGTGCCCAGCGCCTCTCCGGCACCGCGTCCACTTTCGTGCAGAAGTGGTCGTAGGCATGGTCGAACACGTCGGCCCATGCCTGTGAATCGAGCGGTGCATGCCAGCGGCGCATGAGCGGGGGATGGCCGTCCGCCTCGCCGGTCAGCATGTCGATCTTGTGCGCGAATTCGTGAATCACGACGTTATAGGCGTCCGTGCCGCCGGTCATCTGCGCGTCTTCCCACGACAGCACCACCGGACCGCCTTCCCATGCTTCGCCGCTCGCGTCCTGCTCGACCTCGTGCACCACGCCGTCTTCGTCCTCGACCGTCTTGCGGATCACGAACTCGCCCGGATAGACGATCACACCGACCCAGCCGCGATACAGGTCGAGGCTCAGGTTCAGCACGGGCAAACAGGCTTGCGCGGCGATCGCCACGGTCATGGCGTCGGTCAACTCGAGGTCGTGCGCGGTCGAAAATTCCTTTTGCGCGATGAACAGGCTGGCGAGCTCGTGCAGACGCTCGCGATCCGGCGCCTCGAGGTGGGCGAGGAACGGCAAGCCGTCGAGCGTGGTCTGCCAGAGGGTGTCCTCGATCGCGTAGTCGCGCAGTGCGCGGTCGCGGCGGCGCGTGCCGAGCCATTGTGTGAGTTTCGAGAGCATGGCCTGATGAAACCCTTAGTCGATCTGTTTTTGCCATGCGGCGAAAATGCCGCCGCAAATTGCGATGCCGAGCAGAAAGTAAAAGCCGTCCAGCGAGCTCAGGAAGCTGGCCTGCTGCGCAACGGTCCGGCTGATTTGCACAATCGCAAGCGAATGCGCCTCGGACGGCGAGCGGCCGGCGGCGCTGAAACCGCTGGTCAGCGCCGCGAGCGAACTCTGGAACAACGGATTGTACGGATTCACGAACTCCGCGAGGCGGGCTTGATGCAGCGCCTGCCGATGCTGTTCGACGATGATCACCGAGGCCGTCGCGAACGAGATCGTCAATTGCCGCACGATGTTTTTCAGCCGGTAACCGTGCGTGAATTCGTCAATGGCGAAGATTCTAAACGTCAAATTGGCGACCGGCAGCACGATGAACAGCAATAGCAAGCCGCGCAGCAGCATGGGTACGATCAACGCGGCCTGGTCCACGCCGGGCGACATGCGCGTCATCCACGCGGCGGCGAACGCGGCCACCGCGAAGCCCGGCACGATGATCCACTTTTTGCGCGGCAGGAGCTTCGCGTAGCGCAGGTAGACGAACAGCGCGCTCGCCGACATCAATGATGTCACGCCGACCAGCCGCCCGGCATTCTCGACCGGATAGTCGAGACCGCTCTCGAGAAAGCGTGAAGTCAGATAGCTGAAAACGGTCGAGATGTAGTAGTAGAACATGTACAGCACCAGCCCGACCTGAAACATCTTTTCGCGCAGCGCATGCAGGCGTACCAGCGGTGCCGGATGGTGCCATTGCTGGTACGCGAACCAGCCGAGCGCGACGATGCCCGCGACCGTCAGCAGAATCAGCCCCGGCGAGGCGCTGAACAGCTGGAACCGTACTTGTTGCATGACGATTTGCAGCGCGCCTTGCGCGAACGCGAAGATCAGATAAGGCCAGAAGTGCGCCGCGCCGCGTTCTTCCGGCAAGCGGTTGCCGGTGTCGGGCAGCGCGAGCAGGGCGAGGATGGCAAACAGCACGCCCACCGGCGCGGTGCAGGCAAATAGCGCACGCCAGTCGAAATGCGCGACCAGTTGGCCGCCGATCAGCGGCGCGAGCGCACTGCTCAGCACGATCAGCAGCAGAAAAGCACGGGTTGCCGCCGGCCGCTGCTGTGGCGTGAAACTCATCTGAATCAGGATGCGGCAGGTGCCCATCATCGGGCCGATAAAGTAACCCTGAAAGCCGCGCGCGAACGCGAGTTCGATCGACGACTCGCACAACGTGGCGGCGATCGCGCCAACCGAATAGAGCAGCATGCAGCCGGCCACGTAGCGCCGGTAACCGAAACGTTCGACCCACCATTGCTGCTGCAGGATGCCGAGCACGGCCGCTACTGCATAGGCGCTCGACGCCCACACCAGTTCATCCGGCGACGCGTTGATGCCGCCTGCGATGTAGCTGGTGAAAAACGAAAAGATCGCGTTGTCGAAGTAGTCGAGGCCGGTGACCACGGCCAGCACCCACGGGAAAAAATCGCCGCGCAGTTTCTCGACGCTGAACAGCGGTGCGCGAGAGGACGTGGCGTTCATGCGGATTCGTCCGGATCGGCGGCGTCGGCTGCCGCGTCATCTTGCGTCTTCCTGCGTTTCGAGGACGGATCGGCCGCCTTGATGCGCGCGTTGCGTCGTTGCTCGAGCAGGGTGTCGGCGTTTTCTCCCGCAAGGCGGCGTTCGAGATAGTCGAGATCGGGTGTCAACTCGGTCCGCAGCTTCTGTGCTTCCTTGAGTTCGCGACGCATCGCTTCGATGCGTGTATCGAGGGCGTTGACCTGTTGCGTGAGGGCGTCGCGAATCTGTTGCAGCGATTCGTGCGAGTAGCGGTGGCCGCCGTCGACTGCTTCGAGCGGGCGCTTGAGCATTTCGGTGATGCCGTGCAACGAGAAACCGAGTGAGCGCAAACGCAGAATGCGGCCGAAGCGTTTGAGGTCTTCTTCGTCGTACAGCCGGTAGCGGCCCTCGCTGCGGTTGGGTGAGACGAGGCCGCGCTCCTCGTAGTATTTCAGCGTACGCGGTGTGACACCGAGGCGCTCGGCGGCGTCTCGCACGGTCAGCAGGGTGGGCGATTCCTTCGGCATAGGGGATGGCAGGCTGAACGGATTGAACGCATTATACTGAAACGTGTACGTTCACGTACAGGTTGTAACGGTCACCGGTATCTGAATGGGGTGGCGGTTGTTTGTCGTTGCAGATGCTGCGGACGAAAAAAAGCCGCTCGTTTGCAGCGAGCGGCTTTCTTATGCGGTGCGGTTTGTTGCTCCTGGAGCAGCCACGCGGCCCAAGCCTTAGCTGCCGCCGCCACGACGCATCATGTCGAAGAACTCGGAGTTGCTCTTCGTCTGGCGAATCTTGTCGAGCAGGAATTCCATCGATTCGACTTCGTCCATGTCGTGAATGAACTTGCGCAGCACCCAGATCTTTTGCAGGACTTCGGGCTTGATCAGCAGTTCTTCACGGCGCGTGCCGGACTTGTTCAGGTTGATCGACGGATAGACGCGCTTTTCAGCAAGGCGACGCTCCAGGTGCACTTCCATGTTGCCGGTGCCCTTGAATTCTTCGTAGATCACGTCGTCCATGCGGCTGCCGGTTTCGATCAGCGCCGTGCCGATGATGGTGAGCGATCCGCCTTCCTCGATATTGCGTGCCGCGCCGAAGAAGCGCTTCGGACGTTGCAGCGCGTTGGCGTCCACACCACCCGTCAGCACCTTGCCCGAGGCCGGCACGACGGTGTTGTACGCACGCGCGAGACGCGTGATCGAGTCGAGCAGAATCACCACGTCGTTCTTCATTTCGACGAGGCGCTTGGCTTTTTCGATCACCATTTCGGCGACCTGGACGTGGCGCGCAGCCGGTTCGTCGAACGTGGAGGCGATCACTTCGCCGGCCACCGAACGCTGCATTTCGGTCACTTCTTCCGGGCGTTCGTCGATCAGCAGCACGAACAGCACGACATCAGGGTGGTTTTGCTTAATGGCGTGCGCAATGTGCTGCAGCATCACGGTCTTGCCGGACTTCGGCGATGCAACCAGCAGGCCGCGCTGGCCCTTGCCGATCGGCGCGATCATGTCGATGATGCGCCCCGTGACGTTTTCTTCGCCACGCATTTCACGTTCGAGCAGCAGCACCTTGTTCGGGTGCAGCGGCGTCAGGTTTTCGAACATGATCTTGTGCTTCGAGGCTTCCGGCGGCTGGCCGTTGACCTTGTCCACCTTCACCAGCGCGAAATAGCGTTCGCCGTCTTTCGGCGTACGCACTTCGCCTTCGATCGTGTCGCCCGTGTGCAGGTTGAAGCGGCGGATTTGCGACGGGCTGATGTAAATATCATCCGTGCTGGCGAGATACGAGGTTTCCGGCGAACGCAGGAAGCCGAAGCCGTCCGGCAGCACTTCGAGCGTGCCATCGCCGAAGATCGTGTCGCCCGTTTTGGCTCGTTTTTTTAGAATGGCAAACATCAGTTCCTGCTTGCGCAGGCGGTTTGCACTTTCGATCTCGAGGCCATTGGCCATCTCGATCAATTCGGACACGTGCAGAGTCTTAAGCTCGGATAAATGCATACGGAGAACCCGCAGGAGAAGGTGCGACGAAATGAAATCTGGGAGGAGAGTGAGCGGAACCGCTCAAGGACTTACACGTCTTTTCGACGTTTTGCGGATTCTAGCATAGCACACGCCAATTTCCGCCAGTGCGGCGGCATGGCATCTTTCTTATCAAGCGTGTTGTCGCCGGACAACACGCCTAAGACAGCGCGCCTGAAGATCTCAAAGGACCTGGAGCGCACCGATGCGTTGCTTTACAGATTGCCGTCGAGGAACGCGGTGAGCTGCGACTTCGACAGGGCGCCGACTTTCTGCGCGGCGACCGCGCCATTCTTGAACAGGATCAGCGTGGGGATGCCGCGCACGCCGAACTTGACCGGCGTCGATTGATGTTCGTCGACGTTGATCTTGGCGATTTGCAGGCGATCGGCGTAATCCTTGGCGACTTCGTCGAGGATCGGCGCGATCATCTTGCACGGACCGCACCATTCAGCCCAGAAATCGAGCAGCACGGGTTTATCGGATTTCACGACGTCCTGTTCGAACGATGCGTCGCTAATATGCTTGATTGATTCGCTCATTGTATGAATACCTCTATCGGTTCGAGGCCCGCCTGAATTGCTCGCCACGATACGTCAAAATCTAGGGAAACTTCCGTTCGCTTTGCCGCAATCGGAGCCTTGCCGGCGCACGCCTGAAAAGGTCGAAAAATCCTTTCCGGAATGTGCGGAAAGCTCGCGTTTGCGGGTCATCCGTACGGCAGTTTAGCTTAATTCGCTATGCGTTGCCGGTGGTGATAGTACTCATCAAGGGCAGTAGGGCCAATGGCTGCCGGTGAAGTGCCACTACGCCTGCACCACGTTTTAACAACCGCGACGCAGCTTATCTGGTGGCTGGCAGCGCAAACTCAAGCACCCCAAACCCGTATCGCCGGGTGCCGCATCCTATATGGTGCGAAACGCCTGAATCGGCGCGTCGATGTCGGTTTGACCGTATTAACAGTCGCGCGACGCGCCAAGCGATGATAGAATGTTTCGTGACGGGCCTCCTCGCATGGAGGGATGGTCAACCTGGTCAGGTCGGGAACGAAGCAGCCACAGCCGTTTTCCACCAGTGCCGAGGGTCAGGCTCGTCACCTTCCTCTTTTCTGTTTTTCATTCACGTCTCATCAGTCGCATCCCCCCATCTGGTCTTGTCTTGCGCGTTGTCACGCAGACGCTGCATTGGCGTCGCAGTGGTATTTTCCGCGCGCTTCATCTATTTTTTTCTATCGGTCCGTTAGCCTGTTTCAATGAAGCGGCAACACGCGTTCGCGCGCCGTCTCGATTCGGTTTTGCGCGCCATCGTTACTGATACAATTTCCAGATGACCTATCAAGTTCTCGCACGCAAATGGCGGCCGAAGGATTTCGCTTCGCTCGTCGGACAGGAGCACGTGGTGCGCGCGCTCACGCACGCGCTCGACCGTGGCCGTCTGCATCATGCCTATCTGTTTACCGGCACGCGCGGCGTCGGTAAAACCACGCTGTCGCGCATCTTCGCCAAGGCGCTGAATTGCGAAACCGGCGTGACCTCCACGCCGTGCGGCGTGTGCCGCGCGTGCCGCGAGATCGACGAAGGCCGCTTTGTCGATTATGTCGAGATGGACGCGGCGAGTAATCGTGGGGTCGACGAAATGGCGGCGCTGCTGGAGCGCGCGGTTTACGCGCCGGTCGACGCGCGCTTCAAGGTCTACATGATCGACGAAGTGCACATGCTGACCAACCACGCATTCAACGCAATGTTGAAGACGCTGGAAGAGCCGCCTTCGCACGTCAAATTCATTCTCGCCACCACCGATCCGCAGAAGATTCCGGTTACGGTGCTGTCGCGTTGTTTGCAGTTCAATCTGAAGCAGATGCCGGCCGGGCACATCGTGTCGCATCTCGAGCATATTCTCGGCGAAGAGAAAGTGCCGTTCGACGCCCAGGCATTGCGCCTGCTCGCGCGCGCGGCCGACGGCTCGATGCGCGACGCACTCTCGCTGACCGACCAGGCGATTGCGTATTCGGCCAATCAGGTGAATGAAGAGGCCGTGCGCGGCATGCTCGGCGCGCTCGATCAAAGCTATCTGATTCGCCTGCTCGACGCGCTTGCCGATGGCGACGGCGCCGGCGTGCTGGCTGTCGCGGACGAGATGGCATTGCGCAGCCTGTCGTTTTCGACGGCCTTGCAGGATCTGGCGAGCTTGTTGCACCGGATCGCGTGGGCGCAGTTCGCGCCGTCGTCGGTGTTGGACGAGTGGCCGGAAGCGGGTGATCTGCGCCGCTTTGCCGAAGCGTTGAGCGCCGAGCAGGTGCAGTTGTTCTATCAGATTGCGACCATCGGCCGAAGCGAACTGGGTCTCGCGCCCGACGAATACGCCGGTTTTACGATGACGCTGTTGCGCATGCTGGCGTTCGAGCCGGCGCCCACCGGCGGCGGTGGCGGCGCGGCTTCGGCGCGTGCGGCGGGGCCAGCGGGAGCGGGTGGCGCGAGGCGCGCGGGCTCGCCGGCGGTCGCTGCGCAACAGGCGGCAGCGCCGTCGCGTGCGGTTGAAGCCGTCACCGATGCGCCGGCGCGCTCGGCAAATCCAGTGGCGCAAGCCAAGCCCACGATGCCGGATTCACAGCACCTGGCATCTGCTGGGGCTGCTGAAAATCCTGACACGCCGAAACCAACTATTGGTGAAGCGAGTGAAGCGGCAATCGCTTCCGGGCCCGCAGCTGCATTCGCACCAGCTCCCGGCGACGCGAGCGCGACGCCAGCGCCGGCAGTGGCCAACGTCAATGCCGCACCGGCTTTAGCGCCGTGGGAGGAAGAGCCGTCCGTTGAACCGACTCTGAGCAATCCGGTGCCTGCACCGACGGACGCGAGCGCACCTCGAGCAGCCCCGATGCCCGAAGCGACCCCTCCGGCTCCGGCTCCGGCTCCGGCTCCGGCGATCGAAGCAACCGAAGCAACCGAAGCAACCGAAGCAACCGAAGCAACGAAAGTTGTGGCTGCGCCGGCCTTGGCACCGTGGGACGATGCGCCCGCCGAACCAGCCCCGAACGAATCGCCCGCTGCAGCTGCTCCCCGGGAATTGGCGCCTGCGTCTTCGTTCGCCGCCGCCGCTTCCCAGGAATCAGCGCCCACGTCTTCGCTCGCCGCGTCGACCACAGTCGCATTTGCACGGGCAGAAGATCCCGCGTCCGCGACGCCCTCACAAGAATCGCCACGCGCAGCCGACATTCCGCCGCGCCGTGCAGGCGGCGCGAGCGACGCACTCAATGTATTGCGCAGCGCCGGCTTGAAAGTGTCGTCGGACCGTGGCCGCGCCACGTCGGCAGCCGCCGCCAAGCCCGTTGCAGCCCCGGCTACGCCGAAGCCCGCACCACGCGTTGTCGTCAACGTGCCGACGCCGGGCGCGCCGCGCCGTGCGCCGCAACAAGACGCCGCACCGGCTGAGCGTGCGCCGTCGCCGCAGGCCCAGGCGCAGAACGGCTCGTCAACCGCGCCGTGGGACGACATGCCGCCCGATGAATACATGCCGCTCACCGCAGCGGACGAGGGCTATTACGGCCTGCCGGACGACAACTACATGCCGGTGTTCGACAGCGGGCCCGACGACGTCCGCGTCAACGCCGCGCCTGCGCCGACACCCGCGCCGGCGGTCGACAAGCGGCCGTTGCCGCCCGCTGTGCCGCTCGATCCGCTGGGTTTTCAGGGTGACTGGCCCGCGCTCTCTGTCGATCTGCCGCTCAAGGGCATTTCGTATCAACTCGCGTTCAATAGCGAACTGATGGCGCTTGAAGGCCGCACGCTCAAACTGAACGTGCCCGTGCCCCAGTACGCGGAAGCCTCGCAGGTCGCCAAACTGAAAGCCGCGCTCGCCGACAAGCTCGGCCAGAGCGTCGACGTACTGGTCGAAGTCGGCCCGGCACGCCGCACGGCAGCCGCGCACGACGCCGCCATGCGTGCCCAGCGCCAGCAGGAAGCGGAGCGCGAAATCGGCGCCGATCCATTCGTGCAGTCGCTGATCCGCGAGTTCGGCGCGAGCATCGTGCCCGGCTCGATTCGCCCCATTGCACAGGACGCCGGCCCGAACGGCGCACCGTCCATCCACTGATTCGCCGCGCCCCCGTGGCGCACCCGATTTCCGGATTTCACGCTATCAAGAAGGAGCATGTCCATGATGAAAGGCCAACTCGCCGGGCTGATGAAGCAGGCCCAGCAGATGCAGGAAAACATGAAGAAGATGCAGGAGCAGCTTGCATTGATCGAAGTCGAAGGACAGTCGGGCGCCGGTCTCGTCAAGGTGACGATGACCTGCAAGAACGACGTGCGCCGCGTTTCGATCGATCCGAGCCTGCTTGCCGACGACAAGGACATGCTGGAAGACCTGGTCGCCGCTGCGTTCAACGACGCTGTGCGCAAGGCCGAAGCTACCGCTCAGGAAAAGATGGGCGGTATGACCTCGGGTCTGCCGCTGCCGCCGGGCTTCAAGCTGCCGTTCTGAGCGGCGTCGCTGCAAGAACAGACTTGCGCCGCTGCTCTGAGCGCGGCGTGAGTTGAATACGCGAGTCGCGCTTGTTCAGATGCTCGCTCCGGCTCGCGCAAGTTGGCATCGATGCAGTGCAGTTCGTTCGGTGAGCGCCGGGCCGATTCATTATCAAGCTGACTCAAGCTGACAGAAGTAACCGAAGCAGAAGCAACCGCAACGCCACCCGCGTACCGGACCCTACCAGGCAACACCCACTTCGACACCGCCGATCCGCATGAAACAACCTTCCGCCTTGTCGGCGCTCGTCGAAGCGCTGCGCGTGCTGCCCGGGGTCGGGCCTAAATCGGCGCAACGCATGGCGTACCACCTGATGCAGCACGACCGCGACGGCGCCGAAAAACTCGGGCGCTCGTTGCTGTTCGCGACTGAACATCTGCAGCACTGCGAGAAGTGCAATACCTTTACCGAAGCGCAGATCTGCGAGGTCTGCCTCGATGAGGAGCGCGATCCGGCGTTGTTATGTGTCGTCGAGACGCCCGCCGACCAGATCATGCTCGAACAGACCATGACCTATCGCGGCCTTTATTTCGTGCTGATGGGGCGGCTCAGTCCGCTCGACGGCATCGGCCCGAAGGAGATTCATTTCGACCGGCTGGTCAAGCGCGCGTCGGATGGAATCGTCAAGGAAGTTGTGCTCGCAACCAATTTCACCAATGAAGGCGAGGCCACCGCGCATTACCTCGGGCAGACGCTCAAGGCGCGCGGTCTTGTCGTGACGCGCCTCGCGCGCGGCGTGCCGGTGGGCGGCGAACTCGAGTACGTCGACGCCGGCACGATCGCCCGCGCGATGCTCGACCGGCGCTCGATGTAGCACGGTCACTGACAGCGCCAGATCGTCACGCCTGCCATGCCTGAGCTAACCGCGCGGGACCGAGTTGCAACGCTTCGCGACGCGCCCGGGCAAGAACAGAACACAGAGGAGACACATGAGCGTCAATCCTGACCCTGGCGCCACACCCAAAGGCCCGCTTGCCGGCGTCAGGGTGCTCGAGCTCGGCACGCTGATCGCCGGCCCATTCGCCGCGCGCTTTCTCGGCGAGTTCGGCGCCGACGTCATCAAGATCGAAGATCCCAAAGGCGGCGATCCGCTGCGCAAATGGCGCAAGCTCTATCCGGAAGTCGGTGGCACGTCCTTATGGTGGGCCGTGCAGGCGCGCAACAAGAAATCCGTCACGATCAATCTGAAAGCCGAGGAAGGCAAGGAGATCGTGCGGCGTCTGGCGAAAGAAGCCGATATCGTCGTCGAAAATTTCCGGCCGGGTTTGCTGGAGAAGCTCGGCCTCGGTTATGACGTCCTGTCGGCGGAGAACCCTGGGCTCGTGATGGTGCGTCTGTCCGGCTACGGCCAGACCGGGCCGTATCGCGACCGGCCTGGATTCGGCGCGATTGCCGAATCGATGGGCGGTTTGCGCCACATCACCGGCTATCCGGATTTGCCGCCGCCACGTATTGGTATTTCGATCGGCGATTCGATTGCCGCGCTGCACGGCGTGATCGGCGCATTGATGGCGCTGCATCACAAGCAGGTGAACGGCGGCAAAGGGCAGGTGGTCGACGTCGCGCTGTACGAGGCGGTCTTCAACATGATGGAGAGCGTGGTGCCGGAGTACGGCGTGTACGGCATGGTGCGCGAGCGCACCGGCGCGTCGCTGCCGGGCATCGTGCCGTCGAACACGTATCCTTGCCGCGACGGCAGCATCGTCATTGGCGGCAATAGCGATCCGATCTTCAAGCGCCTGATGGTCGCTATCGAACGCGAGGACCTGGCGAACGATCCAGGCTTGGCGCACAACGACGGCCGCGTGCCGCGTACCCAGGAAATCGACGGCGCGATCGCCGCGTGGCTCGCCACGCGCACCATCGACGAAGCGCTCACCGTGCTGAACGCCGCCGACGTGCCGGTCGGCCGCATTTACAGCGTCGCGGACATGTTCACCGATCCGCAATACATGGCGCGCCAGATGATCCAGCGCTTCAAATGGCAGGACGGTCAGGAAATCACGCTGCCGTCGGTCACGCCGAAGCTCTCGGAAACCCCCGGCGAAACGCGCTGGTTAGGCCCGGAACTGGGTGAACATACCGACGAAGTCCTGCAATCGCTAGGTTACGATTCTGACCAGATTGCAAGGTTGCACGCGCAACAGATTGTGTAAGTGAGCGCAGGGCTCGGCAAGCCAGGGTGCAGCAAAAACGGCGCGTGGTTCTAAAACCGCGCGCCGTTTCGATTTGACGCTCAATGAAGCGAAGGTCGAGCGCGCGACGGCTCACGGCTAAGGCGTAATCACCACCTTCCCGATTACCCGGCGTTCCGCCATATCGCGCAGCGCACGGCCGGTGTCGTCGAGCGAATAACGTTCCGAAACGTAGGGCTTAAGCTTGCCTTCGCCGATCCATCCAGTCATCTGGTCGAACGCAGCGTGATTGTGCTGCGGCTCGCGTTTCGCAAAGTCGCCCCAGAACACGCCGACCAGACTTGCACCCTTGAGCAGCGTCAGGTTGAGCGGCAGCTTCGGAATCTCGCCGTTTGCAAAGCCGACCACCAGATAACGCCCGCGCCAACCGATGCTGCGAAACGCCGGTTCCGCATACACGCCGCCAACCGGGTCGTAGATCACGTCCGGACCCTTGCCGTCGGTCAGCGCCTTGATGCGCTCGCGCAGGTCTTCGGTGCTGTAATTAATCGTGGCGTCCGCGCCGTGCTTCACGCAGGTGGCGAGCTTCTCGTCGGTCGATGCCGCTGCAATCACGCGTGCGCCGAGCGCCTTGCCGATCTCGACCGCGGCGAGCCCGACGCCGCCCGCCGCGCCCAACACGAGCATCGTCTCGCCGGCCTTCAACTGACCGCGATCGACCACCGCATGATGCGAAGTGCCATAGGCAAGCGTGAACGCCGCGGCCAGCTCGAAATCGACGCCGTCCGCCAGCGGCACGCACGCCGTGACCGGTGCCAGTGCCTGCTCGGCAAACCCGCCTGAGCCGGTGAATGCGACCACGCGCGAGCCCGGTTTGAATTGCGTCACGCCGGCGCCGACTGCGCGCACGACGCCCGCGACTTCCGAGCCGGGGGTAAAGGGCAGGGGCGGTTTGAACTGGTATTTGTTCTCGATGATCAACACATCGGGAAAGTTGACGGCCGCGGCTTTGACGTCGATCACGACGTGGCCCGGCGGCGCCTCGAGATCCGGCAGATTTTCGACGACCAGGCTCTCCGGCGGCCCGTACTGATTACAGCGAATCGCGCGCATCGTGTCTCCATATCGATCAGGGTCCCTCAAGGGCACTTCCTCCAGGGCGTCGCAACTATTCTGAGTGTAAAACAATCCGCACGACCGTGCGTTTTTATTACTCGAAGCCGGGTGCCTGCGCGGTCGATACCCGTCGGCGCGGAGCCCGGCGCGTGCGCTTTGCATGTGATGCGCGCACCGCCTGCTGTGTCGTTCGCGTGCCTTCTTTCCTCGGTTACAATCGCCGCATGCGAATCCTAATCAGCAATGACGACGGCTATCTGGCGCCCGGCCTTGCCGCGCTTTACGAAGCGCTCAAGCCGATCGCGGACGTCACCGTGATGGCGCCCGAGCAGAACTGCAGCGGCGCGTCCAATTCCTTGACGCTGTCGCGTCCGCTTTCGGTCCTGCGTTCGGCGAACGGTTTTTACTACGTCAACGGCACGCCAACCGATTCGGTGCACATCGCACTGACCGGTATGCTGGACCACACGCCCGACCTCGTCGTCTCCGGCATCAACAACGGCCAGAACATGGGTGAGGACACGCTCTATTCGGGCACCGTCGCCGCCGCCACCGAAGGCATCATGTTCGGTGTGCCGGCCATCGCCTTCTCGCTGGTCGACAAAGACTGGGTGCATCTCGAAGATGCCGCGCGTGTGGCCGCCGAGATCGTCGCGCATTACCTCGCGCAACCGTTGCCGGGGCATCCGCTCCTGAACGTCAATATTCCGAACCTGCCGTATGAGCAACTCGGCGGCTGGCATATCACGCGTCTCGGCAAGCGGCATCCGTCGCAGCCGGTGATCCGCCAGACCAACCCGCGCGGCGAACCGATCTACTGGATCGGCCCGTCGGGGAGCGCGCGCGATGCGAGCGAAGGCACCGATTTCCACGCTGTCGCCAACGGCCAGGTGTCGATCACGCCGCTGCAGCTCGACCTGACCCACACGCAAATGCTGCCCGCAGCGCGCGACTGGGCGCGTGCCGGCAGCCGCGCTTCATGACCAGCGAGCGCGCAAAGCGCTTTCCGCTCGGCCTCGAAGACCTGGTGCGCGAACCGCGCCGAACAGAAGGGCGTCCGGGCGACGTGCGCGCGGCAGCACTCGCCGCGAGCGCGGCGCTGAACGCGCGCCAGCAACCGGCAAAGAATTCGCCGCCTGGTTCCGCGGGGAAGACCCCAGCGAAGTCGCCGGCGAGGGCACAGACTCAAGCTCAGGCGACTTCGCACACAAAGCCGCAAGCCAAACCCCGCGCAACTGCCATCGCGCAAGGTGCGGCAGTGCGCGCCGCGCCAAAACTTGCGCCGCTAAACAAACCCGCCGCCAAACTCAACGAGCGGACTTCTGTGCCGAACGTCGCGTTGAACGGTGCTTTGGCGCTGACTTCGGAACGGGTTCGCGAACGGATGGTCGAACGCCTGCGTGCGAACGGTGTGACCGATCAGCGCGTGTTGAACGCGATGTCGGTGGTGCCGCGCCACATGTTCGTCGACCCGGGCCTCGCGGCTCAGGCCTATGAAGATGCCGCGCTGCCGATCGGTCATCACCAGACGATTTCCAAGCCTTCGGTGGTCGCGCGGATGATCGAACTGGCGGCAGCCGGCCGCGCGTTGAACAACGTGCTCGAAATCGGCACCGGTTGCGGCTATCAGGCTGCGGTACTGAGCCAGGTGGCGCGGGATGTTTATTCGATCGAACGCATCAAGCCGCTGTCCGAACGCGCGAAGACAAACTTGCGTCCGCTGCGCATTCCGAACATCCGGTTGCACTATGGCGATGGCCGCCTGGGGCTGCCGTCGGCGGCGCCGTTCGATGCGATCGTGATCGCCGCGGCCGGGCTCGACGTACCGCAAGCATTACTTGAACAACTCGCGATCGGCGGCCGTCTGGTCGCGCCGGTCGGCTCGCAGGAAGGCCAGAACCAGGTGCTGACCCTGGTCGAGCGCCTCGGGCCCGCGCAGTGGCGCGAGTCGCGGCTTGATCGCGTTTTCTTTGTACCCTTAAAATCCGGAGTGATTTGACACCGATGAGTATGTTGCGCGCGATGCAAAGAACCAGACTGAATATGCCCATGACCGTAACCCAGCGTAGCGTGTGCGTGCTCGCCTTGTCCCTGTTGATGTCGGCTTGTGCGACCCGCCTCGATCAGGCGCCGGTCGTCGACCGCTCCGGCAGTGGCGCGCTCGGCACGCAAGCCGCGCAGCAGCCGGCCGTGCCGCTCGGACCGCCGCCGCCGGGCTACTATCGCGTGAAGCCGGGCGATACGCTGTACCGGATCGCGTTGGAGAACGGCCAGAACTACCGCGACATTTCGACGTGGAACAATCTCACCAATCCGAATCAGATTGAAGTCGATCAGTTGCTGCGCGTCGTGCCGCCTGGCGCGAACACTGCTGCCCTGACGCCGGGCGTGTCGACGGCACCGATCGGCGGCGGTGGCGCAGTGCAGAGCGCGCCGCTTGGCAGCACGCCGTCATCGGCCGGTGCCGCAGCGGGTGTCGCGGCGTCGCCGATCTATGGTTCGGGTGCGAACAACGCGTCGCTGACGCCACCGGCCAATCCGGGTGCCGCGAGCGACTCGAGTGCCGGCGCCTCCGGCAACATTGTGTTTGCATGGCCGGTGCGGGGGGCGCTGCTCGGCACGTTCAACGATTCGACCAACAAGGGTATTAATATCGGCGGCGCGGCTGGCGATCCGGTCAAGGCTTCGGCGGATGGACGCGTGGTTTACGCTGGAAATGGGCTGCGTGGTTACGGTAATCTCATTATCATCAAGCATGATGCAACTTATCTCACGGCGTATGCACACAACCGCGCTTTGATGGTAAAAGAAGGGGATGCGGTGACCAAAGGGCAGAAGATCGCCGAGATGGGCAATAGCGATTCCGACCGCGTGATGTTGCATTTCGAAGTTCGCCGGCAGGGTAAACCTGTCGACCCACTGAAGTATTTGCCGCCGCAATAAGCGATACGACCATGCCGAAATCGAAGCGCCGCCTGCCGCAAGCCGAGTCTGAGACGATTAGCCGCGTCACGTCCGCTTCGGTGGAGGATAGCGGCGCTTCGGATGCGGAAGAAGAGATCGTGGAGGAGCGCGATCTCGACGAACGCCAGGGCGCGGAAGAAGTCGGCGAGGGTCGCGAAAGCGCGAGCGAAGCGCCGCCCGACGTAGACGATTTCCGTGCGCTGCTGCAAGCCGAGCTGACGGCCGACACGATTCAGCATTACCTGAACCGCATCAGCGTCAAGCCGCTTCTGACCGTCGAGGAAGAGCAGAAGTATTCGCGTCTGGCGAAGGCCGGCGAGTTCGACGCGCGGCAAGTGATGATCGAGCGCAATTTGCGGCTTGTCGTCAGCATCGCGAAGGGTTACCTGAACCGCGGCGTGCCGCTGCTCGATCTGATCGAAGAGGGCAACCTCGGCCTGATGCACGCCATCGAGAAATTCGATCCCACACGCGGCTTCCGTTTCTCGACGTATGCCACCTGGTGGATTCGCCAGAGCATCGAACGCGCGATCATGAACCAGGCGCGCACGGTGCGTTTGCCGGTGCACGTGATCCGTGAGCTCAATCAGGTGCTGCGCGCGAAGCGCCATCTGGAAAAGAATTCGATGAATTCCGGGGAAGCCGCCGAGCGCCGCGACGCCAGCATCGACGACATCGCGTATCTGACCGGCAAGACCACCGACGAAGTCACCGACATTCTCGCGCTGAACGAACACACCGCATCGCTCGACGCGCCGCTCGATCTTGACCCGGCGAGCAGCCTGCTCGATCTGCTGTCCGACGATCAAAGCCAGTCGCCGGATGCCGAAGTGCAGCATCGTGAACTGGAAACGCTTACACGTGCCTGGCTCGCGCGGCTGTCCGACAAGCATCGCCACGTGATCGAGCGCCGCTTCGGGCTGAATCATATCGAGCCCGCCACGCTCGAAGAGCTGGCCGACGAAATGGGCCTCACGCGCGAGCGTGTCCGCCAGATCCAACAGGAAGCGCTGGTGCGGTTAAAGCGCTTCTTTGCCTCCAACGGTGTTCGCAAGGACGCCGTTCTATAAGCTGATGACACCGATTCTTGTTTTCGACATCGAGACGATTCCCGATGTCGCCGGCATTCGCCGCCTCGAAGATTTGCCCGCTACGCTGAGCGACGCCGAAGTCGCCGAGCACGCTTTTGCGGCGCGCCGGGAAAAGACCGGTAGCGATTTCCTGCCGCACCACCTGCAGCGCATCGCGGCGATTTCCTGCGTGTTCCGCGACAACAACGGTTTCCGTGTGCGCTCGCTCGGCACGCTGGAAGACGGCGAGGCGGCGCTCGTGCAGTCGTTTTATCGCGTGATCGAGAAGTACACGCCGCAGCTCGTGTCATGGAACGGCGGCGGGTTCGACTTGCCGGTGCTGAACTACCGCGCGCTGGTCAACGGTATTCCGGCGTCCCGTTTCTGGGACCTCGGCGAGGACGACCGCGAGTTCAAGTGGAACAACTATATCAGCCGCTATCACGCGCGTCACACCGATCTGATGGACGTGCTGGCGATGTATCAGGCGCGCGCCAACGCGCCGCTCGACGCGCTCGCGAAGATGTGCGGGTTCCCCGGCAAGATGGGCATGGACGGCAGCCAGGTGTGGCACGCGTACCAGGAAGGGCGCATTGAGGAAATCCGCAATTATTGCGAGACCGACGTCGTCAATACGTACCTGCTGTATTGCCGCTTCCAGCTGATCCGCGGCGCGTTCTCGGCCGAGGAGTATGCTGACGAGATCAACCTGGTCAAGAATGCATTAGCGCTGGAAGCGGCGCCACAATGGGCTGAGTATCTGGCCGCGTTCGATCAATAGACCGCAATAATCTGATGGCGAAGGGATTCGCGGCACGCGAATCGATTATGGGGCGGGTGAGCAGGCGCTAGCGGCCGCAGCCGCTCCAAATCATTGGCAACGACGAGGCTTCGTCTACAATCTCGCCTTTCCCCAAGTTTGTCAGGAAGTCGCAGGTGTCCCGAACTGCCCCCCAACGCCGCTCGCCTAAGCGCCAGAAGGCGCCCGCTCCGGTCAAAGCGCGCGTCATCACCGGCAATGAGCCGATCATCGAAATCGTTTCGCTCGATATGGAAGCGCGCGGCGTAGGCCGCATCGAGAGCGAAGACGGCACGCCCGGCAAGGTGGTTTTTGTCGAAGGCGCGTTGCCCGGCGAGCGTGTCAGCTACTCGACGCATCGCAGCAAGTCGAAATTCGAGCAGGCCGAGGTTGTCCAGGTGTTCCGCGAAAGCGTGCTTCGCACCAAACCGAAATGCAGCTACTTCGATATCTGCGGCGGCTGTTCGATGCAGCATCTCGACATCCGCGCCCAGATCTCGGTCAAGCAGCGTGTGCTCGAAGACGATTTCCAGCATCTGGCGAAGCTGCGCCCGGAGACGATATTCCGGCCGATTCACGGACCGGCGTGGGGCTACCGCTATCGCGCGCGTCTGGCTGTGCGCTATCTGCCGGAAAAGGGTGGCATGCGGATCGGCTTCTACGAGAAGAAGAGCAGCCAAATCGCCGATATGAAGACCTGCGAGGTGCTGCCGCCGCACATTTCGGCGATGCTGATGCCGCTGCGCTTCATGATCCGCAAGCTGTCGATTTACGATCGTATGCCGCAGATCGAACTCGCGGTCGGCTCGTCGGTCACCGCGCTGGTGCTGCGCAATCTCGCGCCGCTCACCGCCGCCGACGAACAGGTGCTGCGCGATTTCGCCGACGAACACAAGATCCAATGGTGGTTGCAGCCGGGCGGTCCTGAGACGGTTTCGCCGTTCTATCCGCTCGACGTGCAACTCGACTACACGCTGCCGGAATTCAACATCCGGATGCCGTTCAAGCCGACCGATTTCACCCAGGTGAATCACGCAATCAATCGCGTGCTGGTGAGCCGCGCGCTGCGTTTGCTGGCGCCGGCCAGCACCGACCGCGTGCTCGATCTGTTTTGCGGGATCGGCAATTTCACGCTGCCGCTCGCCCGGATTTCGAAGGAAGTGGTGGGGATCGAGGGTAGTGACGTGCTGACTTCGCGCGCGCTGGCCAATGCCGAGGTGAACGGTGTGGCGGGCCACACGTCGTTTGCCTGCCGCAACCTGTTCGAAGTCACCGCCGACGACATGCGCGCGCTCGGCCATTTCGACAAATTCCTCGTCGACCCGCCGCGCGAAGGCGCGCTGGCGGTCGCCAAGGCGCTTTCGGAGATCGCACAGAGCGGCAATGGGCCGCTACCCAGGCGTATTGTCTACGTGTCGTGCAATCCGGCGACGCTCGCACGCGATTCGGGCGTGCTAGTGCATGAAGCCGGCTACCGGCTGGTGGGGGCGGGCGTGGTGAACATGTTCCCGCACACTTCGCACGTGGAGTCGATTGCGTTGTTCGAGCGGGACTAAGGGCGCCTGATGCGAGCCTGTGGTGCATGGGCTGACGGCGCTCCACAAACAGAAACGCCACGACCGAAGTCGTGGCGTTTCTGTTTGAAGCTTCAGGTTAAAGCGTCTGGTCGAGGCTTAGAACTGCCACCAGGACTTTTCCTTACCCGGCCTTGCATGGCCGGTGATGTACGGGCTGTCGGGAAAGGTGCCTGCCAGAATGCGCTTCGTGTCGTCGGCCAGTTGCGGCTGATTCAGCTTCTCGTACGACAGCATCATGATGTGCAGTGCGTCTTCGATAGCCGGCGCGTTCTTGTATTCCTTCAACGCCAGTTGCGCGCGGTTGATCGCGGCGACGTAGGCGCCACGGCGATAGTAGTAATCCGCCGCGTGGACTTCGTGCGACGCCAGCGCATTCACGATATAGCGCATGCGTTGCGCGGCGTCCGGCGCATACTTGCTGTTCGGGTACCTGTCGACCACGACTTTGAACGCGTCATACGACTCGCGCAGCGACTTCGGATCGCGCTCGCTCATGTCCTGGCCGGAGAATCGGCCGAACAGACCGAGGTCGTCGTTGAAGTGGATCATGCCCTTCAGGTAGTACGCGTAGGCGATGTCCGGGTGATCCGGATGCAGCTGGATGAAGCGGTCGATCGCCTGGTCGGCGGCGGCGTTTTCGTTATCTTTCCAGTTGCAATACGCGACGTTGATCTGCGCCTGCTGGGCAAAGTGACCGAACGGGTCGCGGCCTTCGAGCATCTCGAAATACTTGGCGCACTTGCCGAAATCACCACCGGACAGAGCGTCGTTCGCCTCCGTATATAATTTGTTGTTGTTCCACGTAGCCGTCTCGTCGGTCTTTTCCGGCAGGCCGTGACAAGCCGCAACAACGGCGACGGCTGCGGCACATGCAATGTATCCGGCCACTTTCCGGGCCGCCTTCTTGATGGCCGCCAAATTGATCGCCGCTTTAGTGATGGTGTTCAAGGCTCGCATTTTCCAGTCTAGCTTTACGTCCAGGTGACCCAGACTCAATGACCCGCTCAAATACTCCAGGTGCCGCACACGGCGCCGGGAATAGCAACAAAGATTATAGCGTAAGCGCTGACCCCTCCGACGCGTTGAGCGTCGATTCACTCGACGACGATCTCGGCAGCGACGCGCTTGCTCTCTCCGGCCCGCAAAGCACGGTGCCGACGGTGGCGAGCCGGGTGGCGGACGAGACGCCGCGCCACGTCGTCGTGCCCGACGAAATGGCCGGCGAACGCCTCGACAAGGTGCTCGCCCGTGTCTTTCCGGAGTTTTCACGTAACCGGCTGCAAAGCTGGATCGAGTCGGAGCGCGTGCGCATCGACGGCAAGCCGGCAAAAATCCGTCAGCCGGTGCCGCTTGGCGCGACGATCGAGCTCGTGCCCGATCTGCTGCCGGAACAACTCGCGTTCACGCCCGAGCCGGTGCCGCTTGAGATCGTCTACGAGGACGACACGCTGGTGGTCATCAACAAGCCGGCCGGCATGGTCGTGCATCCGGCGGCCGGCAACTGGAGCGGCACGGTCCTGAACGGCCTGCTTTACCGCTATGGCGACGCCGCCGCGGGCCTGCCGCGTGCCGGTATCGTCCATCGGCTCGACAAGGAAACGTCCGGTCTGATGGTGGTGGCGCGCACGCTCGAGGCGCAGACCGATCTGGTGCGCCAGCTCCAGGCGCGCACGGTGAAGCGCCGTTATCTCGCGCTGGTGTGGGGCAACATGCCTGAAGAAGGCACGATCGACGCGCCGATCGGCCGCGATCCGCGCGAACGCACCCGCATGGCGGTAGTGACGAGCGCGTCGGGCAAGGCGGCGCGCACGCATTTTCGTCGCGTGGACACGGCGATCTGGCAGCGTCAGCCGGTCACCGCGATTCATTGCGATCTGGAGACTGGCCGCACCCATCAGATTCGCGTGCATTGCGCGCATATCGGCCATCCGCTGCTCGGCGATCCGATCTATGGGCGCGCGCGCGGCAAGCGCTCGGTGACGCCGTTGCCGGACGGTTTCGCGCGTCAGGCGCTGCATGCATGGCGCCTCGGCCTGATCCATCCGCAAACCGGCCGCACCATGCAGTGGCGCGCCAATGCACCGGAAGACATGCAGGTGCTCTCGGCGGCGCTCGGTCTCGGGCGTGACGATGCGGGCGAGTTCGACGAGACGTACTATGAGGAAGACGACTACGACGCCTCCGCGGACGACTACGCTGACGAAGACGAAACACACGGCGGCGGCGATCACGACGATCAGGACGAAGGCGACGACGAACACGACGAGGACGGTCACGCATGAGCTTGCCCGAGCTGAGCTTTGCCGATGTTGTGCAACCGGCATGGAACGTGTCACCGCGGGTGCGCGCGCTCGTCACCACGCGCAACGGCGGCGTGAGCGAGCCGCCGTTCGGCCGCTGGCAGGACGGCATGGACCAGCCCGGCGGTCTGAATCTGGGGATGAAAGCCGGTGACGATCCTGTCGCGGTCGCAACCAATCGTGCCCGGCTATTAAGTCTGGCAGGTGTAGGCGAGACCGCCTGGCTCGAGCAGATTCACGGCGCCGGCATAGTGCGTGCTGAAGATGCGCTCGCGCAGTCTCGCGCAAGCGGTACGCCGACACGAGCGGACGCCAGCGTTACCGATCGGCCCGGCACCGTGTGTGTCGTGATGGTCGCCGACTGCATGCCGGTGCTGTTGTGCGACGAAGCGGGACGCGCGGTCGGTGCGGCCCATGCCGGCTGGCGTGGCCTCGCAGCCGGCATTGTCGAACAGACCGCGCAGTGCGTTGCCGATCTCGCTGGCGTCGCGGCCTCGTCGTTGCACGCCTATCTCGGCCCGGCGATCGGACCGGACGCTTTCGAGGTAGGGGCAGACGTGCGTGACGCCTTCATGAATGGCGTGGACGGCGCACAACGCGAGGCCACCGCAAACGCATTCGTTACGCATCCGCACAACCCCGGCAAATATCTCGCCGATCTCGCTGCGCTGGCGCGCTTGCGCTTGCAGCGGCTCGGCGTGACGCGCATTGTCGGCGGCGATCTGTGTACGGTCACGCAACGTGAGCGTTTCTATTCCTATCGCCGCGATCGCGAGACCGGCCGCATGGCCGCGCTGATCTGGCTGGACGATCAGGCGCAGACGATCGCGGATTAAGCGAGCCGGGATGGCGCCCACCACGGTGGGCGTGACGTCGCCCTGGAGCACGCGCATGAGGGTTTGTTCGGAGGCGTGGCACGCTTTTTTGCTGCGCTGCCGGAATTCGTCACACGTGTGTAGATCTGCGGCAAAAGTGTCCGCATGCGAACACATAAAACGCCATAAACTCGTGCAACACGGGAGCTTTTTCCTCCTGTGTCTACACCATTGAACCCTTGTCTCAAAAGCGCGATCTGCTACACAGGGAAAACGATAATTAAAAAACTATCGCACTGCGGCAAAATCGGGAACAAGCATTGACATGCCTTGCGATGGGGAGCAAGAATGTTCCTCACAGTTCCTCGTACATGGGACAGGGCGTGACAGGGTCGCGAGCAATCGCCCACGTGCGCATGAACCTGCCTCTCAACCCGTCCGCAAGGACTTACCGGTCAAAAGCAGGTATGGCAGCATCACATTCCTCAGCTTCCCCCAGCACGGACTCCTCAACGGAGCACACGCAGCAGGCCGGTACGAGCGGTGCAACACCGGCCGCAGGCATGCAGCAGTTATTCGACGCCTGGATGAGCGCATGGCGTTCGCTCGGCACGCCGCCTGGCGGCAATGGCACGCATTTCCCGATTCCGCAAATGCCTCAGATGCCGCCCATGGGTATCCCCGCAATGCCGCAAATGGGCTTGCCGCAGATGCCGTCGTTCCCCGGCATGCCTGACTTCAGCAAACTGGCTGCGGGATCCCTGCCGTCATTGCCTTCATTCGCCGGACTCAATATTCCGGGCGCCGCGATTCCCTCGGAGCGTCTGCAAAAGCTGCAAGCCGATTATTCGCGCGAGGCGATGGAGTTGATCCAGCAGGCGGCCACCTCCACGGCGAAAGCCCCCGAACTCAAAGATCGCCGCTTCAGTTCGGACGCGTGGAGCGCGACGCCGGCCTACGCATTTACCGCTGCGTGGTATCTGTTGAACGCACGCTATCTGCAGGAAATGGTCGACGCGCTCGAAACGGAACCGAAGATGCGCGAGCGCATCCGTTTCGCTGTTCAGCAATGGACCGCGGCGGCATCGCCCAGCAACTTTTTCGCATTGAATCCGGAAGCGCAAAAGACCTTGCTGGATAGCCAGGGTGAGAGCTTGCGGCAGGGCGTGATGAATCTGCTGGGCGACTTGCAGCGCGGCAAGATTTCCCAGACGGACGAATCACGTTTCGTGGTCGGCGAAAATCTCGCGACCACCGAAGGCTCGGTGGTGTTCGAGAACGACCTGATTCAGTTGATCCAGTACAAGCCGCGCACGGCTACCGTGCGTGAGCGGCCGCTGCTGATCGTGCCGCCTTGCATCAACAAGTTCTACATTCTTGATCTGCAACCGGAGAACTCGCTGGTCGCGCACGGGCTCGATTCGGGTCATCAGGTGTTCCTGATTTCGTGGCGCAGCGCGGATGCATCGGTCGCGGGCAAGACGTGGGACGACTACATCGGCGAGGGCGTCCTCAAAGCGATCGAGACGGTCAGCAAGATCAGCGGCCGCGAGCAGATCAACACACTGGGTTTCTGCGTGGGCGGCACGATGCTGGCCACGGCGCTGGCGGTGGCGGCAGCGCGCGGCCAGCATCCGGCCGCGTCGATGACCTTGCTCACGGCAATGCTCGATTTCTCGGACACGGGCGTGCTCGACGTGTTCGTCGACGAGGCGCATGTGCAGATGCGCGAGCAGACCATTGGCGGCAAGAACGGCAGCGCGCCGGGATTGATGCGCGGCATCGAATTCGCCAACACCTTTTCGTTCCTGCGGCCGAACGATCTGGTGTGGAACTACGTTGTAGACAATTATCTCAAGGGTCGCACACCGGTGCCGTTCGATCTGCTGTACTGGAACAGCGATTCGACCAGCTTGCCGGGCCCGATGTACGTCTGGTATCTGCGCAACACGTATCTTGAGAATCGTCTGCGCGAGCCGGGTGCATTGACCACCTGCGGCGAGCCGGTCGACCTCTCGAAGATCGACGTGCCCACTTTCATCTACGGTTCGCGCGAGGACCATATCGTGCCTTGGCAAACCGCCTATGCGTCGGCGCCGCTGCTTACCGGGCCGCTGAAGTTCGTGCTCGGCGCGTCGGGTCATATCGCGGGGGTGATCAATCCCCCGGCGAAGAAAAAACGCAGTTACTGGACACTGGAAGGCGACGTCAAGGCGTTGCCGGAAAGCACGGACGAATGGCTCGATCAGGCAACCGAAGTGCCTGGCAGCTGGTGGCCCGAATGGACCACGTGGCTCGATCAGTTCGGCGGCAAGAAAGTGAAGCCGCGCGCCTGCGCCGGTTCCGCCGAATTCCCGGTGATCGAGCCGGCGCCCGGGCGTTATGTGCGGCAACGGGAGTAGGCTTTAGCGTGCTTCAAGGCGCGGTGTGTTTGGCGGGTATGAATGCGCGTCCGGATCAGCAAGGGCGCATGAGCAACAAGATTTTTTAACTTGACGGGCTACGGCGTATTTGGCCGATGTCCGGAGGACATGGAAATGACTGATGTTGTGATCGTATCGGCCGCCCGTACGGCAGTAGGCAAATTCGGTGGGTCGCTGGCGAAGATCGCCGCGCCCGAACTCGGCGCCACAGTGATTCGCGCCGTGCTCGAACGGTCTGGTCTGAAGCCTGAGCAGGTCAGCGAAGTCATCCTGGGGCAGGTGCTGACGGCAGGCTCGGGTCAGAACCCGGCGCGTCAGTCGCTGATCAAGGCGGGTCTACCCACGGCCGTGCCCGGCATGACGATCAACGTGGTGTGCGGCTCGGGTCTGAAGTCCGTGATGCTGGCGGCCAACGCGATCATCGCGGGCGATGCGGACATCGTGATCGCCGGCGGTCAGGAAAACATGAGCGCCGCGCCGCACGTGCTGCCGGGCTCGCGCGACGGTTTCCGCATGGGCGACGCGAAGCTGATCGACTCGATGATCGTCGACGGTCTGTGGGACGTCTACAACCAGTACCACATGGGCGTGACGGCGGAAAACGTCGCCAAGGAATACGGCATTACGCGCGAGCAGCAGGATGCGTTCGCGGCGCTGTCGCAGAACAAGGCGGAAGCCGCGCAGAAGTCGGGTCGTTTCAACGACGAAATCGTGCCGGTGGAAATTCCGCAACGCAAGGGCGAGCCGCTGCGTTTCGCAACGGACGAGTTCGTGCGTCATGGCGTGACGGCTGAATCGCTGGCGGGTCTGAAGCCGGCTTTCTCGAAGGAAGGCACGGTTACGGCGGCCAACGCGTCGGGCCTGAACGACGGCGCGGCGGCAGTGCTGGTGATGTCGGCGAAGAAGGCTGAAGCGCTGGGTCTCACGCCGCTCGCGCGCGTCAAGGCTTACGCCACCTCGGGTCTGGATCCGAAGGTGATGGGCATGGGCCCGGTGCCGGCCTCGCGCCGTTGTCTCGAACGCGCTGGCTGGACGCCGGCCGATCTGGACCTGATGGAAATCAACGAAGCCTTTGCCGCACAGGCGTGCGCCGTGAATCAGCAAATGGGCTGGGACACGTCGAAGATCAACGTGAACGGCGGCGCGATCGCGATCGGCCATCCGATCGGTGCGTCCGGAGCCCGGATTCTCGTCACGCTGCTGCACGAAATGCAGAAGCGCGATGCGAAGAAGGGTCTGGCGTCGCTGTGTATCGGCGGCGGCATGGGCGTAGCGCTGGCGCTCGAGCGCGCTTAACGGGCCTCGGGCCTGGAACCCAGGGCGGCCCGAATGGGCTCGTAGGTAAGATTTAACAGGCGGTAAGCAGGATTGCCGCGCGGCACCTCGCAGCAGGTGTCGTGCGGTGAGCAATGGCCTCGTCGGCCGGTCGCCCGGCGGCAGTGGAGATGAAGCATCAGGCGAGGGAAGAGGCAGCCGGTCGGCGCCTCGAAAACGAAAAACGGAGTGTAGTGTATGACACAGCGAATTGCGTACGTAACGGGCGGGATGGGCGGCATCGGCACGAGCATTTGCCAACGGCTGCACAAAGAGGGTTTCAAGGTGGTTGCAGGATGTGGCCCGAACTCGCCGCGCCGCGTGAAGTGGCTCGAAGAGCAGAAGGCGCTCGGCTATGATTTCATTGCGTCCGAAGGCAACGTCGGCGATTGGGAATCGACCAAGCAGGCGTTCGACAAGGTCAAGGCCGAAGTTGGCGAGATCGACGTGCTGGTGAACAACGCCGGTATTACGCGCGACGTCGTGTTCCGCAAAATGACGCATGAAGACTGGACGGCGGTGATCGACACCAACCTGACCAGTCTGTTCAACGTCACCAAGCAGGTGATCGACGGCATGGTCGAACGCGGCTTCGGGCGAGTCATCAACATTTCGTCGGTGAACGGCCAGAAGGGGCAGTTCGGCCAGACCAACTACTCGACCGCGAAGGCCGGCATTCACGGCTTCACGATGTCGCTGGCGCAGGAAGTGGCCACTAAAGGCGTGACGGTGAACACCGTGTCGCCGGGCTACATCGGCACGGATATGGTCAAGTCAATCCGCCCGGACGTGCTGGAAAAGATCGTCGCGACGATTCCGGTGCGCCGTCTCGGCCAGCCGGACGAAATCGGCTCGATCGTGGCATGGCTCGCCTCGGACGAATCGGGTTTCTCCACGGGTGCTGATTTTTCGCTGAATGGCGGTTTGCATATGGGCTGAGTCATCGGCGCGCTGCTCACAAGGCGGCGTGCTTCTGCTCAGATGGTTCCGGCGGCGTCTCGACTGTGCGATTACCCGATTGCGCAGCCGGCATGACGCCGTTTCCGCGCTCAACTTGCGCTCAAAGGCGTTACATGACTACTACTACAAAGAAAACAGCCGAACGATTGATCAAGAAGTATCCGAATCGTCGACTCTACGATACTGAGACGAGCACCTACATCACGCTGACGGATGTTAAGCAGCTCGTGCTGGATCAGGAGGATTTCAAGGTCATCGATGCGAAGAGCAACGAGGACCTGACGCGCGCCATCCTGTTGCAGATCATTCTCGAAGAAGAGAGCGGCGGCTTGCCGATGTTCTCGTCGTCGATGTTGTCGCAGATCATCCGTTTCTACGGTCATGCGATGCAGGGCATGATGGGCACGTATCTGGAGAAGAACATCCAGGCCTTCATCGACATTCAGGCGAAGCTCGCCGATCAGTCGAAGAATCTGTACGAAGGCAAGGCGATGAACCCCGAAGTCTGGTCCCAGTTCATGAACATGCAGGCGCCGATGATGCAGGGCATGATGACCAGCTATATCGAGCAGTCGAAGAACATGTTCGTGCAGATGCAGGAGCAGATGCAGAACCAGGCGAAATCGATGTTCGCCACGTTCCCGTTCACGCCAGGTGGACCGGTGAATGCGGCTGGAGCGCCGGTCGCGCCGGCTAATCCGCAAAGCAATCCGGAGCCGGAGAAGAAGTAAGCGCGTAGCGCCGTCGCCGACGTCGACTCGACGACAAGCGCGCTTCTTTGCGCGTCCGCCTCACGGACGCGACGGCCGGCTGTCCACATTGTGCTAAAGGGCGCCGGGCGCGATCGCGGCGGCCCGCGCGCCACGCGTCATGCGTCATGCACGAGCGGATGGCCGCGGGCACGGTACAATTGCGGGTTGCGTTCGCTGTGTGGGGTGTGGTTCTCGTGATCCTGTTGCCTCTCAGTCCACGTTGCACCATCCCTATTTAGCCTCGTCGTCACCGCTGTATGCCCGCCCCACATATGTCCCAGATCCTTTCCCACGCCGCGCCCACGCCTTCGATTCCGAGGGTCGGATTTGTCAGCCTTGGCTGACCGCCGGATTCGCAAAAGCAGCTTAGGCGCCGTTCTCGCATGAGCCGGCTGTTTCTTGCGCCCATGGAAGGGCTTGCGGATTACGTGTTGCGCGACGTGCTGACCAGCACGGGCGGATTCGACGGCTGCGTGTCCGAATTCGTCAGGGTCACCGGTTCGGTGCTTCCCGAGCGTGTCTATGAAAGGGATACGCCTGAAGTCCTCCACGGCGGCCGTACACCCAGCGGTACGCCGATGGTGATCCAACTGCTCGGCAGCGATCCTGAATGGATGGCGCTGAACGCGGCCCAGGCGGCCAGTTTGTCGCCCCATGGACTCGATCTGAACTTCGGTTGTCCCGCCAAAATCGTCAATCGACACGGCGGCGGCGCGATGCTGCTGGCGCACCCTGATCAGTTGCACCGGATCGTTTCGTCCGTTCGCGCCGCGGTGCCAGCCGGTATCGCCGTGACAGCAAAAATGCGCCTCGGCGTGTCCGATACGTCGCTCGCGATCGACTGCGCCACGGCACTGGCCGAAGGCGGCGCGGCCTCCCTCGTGGTGCATGCAAGGACACGCGACCATGGCTACCGGCCGCCGGCCCACTGGGAGTGGATCGCGCGTATCGACGCCGCCGTGCACGTGCCGGTCATTGCCAACGGAGAAGTCTGGACGGTGGCCGACTGGGAGCGGTGCCGGGCGGTCAGCGGCTGCGCGGACGTGATGATCGGGCGGGGCGCCGTGTCGGATCCATTTCTCGCCTTGCGCATACGCGGGCTGATGGACCGGACGCCTTCCGGCGAGGAATGGCCAGCCGTGCTGGGCCAGCTCGCCGGCTACCTGCGAAAGCTGCAAGCCCGTGTCGCGGCCCGTCATGAGCATGGACGCGTCAAAATGTGGCTCAGCTATCTCAAGCGGACCTGGCCGGAGGCTGCCGAACTGCATGCCGCCATCCGGCGCCTGCATGATTCGCGCGAAATTATCGAGGTGATCGAGCGCGCCCAGGAATTCAACGGCTTGATACCGGCAAATCAAAGCGCGGCCCCCGGCCTGCTTGATCCGGCAATGGCTCGCCACTTGACCGGCTGCACGCTCGGCGGCGCGGTACAATAAAGGGTTGCGTGCGCGGGACGCTGTCCGGGCTCGGTCTTTATGACCATCGGACCCCTTAGCCTTGCCGCACCGTCCCCATTTGTCGCCATCGTCACCGCTATACGCCGGACCCACCTATGTCGCAGACCATTTCCCCCGCCGTGCCGACCCCTTCGACTCCGAAAGTCGGTTTCGTCAGCCTCGGCTGTCCTAAAGCACTCGTCGACTCCGAACAGATCATCACGCAGTTGCGCGCCGAGGGCTACGAGATCTCCGGCACCTACGACGGCGCGGACCTTGTGGTCGTCAACACCTGCGGTTTCATCGACGAAGCCGTGCAGGAAAGCCTCGACGCAATCGGTGAGGCGCTCAGCGAAAACGGCAAGGTGATCGTCACGGGCTGTCTTGGCGCCAAGCAGAGCGCGAGCGGCTCGAACCTGATCGAAGAGGTACATCCGAAGGTGCTGGCCGTCACCGGCCCGCACGCGCTTGGCGAAGTGATGCAGGCGGTGCACAACCATCTGCCGAAGCCGCACGATCCGTTCATCGATCTGGTGCCGGCTGCCGGCGTGAAGCTCACGCCGCGCCACTACGCGTACCTCAAAATCTCCGAAGGCTGCAACCACCGCTGCACGTTCTGCATCATCCCGTCCATGCGCGGCGACCTCGTGTCGCGCCCGGTTGCCGAAGTGATGCTCGAAGCGGAAAACCTGTTCAAGTCCGGCGTGAAGGAGCTGCTGGTGATTTCGCAGGACACGAGTGCATATGGCGTCGACGTCAAGTACCGTACCGGTTTCTGGAACGGCAAGCCGATCAAGACACGCATGACCGATCTGGTCGGCGCGCTCGGCGAACTCGCGGCGCAATACGGCGCATGGGTGCGTTTGCACTACGTGTATCCGTATCCGAGCGTCGATGAAGTCATTCCGATGATGGCCGAAGGTCCGTTCAAGGGCCACGTGTTGCCGTATCTCGACGTGCCGTTCCAGCACGCACATCCGGAAGTGTTGAAGCGCATGAAGCGTCCGGCCAACGCCGAGAAGGTGATGGAGCGCGTGAAGGCCTGGCGTGAAATCTGCCCCGATCTGACGATTCGCAGCACGTTCATCGCCGGCTTCCCGGGTGAGACCGAAGAGCAATTCCAGACACTGCTCGATTTCATCCGCGAGGCGGAGCTGGATCGGGTTGGCTGCTTTGCTTACTCGCCGGTCGAAGGCGCGAACGCCAACGAACTCGACGGCGCATTGCCCGACGAAGTGCGTGAAGAACGCCGCGCGCGTTTCATGCAAGTCGCCGAAGAAGTGTCGGCCAAACGGATCGCGAAGAAGGTCGGCAAGACGCTGAAAGTGCTGGTCGACGAGATCAATGCCGACGGCGGCATCGGCCGCACGGCGGCGGACGCGCCCGAGATCGACGGTGTCGTGTATATCGCGCCGGCTACCAAGGCGTCGAAGCGTTACAAGGTCGGCGATTTCGTTTCGGTGAAGATCACCGGCGCCGACGGCCACGACCTGTGGGGCGAGGTTTAAGCGATGACGGCGAGCATGGCCAGTACGCCGGACGGCCGGCCCCCGGCAAGCCGGCCCGCAGAGATTCTCGCTCTCGGCGAGGCGATGATCGAGTTCAATCAGTCCGCTAAAGATCAGCCGAACTATCTGCAAGGCTTTGGCGGCGATACGTCGAACTTCTGTATCGCGGCAGCGCGGCAGGGCGCGAAGACGGGTTTCGTGTCGGCGGTCGGCAGCGACCATTTCGGGCATCTGTTAATCGACCTGTGGGAACGCGAGCAGGTCGACACGTCGCTCGTGCGCGTCGATCCGCACGCATCCACCGGCGTCTATTTCGTCTCGCACGGTCCCGCGGGTCACGCGTTCGACTATCTGCGCGCGGGATCGGCCGCGAGCCGCTACGCGCCACACGATTTGCCGCTCGATGCGATCGCCGCGGCCAAAGTCATCCATCTGTCCGGCATCAGCCTCGCGATCAGCCTGAGCGCCTGCGACGCAGCGCTAGCGGCGATCGAGCATGCGCGAGCCAACGGCGTGCGCGTCAGCTTCGATACCAACCTGCGCCTGAAGCTTTGGCCACTCGCAAGAGCACGCGCGGTGATGCTCGAAGCCATTCGTCAAACCGACATTTGCCTGCCGAGCTGGGATGACGTGACCGAACTCACCGGCTTGACCGGCCGCGACGAGATCGTCGATTTCCTGCTGTCGCACGGTCCGCGCGTCGTGGCGCTCAAGCTCGGCAAGGACGGCTCGTACATCGCCACGCCCGACGAGCGGCGCGTCGTGCCGGGCCATGCCGTCAACGCAGTCGATGCGACCGGCGCGGGAGACTGCTTCGGCGGCGCGTTCATCGCGCGCATCGTGGCGGGTGACGATCCTTTTCAGGCGGCGCGTTATGCGAACGTCGCCGCGGCACTGTCCACGCAAGGTTACGGCGCGGTCGCGCCGATCCCTTCGCGGGAGGCGGTCGAACACATCCTGGCCGGCTGACGGCAAGGCGCCACGAGGCGTGCCCCGCAGACCGGCAAGGCAAGATCACCCTGAGACTAAAGAGAGGAGCGAGCGATGCAACGGGACGTAGTGGTGGTAAGCGGTGTGCGTACGGCAATCGGCGGTTTTGGCGGCAGTCTGAAGGATTTTCCGCCGACGGATCTCGGCGCACGCGTCGTGCGTGAAGCGCTGGCGCGCGCGAACGTGTCGGGCGACGAAGTCGGTCATGTGGTGTTCGGCAATGTCGTGCATACCGAACCGAAAGACATGTATCTGGCCCGCGTGGCGGCGATCAATGGCGGCGTCGCGCAGCATGCGCCCGCGTTGACGGTCAACCGCCTGTGCGGCTCGGGCTTGCAGGCGATCGTCTCGGCCGCGCAAAGCGTGCTGCTTGGCGACGCCGACATCGCGATCGGCGGCGGCGCGGAAAACATGAGCCGCGCACCGTATTCCATGCCGGCTGCGCGCTTCGGTCAGCGCATGGGCGATGCGCGCCTCGTCGACATGATGGTCGGCGCGCTGAACGACCCGTTCCAGTCGATCCATATGGGCGTGACCGCCGAGAACGTCGCGCGCAAATACGAAATCTCGCGCGAAACACAAGATGCGCTCGCACTCGAATCGCATCGCCGCGCGGCCAATGCGATTACGAGCGGCTACTTCAAGGATCAGATCCTGCCGATCACGATTCCGTCGAAGAAGGGTGACGTCGTGTTCGATACGGATGAACACACGCGTATGAACGCAACGGCGGAAGACTTCTCCAAGTTGAAGCCGGTGTTCGCGAAGGAAAACGGCACGGTGACGGCCGGCAACGCGTCGGGCATCAACGACGCCGCCGCGGCGGTCGTGCTGATGGAGCGCAGCGTCGCTGAAAAGCGCGGCATCAAGCCGCTGGCACGGCTGGTTTCGTACGCGCATGCAGGCGTCGACCCGGCCTACATGGGCATCGGCCCGGTGCCGGCAACGCGCAAGGCGCTCGAGCGCGCGGGCCTGGCGGTCGCCGATCTGGATGTGATCGAAGCGAACGAGGCGTTTGCGGCTCAGGCGTGCGCGGTCAGCAAGGAACTGGGCCTCGATCCGGCCAAGGTCAATCCGAACGGCTCGGGTATCTCGCTCGGCCACCCGATCGGCGCGACCGGCGCACTGATCACCGTCAAGGCGCTGTACGAATTGCAGCGCGTCGGCGGGCGTTATGCGCTGGTGACGATGTGTATCGGCGGTGGCCAGGGCATCGCGGCGATCTTCGAACGGATTTGAGGTCGAGGCGGGCAAAGCAACGCGAGGCGTCGCCTTGCCCCACCGAACGAAGCCCGGCAATAAATGAGCAGTCAATGAGCAGTAAATGAACACTAAGCGGGTAGCAAACACGATCGAGCAGTATCGGGTAACAAGGAAAGAACGGATGCAGGAATCGAAAGCGATGAAGGGTGCGACGCGTCGGCGCGGTTGGGCCGTTCTCCACGGGAACTTCCTTCGGGGCGTAGTGAGCGCGGCCGCATTGCTGTGTGTCGGCGCCGGGGCTGTGCTGCCCGTGCAGGCATGGGCGGAAAGCGACGCGGTCAAGGAACTGGCGGCGCCTCCGCCGATTCAGTTGCCGCTTAAGCCGAGCCCCGAATTCGCGAAGTTTCCGCGCTACGCCGGCATGCTCGGCGCGCGTCAGATCGTCCTGCGGCTCGGCGCGAAAACCGACGACCCCGCCGGCGTACACGGCGAGTATCAGTACACCGATACCGGCGAGGTGATCCTGATCGCGGGCGACCGCGACGGCGACACGCTCGAAGTCGAAGAATCGAACGACGGCACGCATATCACGGGCAACTGGGTGGGCAAGTTCGCCGCCGACGGTTCGGTCGCGGGCGATCGGATGAACGTCGACGATTCCGACCCGCAACCGTTCGATCTGAAGCCACTGGCAGCAGGGCAGGCCGTGCCGGCTGCTTCAGCGGCGGCTGGTGCGGGTGCCGGAAAGGCGGCCACGCCGCAGTCGTCCACCGGCAGCGCAACAGCGCCCGCTTCGGCGACGAGCGGTGGGCACGCTGTCGGTGGGGTTAGCAACCTGCAAATCGGCGATTGAATCCTTTCTACACCATGACCCAATCCAAACTCAAACGCGACCTGCAGACCCGCATCGTGCGTGCCGAAGATCAGCTCACGCCGGGCTTCGAATCTTTCTCAACGCCGGTTACGCGCGCGTCGACCGTTGTGTTCCCCGATCTCGCGACAATGCGCGCGCTCGACTGGAAAAACGACGCGCAGTGGCGCTATGGCCTGCACGCCACGCCGACTTCGCTCGCGCTGGCACAGCGGCTCGCCGCTATCGAAGGCGGCAATCACGCGTTGTTGCAGCCGTCGGGGCTGTCGTCGATTTCGAACGTGTACTTCGGCCTTGTCAAGGCGGGCGACGACGTGCTGATTCCCGACAATGTCTACTCGCCGAATCGCGACCATGGCGACTGGCTGGCGCGCGATTTCGGAATTACGGCACGCTACTACGATCCGATGATCGGCGCGGGGATCGCGGATCTGATCCAGCCGAATACGCGTTTGATCTGGCTCGAAGCACCCGGTTCGGTCACGATGGAAGTGCCCGACGTGCCGGCTATCACCGCGGCGGCGCGCGCGCGCAACGTCGTCACGGCAATCGACAATACCTGGTCGGCGGGACTCGGTTTCCGGCCGTTTGACCACGGCGTCGATATCTCGGTGCAGGCGCTAACCAAGTATCAGTCGGGCGGCGGCGACGTGCTGATGGGTGCGACGATCACCGTCGATCGTGAGTTGCATCTGAAGCTGAAGGCAGCGCGCATGCGGATGGGTATCGGCGTGTCGTCGGATGACTGTTCGCTGATTTTGCGTAGTTTGCCGACCATGCGATTGCGCTTCGAACAGCACGACCGCGCGGCGCTCAACCTCGCCACCTGGCTGAAGACACGCCCGGAAATCGCGGCGGTCTTGCACCCGGCGTTGCCCGACTGTCCGGGGCATGAATTTTTCAAGCGCGACTTTACAGGGGCGGGCGGACTGTTCTCAGTGGTGTTCGACGCACGTTACAGCGCGGCGCAAATCGACACGTTCTGCGAATCGCTTGAGTTGTTTTCGCTCGGCTGGAGCTGGGGCGGTGCGCACAGCCTCGCGATGCCCTATGACGTCGCCTCGATGCGCACGGAAGGACAATGGCCGTATCGCGGCACCTTGGTGAGGTTCTATATCGGTCTGGAAGAGGAGGCCGATTTGCGCGCGGATATCGAACATTGCCTGGTGGCGCTGGGTTAAGCGCCTAAAAATATTTGTTGAAGGTCGAATGAGCCCATCGGGACGTGTTTCCGATGGGTTTTTTATTGTGCGCCGAGCATGCGCAACAGCTTGGGGGTGTGAGTCCCCTGTCCAACCTGATGGTGGTGAAGGACTAGCGAAACGCAAGGGCGTCGTCGTGAGGCGGGGTCTGAAGGAAGCGTGTAGCAAAGCCATGACCTGACGAACAGAAACCAGATGCGAGGCCTACCTGGCCGGACGAGCAAGCAATTGATTGCGAAGTCCATAGCCATCAAGGGCTGGGGTGGTAGATCTGGCAGGTGTGTGGGGAAGGCGGTTGCGCTTACCTCGGGAGGCCTGCACGGCGTCCTGAAATGAGGACTGAGCGGCTCGCAAGGGCCGTTGACCACCGTGCAGGAGTCAGCAGAGGGCATATTGTGCGCTGGGCAGCGCGTTGTTCCGGAGGGTTGAAGTCCCTCTGGCGCTCGGATGAGGGGCGCCATATCCGAAAGCGGGGGTAATGCCTCGCTGGCCGGAGAGAGGTGGGAAGGTATGGAGACGTCTAACCGGGCACGAAGGCGAAAGCCGGAAACGGACAAGGCGGACCTGAAGCCATCATCTCGCAGTACTCCGGAGGGCAGGGTGTCCGCCGCGAGGCGGAATCCGAAGGGCATGAGGAGAAGTACCGGGCCGTAGTCGATGGGGGCTGCCCCGATGACGAACCGGTCGGCCAAAGGTGGGGTAAGGTCGAGCCTGCACTATGGAGGCGAAGGCGTTCTCATTCACCCACCGCACCAAGGTGTTTGCGGACGGCACGGTACGGAAGAACAGCGTGTGACCCCAGGAGAACTGGCACAGTCCGCGGGTGGCACCGCGGGAAGTGAGCCTATAAGCGAGGAGCGAAGTGGCGAGCGGTGCTGTGTCAGTAGTCGGACGGCTGAGTAGTACCTGAAGCGTGGCTAAAACCACGTGACCGAGCGATCGGCGACAGAAGTGGGTCGGGGAAGGCAGCCGGCGAAGATGATTGGGAAGAACCCGGACGGCAGTGAGTAAGGACACGGAGGAGGATCAGTTCCATGAGCGAAATACCCGTACATCCGCGCCCGAGGAGACTGTCTGACTGGATCAACCCGATGGAAGCAAGGAAGGTCCACTCATTAATTGACAAGGTTTATCAACGGAAGAATCTGGAAGTCGCCTGGGAGCGAGTCCGGGCCAACCGGGGTAGTGGCGGTGTCGATGGAATCAGCGTGGCAGACTTTGCCGAACAGGCGGACCAGCATCTGGACCGTCTGCAGGCAGAACTGCGTGCGCGGACCTATCAGCCGCAACCGGTCCGGCGGGTCTCGATCCCGAAAGTCGGCAAACCGGGGGAGTTCCGCAATCTCGGCATACCGTCGATTTACGATCGCGTATGTCAGCAGGCGCTGCTCAACCGTCTGGAGCCGATCTTCGAGCCGGTATTCGACGAGGCCAACTTCGGGTATCGGCGAGGGCGATCGACACACGACGCTTTGCGCAAGATCTGGAGGGAGATCGAGGGCGGCAGGGAATGGATTGTTGATGCTGATCTGAAGGACTTCTTTGGATCAGTTGACCATGACAAACTTCTGTCGCTCATTGCCCAGCGCATCGCTGACGGTCGGGTACTAAGCCTGATCAAGGCGATGCTTAAAGCCGGTAGTTTCGGCAAGGGTCGTCTCTTTCCGAGCGAGCGTGGAACGCCGCAAGGTGGGGTAGCTTCACCGCTGCTCAGCAATATCCTCGTGACGCCGTTTGATCGGGAGATGCGGCTTAAGGGCTACCAGCTTACCCGTTACGCGGATGACTGGGTGATCACCTGTTCATCCCAGGCAGAAGCGCGCGCAGCCATCGCGGCGGCGACGAAGATTCTGAGCGCACTGGGTGTGCAACTCCATCCGCAGAAGACGCGGATCGTGCATGTCCGGTTTGGATTCGAGTTTCTCGGCTACAAGATCAAGCGTGGGCGGCAGTTATCGCTGCCCACGGCCAAAATCCGCAGTGGCGCCCGATCGGGTGCGCTGTACGCGTACCCCCGGGAGAAATCGGTCCAGCGTTTCATGGATCAGGTGCGTCGTCTTACAAAGAGATGTGTGCCGCTTCGAACGCGGGAGCTGATTGGACGGCTCAATCCCATCCTGCGGGGCTGGGGGCACTACTACAAGCGCTCCCACGTCCGGCGAATCTTCAACCGGCTCAACCGATGGATCGTGCGGCGTATCTGGTCGCATCGATTCAAGCGCTGGCGCAATATGGGCTGGAAGGTCTTGCCCGAGGCGCGGCTCTATGGCGAGTTCGGGTTGGTCAACCTTGTGCAACTGATACCTTCAATTGCGTCCCAGCATGCTGCATCTTCGTGAAAGCTGCATGCCGGAAAACGGCACGTGCAGTTTGAGCGGCGGACGGAGGCCAGCGCGTCAGCGCGCCTCCTCCGACCCAACAGGGCGGCGACGCCTGAAGGCCCGAACGGAAAGGAGCGGCGAGTAAGCCGGAGAACTCGACATGGGAGCGCAGCAGAAAACGCATCGCGTCCTCGACAGCGGAGGCAGGGGTGAAGCTCCGATGGCTGCTGATCGAGGGGCTGAACCTATGGCGGCGAACCCCGAGTCTGAAAGCCCGTCGGCATATGACCGACTGATGGAAGAAGTCTGCGAAAGGGGGAACCTGAAGCAGGCGTTGAAGCGTGTGAAAGCTAACAAGGGCGCACCGGGCGTGGACGGGATGACCGTTCAGGCATTACCGGCGTACCTGCGGGAGCATTGGCCGTCGATACGGGCCACGCTGCTGAACGGCACATACCAGCCTCAACCTGTGAGACGGGTCGAGATACCCAAGCCGGATGGCGGTGGCGTGCGCAAGCTCGGCATCCCTTCTGCGCTTGACCGATTCGTCCAGCAGGCGGTCTTGCAGGTGTTGCAAAGGCAGTGGGACCCGACGTTCTCGGACTCCAGCTACGGTTTCCGTCCGGGACGCTCGGCGCATCAGGCAGTGGCGCAGGCGCAAAGCTACATCCAGTCGGGGTATCGATGGGTTGTAGATTTGGATCTGGAGAAATTCTTCGATCGCGTGAGCCACGACATCTTGATGAGTCGGGTGGCAAAACGGGTTAGTGACAGACGCGTTCTGAAGCTGATTCGCTCCTTCCTGACGGCGGGCGTGATGGAGCACGGGCTGGTTGGTGCGACGGACGAGGGCACCCCCCAGGGTGGTCCCCTGTCGCCGTTGTTATCCAATCTGATGCTCGACGATCTTGACCGGGAGCTTGAGCGACGCGGGCTGCGTTTCGTGAGGTACGCCGACGATTGTAACGTCTATGTACGCAGCGAACGCGCGGGCCAGCGGGTGATGGCGGGGCTGAAAGCCTTCCTCACCGGCAAGCTGAAGCTGAAGGTCAATGAAGCGAAGAGCGCCGTCGCACGGCCACACACGCGGACGTTTCTGGGCTTCACCTTCTCGGGGCGGGAGCAGATCAAACGGCGCATTGCGCCCAAGGCACTGGCTCGCTTCAAGGATCGGGTCCGGGAACTGACTCAACGCACGCGCGGGGTCAGCGTCGACCAGATGATCGGCGCGCTGAAACGTTATCTGGCAGGGTGGCGGGGCTACTTCGGTTTCTGCGAAACGCCCAGCGTTCTGCAACGCCTGGATGAATGGATACGCCGCCGCATCCGCTGCTTCTTCTGGAAGCAGTGGAAACGGGGCCGCACAAGATTCCGGGAGCTGACAGTACGCGGCGTCAGCCGAAACCTTGCTGCCCAGACGGTCGGTTCGCCACACGATGCGTGGCGGCTGAGTTGCAGTCCCGCGCTGGGCATCGCCTTGTCAAACCGTTACCTTCGCTCGCTGGGGCTTCCATCACTAAGGCCATAGTCGATTAACCGATCCGAACCGCCGTGTACGGACCCGTACGCACGGTGGTGTGGGAGGGGTCGGGCCGCGAGGCCTGCCCCTATCCCGATTTGTCAAGATAGCCAGTAAGCCTAACCATTCGGCCGAATGGTCGACGCCGAATGGTCGACGCCGAATGGTCGACGCCGGATCTCGACGCTACGATGGTGCACATCCTGACTAACGGTGACTGCACTATGGTGAGCTTCGATGAATCTATTTTCCTGGATGTTGCTGAATCTTGGCGTGCCGATTATCGGCCCGATCTTTACGCTAGCGCTCGTCGCCCCCACGCACGGCTGGCGCGTCGCGAAGGCGTTGATCGCTGCATCCGTGAAGGACGGCCAACTGTTCTGGTGTGCGATCGGGCTGTGCGCGGCCGCGGTTTATGAAGCGGTGACTGCGCTGGAGCGGGGAAGTGGCGTGGTGGCTACTCTGGCGTTTACCATTACCGGGTTCTGCGTGCTGGCGTTCGGCTGTTCGACGATCGTGATGTCGTCTCTCGTCAATACTCATCTTGAGCAGGCGGCCATGCGCATTTGTGATAGACAGAAACGGTTGGTTGCAGGGGCGTTGTCGCGCGTGGCAATCGGGGTCTCGATTTTTGCAACATCCATCGCTGCCATTCTGTTTGTAATCCTACACGTGCGCCTGATTTAGATTTTTTAGATAACGTAGGTTTTATACTGATCTACTTACGGGAGGCACTCATGCACAAACTTTTTACGTTTCTGGAATCTGACGAAAATTACGCCCGTTTTCTGAAGTGGGCGAGCGTCGTCATAGTTGTCGCTGGGATCTACACGTTGGGCGTGCTCGTAATAGGCTTCTGAACAAATAGCGCGCATGTCTGCGCTGGCCACCTTTGCACCGGCCAGCGCGAATTCAAAGCTTCAGAACAAACGCAGCAACCCATCCAGCCCAACGTGGTTGAACGCCACACTGGCTGCTTCGCGGACCACCGGCTTCGCGCGGAATGCAACCGAAAGTCCCGCTGCGGCCATCATTTTCAGATCGTTTGAACCGTCGCCCATCGCAATCGCACGGGTCGGCTCGATGCCCAGTTGGGCGCACGTTTCGCGCAGTGTGCGCGCCTTCACGTCGGCGTTGACGATCTCGCCGATTACATTGCCGGTCAATTTGCCATCAACGATTTCGAGCGTGTTCGCATGCGTGAAATCGAGGCCGAGCCTGGTTTTTAGCTTCTCGGTGAAGAATGTGAATCCACCGGATACCAGCAGCGTTTTCAATCCCGCCGCTTTCGCGCCGGCCAGCATCTGCTCGGCGCCAGACGAGAGTTGCAACCGCTCTTCATAAACGCGTTCGAGCGCGCCGGCGTCAAGTCCCTTGAGCAGTGCCACGCGGCGCGTCAGGCTTTCGTTGAAGTCGTTGATTTCACCGCGCATCGACGCTTCGGTGATCGCGGCAACTTCGGTTTTCAACCCGCAGAAGTCGGCGATTTCATCGATGCACTCGATCGTGATCAGCGTCGAATCCATGTCCATCGCGACGAGGCCGAAGTCACGCAACTGGCGGCCGGGTTCCACAAACGCGTAGTCCAGTTGATGCGTGCTGCAATAGACCTCGAGGTCGGCGCGCTGCGCAATGTTTGCGTCGGCAATGCGAATCGCGTTCGGGGCGATGACGGCGGCGCGCGAGCCACGCGCGAGCGCGATGAGTGTTTTGTGGTGGTCGGCGGAAAGGGGCGCGGTGCTTTGGATGACGAGGTTCATGGACGACGCGGTAACGCAGAAAAGGACGGGCGCGCGGCTCGCGCGGAAAATCCCGCCATTGTAACGGTTCGGCGGCCCGCGGCCCGCGGGAGCACCTGACAACCGATCTGCCTGAAACCTGTCATGCAGCCCGCCGCGTGCTCCGCCAGGCAATCCACCGTGCAATCATCAGGCGCCCACGTCATACTGACGCTTCGAACGACGCCCCGCAGCCCATCGAGCCTGTCGAGCCCGCCGCGCCTATAAGACGCGTGGCACACCGCACACGGCACGCATTGGCACCAGCGAAACGGCGCACCACCACGGAGACAAGTCATGCCCCCCGCGACCGCCAGCGACGCGTCCACCCTTGCGCGCGATTTCGATCTGCGCCATCTGAGCCCCGCGTTCTATGCCGATCCGTACCCGGTCTACCACGCACTGCGTACCCATGAGCCGGTCAAGCGCATGCCGGACGGCTCGCTGTTCCTGACGCGTTTTCGCGACGTGCAAGCGGTCTACCGCGACCCGAAAACCTTCAGCTCCGACAAGACCGTCGAGTTCAAGCCGAAGTACGGCGACTCGCCGCTCTACACCCATCACACCACCAGTCTCGTCTTCAACGATCCACCGCGTCACACGCGGGTGCGCAAGCTGATTGCCGGCGCGCTGACGGCACGTGCGATCGCGGCCATGGAGCCGGGGCTGATCCGCCTCGTCGATGGCTTGCTCGATGCTGCCGCGGCGCGTGGCCGGATCGACCTGATTGGCGGGTTCGCGTCGGCGATTCCGGTCGAGATCATCGGTAATCTGCTGGATGTGCCGCATGCCGAGCGCGAGCCGTTGCGCGACTGGTCGCTGGCGATACTCGGCGCGCTCGAGCCGTCGCTGAACGAGGCGCAGCTGGAACGGGGAAACCGCGCGGTCAGCGAATTCGTCGACTATTTGCGCGATCTGGTGACGCGGCGCCGACGCGAACCTGGCGATCCGCAGCACGATGTGCTGACGCGCCTGATTCAGGGCGAGCAGGGTGGCGAGCAGTTATCTGAAACTGAACTGCTGCAAAACTGCATCTTCATCCTGAATGCCGGTCATGAGACCACTACGAATCTGATCGGCAACGGTCTCGTTACGCTCACCGACTGGCCGGAGCAACGCGCCGCGTTGCTGCGCGAACCGTCGCTAATCGAGCCGGCGATCGAGGAGTGTTTGCGGTTCGAGAGCTCGAATCAGCTCGGCAACCGGATGACAACGGTCGACACGGAGATCGGCGGCGTCGCGGTGGTGCGCGGCACGCCCGTTACGCTGTGCATCGGCGCGGCCAATCGCGACCCGGCGCAGTTCGCGGAACCCGACCGCTTCGACATCCGCCGCGATCCGAACCGGCATCTGGCGTTCGGCTTCGGCATTCATCAGTGCGCGGGATTGTCGCTTGCGCGACTCGAGGCGCGCATTGCCATCGGACGCTTCGTGCAGCGTTTTCCGGCGTATCGGCTCGACGGCGAACCAACGCGCGGCGGACGCGTGCGGTTTCGCGGCTTCGCGGCGGTGCCGGTGGAACTGGAGCCGGCGAGCGGCAGTTGACGAGCATCGGTTGATAGGCGTCGTTCGTGAGTCTGCGCAACGACAAACCGGCGCGGCAGATCATCAGGGAAGACCCCCGTCAAGGAGCCGACGTGCGAGAGAAAACTGAAACCGCGCCCGATACCGTGCCGAAGAAACGCACGACGAGAAGGGCCGTCGAGCCGCTCGCGGCCAAGCCCGTTGAAAAAAGTGCAGCGAAGACGTCGGCCAAAAACACGCCAGCAGCAAAGTTGGCAGCAACCAAAACACCGGCAGCAAAAGCCACCGCGACGAAATCAAAAACCACCGCGACGCGTGTCGACGTCGCCGGCGTGCGCGTGTCCCATCCCGACCGCATCATCGACAAAAGCACCGGCATCCGCAAAATCGACCTCGTGCAGTACTACGAAGCGGTCGCCGACTGGATGCTGCCGCATCTGCAGGACCGGCCGGTGTCGCTGGTGCGCGCGCCCGAGGACATCGGCGGTGAGCTGTTTTTCCAGAAGCACAGCCAGAAGCTGTCGATTCCCAATGTCACGCAGCATCCCGGACTCGACCCCTGCCATCCGGCGCTGATCACCGTCGACACGCTCAAGGCTCTCGTCGGCGCGGCGCAAATGGGCACCGTCGAATTTCATACGTGGAATGCCCTGGTGTCGAACATCGAAAAGCCCGATCGCATGGTGTTCGATCTCGACCCCGGTGCGTCGCTCGGTTGGGAGCGGATGATCGAGGCCGCTCAACTGACGCGCTCGCTGCTCGAAGAACTCGGCCTGGTCTCATTCTGCAAGACGAGTGGCGGCAAGGGGTTCCATGTGCTGGTACCGCTCGCGAAGCACGCCGGCTGGGACGAAGTGAAGGTGTTCTCACAAGCGGTCGCGCGGCATATGGCGACGGCGTTGCCCAAGTACTTCAGCGCGAAAATGGGTGCGCAGAATCGCAAGCAGAAAATCTTTGTCGATTACCTGCGCAACAGTCGCGGCTCGAGCACGGTGTCCGCATTTTCGGCCCGCGCGCGGCCGGGCCTGGGTGTTTCCGTGCCGCTCTCATGGGACGAAGTCGCCAATACGACGAGCGGCGATCAATGGACCATCGAGAACGTGCGCGAGCGTCTCCAGGATATTAAGCGCGACCCGTGGGCAGACTACGCGAAGACGCGTCAGCGCATTACGGCGGCAATGAAGAAACGTCTGGATGAGGCGGAGTGACCGCGATCCTGTCAGCCTCATTCAAAAGCAACGACTTTCATTTCGACACTCCTGCACTCCGGCTCATTCCGGCTCAGCATCCCAATAAGGCGGATCGCCGAAATGCGCGGCAAGGAACTCGATGAACGCCAATGTTTTCGGCGGCACGAACGCCCGGCTGGGATACACCGCCCAGATCGCCACCTTCTCCGCGAGGGGATAGGTGTCGAGCACGCTCACCAGTTCGCCGCTGCGCAGATACGGCGCCACGTCCCAGGTCGATTTGAGCGCGATGCCGAAGCCGGCCAGCAAGGCGTCGCGAATGACCTCACCGTTGTCGACGACGAGGCGTCCGCTCACGCGAACGTCGAGCGGACCGGCGGGCGTCACAAATGCCCAGTCGCGCTGGTCCGACAGGATCATGCATTCGTGCTGTGCGAGGTCCGAAGGATGGTGCGGCGTCCCACGCGCGGCGAGGTAAGCAGGCGCGGCGCACAGCACGCGGCGGTTCACGGCCAGGCGCCGCGCCACCAGCGACGAATCCTTGAGCACACCGACGCGGATCGCCACGTCGATACCCGCATCGATCAGATCGACCACCTGGTCTGTCAGACGCAGATCGACGCTCACGCCGGGATAGCGTCGCAGAAATTCGCTGATCACCGGCGATATGTGCTGCCGTCCGAACGACGACGGCATCGACACCCGCAAGCGCCCTTGCGGCTCGGCCCGCGCGCGGCCCACCGAGGCGCGCGCGGCATCGGCCGCATCGAGCAGCGCCTGGGCGCGTGTCATAAACACTTCGCCGTCCTGCGTGAGACTGATGCGACGGGTGGTTCGATGCAACAGGCGCGCGCCGAGGCGCTTTTCCAGTTGTGCGATGCGCGAGCTCGCCACCGCCGCCGACAGGCCGAATTCGCGGCCCGCTGCCGACACATTGGCGAGCAGGGCGGCCCGCACGAACAGGGCGACGTCGAGCAGATCGAGCCGTTCCCGCTCGCCGGACGAGGGTTTGATGGCAGGTTCTGCGGCGGATTTTGCGAGATCGTCAGGATGGTCCATTCTTCTGAAATTCAAAAAGATGTTTCAGCCATTATGATGGTTTTATGAGATTAAGAACCCCTTTAGGATGACGCCAATGCGATCGATTGGCCCGCACGGCAAGAGGCGCCGCCGGCAACGATCGCCGGTTTCTCAATCTCATCTGAAACAACAGGAGCTGTGATGAAAGCCGTAGGTCTCCATCGCTATTTGCCGATCGATCATGCTGAGTCCCTGATCGACATCGACATTCCCCAACCCGAAGCCACCGGCCGCGATCTGCTGGTGAAGGTCGAAGCCATCTCCGTCAATCCGGTCGACGCCAAGGTGCGCGCCCCCAAAGACACCGTCGAGAAAGCGCCGCGCGTGCTGGGTTGGGACGCTGCCGGCACCGTCGTGGCAGTCGGCCCGTATGTGACGCTGTTCAAGGTCGGCGACCCGGTTTTCTATGCGGGCAGCATCACGAGACCGGGCGCGAATAGCGAGTTTCATCTGGTCGACGAGCGCATTGCCGGGCGCAAGCCGGCGTCGCTCAATTTCACACACGCAGCCGCACTGCCGTTGACCGCGATCACGGCCTGGGAGGCGCTCTTCAACCGCCTCGGCGTGTCGGCGCAAGGCGCGGACGAGGGCCGCACCGTGCTGATCGTCGGCGGGGCGGGCGGGGTCGGCTCGATCGGCATCCAGCTGGCCAAACAACTGGCGAAGCTGAAAGTGATCGCGAGCGCCTCGCGTCCTGAATCGGCGAAGTGGGCGACGGAGTTGGGTGCGGATCATATCGTCGATCATTTCGGCGATATGCCCGCGCAGCTGAAAAAACTCGGCATCGACCAGGTCGATTACGTGCTGATCTTCAACGATACCGACCGGAATTTCCCGGCAGCCGCCGAAGTGATCAAGCCGCAGGGTGGCATTTGTTCGATTGTCGAAAACAGCCAGCCGGTGCCGGTTGAATTGTTGAAGGCGAAAAGCGCCGCGTTCCACTGGGAGTTCATGTTCACGCGTTCGATGTTCGGCACGCCGGACATGATCGAACAGCATAAGCTGCTGACCGAAGTGGCGCGTCTCGTCGATGCGGGCACGTTGCGCACGACGGTCGGTCAGGATCTCGGCACGATCAACGCCGAGAATCTGCGTCGCGCGCATCGGCTGCTCGAAGACGGGCGCGCGATCGGCAAGCTGGTTCTGACGGGTTTCTAAACCGCGCAGGGTTTGCACCGGGTTGGGTGGTGCTGTCGGATCGCTCGCGCAGAAAACGCCTCATTGCAAGCGGGGTAACACCCGATTCGTATGAGGCGCGCGCGGCGCCGCTTGGCGGTAGACTGGTGGGGCATCATGCTAAAACAGTTGCGTGTCTCGCGGCCCGTCTGGCCGGGCTTCAACCCGGCATCGATCAGGCGTCAAGCAGGCGTCAATCAGACTTCGGTCGGGCGGTGCATTGGCGGCAGCGCCAAAGCGAGCGCGCAGCGGCACAACAACGAGGTGACAGTATGAGCTCCAGCTTCAAACTCTCCGCCGTGTCAGTTGTCGCTACTCTCGCGTGCGCGCTCGCGCCCGGCATGCTTGTGACGGCGGCCCACGCGGCCACGCCGATCACGGTGACGTCACAGTCCGCGCTCGACGGTCCGATCCGATACACGGTCCGCGTCACGTCGAAACAGTTTGGCAATTCACAGGAAACGCGCACGATCCGCTCCGGCGAATCGGACGACTTCACGTGGAAAACTGTGCCGCCGGGCGGCCCCGTCCCTGCGGCGGATAGTTGCCCGAATTATTCGTCTCTCCCGACCGATACCAACGGCGCAATGATTCGCCAGACGCAGATCCGCTTTGCACCGGTCGTTGCGAGTGACGGCACCGCGTCCGTGCAATTGAGTTTTCAGGCGCAGACGCCGCACGGTGTCAAGACAGTGACGAGCGGCGGCAAAACGCTCAAGTGTCCGAACACCGTGTCCGTCAGCCAGATTCTGCGTTTTACGATGCCGACCAACGGCAGCACGAAAACGCTGACGCTCAATGACGGCACTGAAGTGGCGGTCACGGCGAAGCGTTGAGGGTTGCGCGACGTGAAAGATGGGCAGGCCTGCGAACAGGCGACGCAAGCTGCGTCGCCTCGCGCATCTGTTTGGCCCCTTCAACGCTGCTATGCGGCCCGTTCCACCAGCCGCGCCGATAAAAACCGGTGCTCCGCCGAGAAGACCCGCCGATACGTGAGCAGCACCGCGCCCACGGTCCCCAAGGCCGACGCCGCCGCGATCAGGAACATGATCACGATCTGATAGCGCACCGCCTGCAAAGGCGACTGACCCGCCAGCACCTGCCCGGTCATCATGCCGGGCAAACTCACTACACCGACCACGGCCATCTGATTCAGCGTCGGCATCATGCCCGCGCGCACTGCCTGGCGCGCCGGCGCCTGCGCGGCTTCCCAACGGGTCGCGCCGAGCGCGAGCGCCATGTCCACACGGTCACGTCGCGCGGTCAGCTCCTCGGTCATCCGTTCGATACCGAGCGACACGCCGGTCAGCGTATTGCCGAGGATCATGCCGAGAATCGGAATCGCGTACTGCGGCTCGTACCAAGGGTGAATGCGGATCACGACGAAGAGTCCAACCGCGGCCACCAGCCACGAACTGACCCAGATCGACAGCACGCTGTCCACACGCTGGCCTGCATAGGTGCGGCTGCCGCGCTGCGCGCCCGCGAAGCCGGCGATCAGCGTCATCACGACCATCAAGGGCAGCACCACGAACCAGTGGTCATAGCGGAACACCCAGCCGAGCACATAGCCGATCGCCAGCAGCTGCACGACGGTGCGTAGCGCCGCCCACGCGAGCTTGCGTTCGAGATCCAGCTTGAGCGCGACCGACACCACGCCGTTCACCACGATCAGCAAGGCGGCGATCGCGACGTCCCAGAGACTCAGGTTTTGCAATGTCATTGGCCGAGCTCCTGATGCGCGGGCGTTGTCACGGATTCGTCGAGCACCCCGGCGCGCATCGTGAGGTGCCGCGCGCTCATGCGCGCGGCTTGCGCCGGATCGTGCGACACCCACATCGACGCATGCCGGCCGGGATCGGCCGCGAACCACGCATGCACCAAAGCCTCGATCGCGCGCGACGACTCCGGGTCGAGCGAAGCGGTGGGTTCATCCAGCAGCAACACTTCCGGTGCGAGTTGCAGCACGCGAATCAGCGCGGTGATCTGCGCTTCTCCGCCGGACAATTCGCTCGCACGTTTGTCCAGAAAATCGTCACCGCGGCCGGCCTGGGCGGCGAGACTCGCCGCGCGGGCGCGATCGAAGCGCACATCGCGATAGGTGCGCAACTCGAACGGGTAACGCAGATTGTCTTCGACGCTGCCGTCGAGCAGCGCGGGCCGCTGCCGGATATACGCGACGTTGCGCCGGTAACGCGGAATGGCGGCGCGCTCGACCGGCGCGCCATGCCACAGGATGCGCCCGGCATCGAGCGGATCGAGCAGGGCGAGGGCGCGCAGAAACACGCTCTTGCCCGAGCCCGATGGTCCGGTGACCGCGACGCGGTCGCCGGCGCACAGGGCGAAGGTTGTGGGTTGCAGCAGGGTCTGCCCGCGCAATGCATCGCGCCGGGCGATGCCGTCGGCGAGGACGAAGGGAACATCGCTCATGAGTGGGATCGTGGTGGGTTTTGCGTGAATTCGGCGGCCGCCATGACATTTATTGACGTTTCTAAAGGCCGGGACGCTGTGCCAGCGCTGTGCGGCATGATAAAAACACATCTATTAGACAACACTACCAGGCACGATACGTGCTGCCCTAATGCATAACGAAGAGCAAAGGCGGATCTTTTCAATGGCGGTGTCGAGCGCGATCGGACGGCGAACAGGAAAAATCATCGCATGGCTGGTGGCGATCATCGTCATTCTGATTGTCGCGCTGACAATTTTCATTTTGACGTTTGACTGGAATCGGGCTCGCCCTTACATCGACGATAAGGTCACACAGGCGATCGGCCGGCCGTTCGCGATCAACGGCGATCTGAAAGTAGGGTGGCGGCAGCCGGTCGGCGAGACCGGCTGGCGCGGCTGGGTGCCCTGGCCGCGTTTTTCGGCGGCCAATATCACGGTAGGCAATCCCGACTGGGCCCAGCAGCCGCACTTTGCAACGCTCGATGAAATCGACTTCGAGGTCAAGGTGTTGCCGCTGCTCGCGCACGATATCGTGATTCCCGCGATCAACCTCGTGAATCCGTCGGTCGACCTCGAACGGCTTCTCGATGGGCGCAACAACTGGATCTTCAAACTGGCGTCTTCGAGCGGGCCTTCGGAATGGAAGCTCGATCTGCACGACATCGCGTTTTCCAAGGGCAATATCGCGCTGTCCGATCGGCAGAAGAAGGTCGAGATGCAGATGGTCATCGATACGCTCGGCCAGCCGATTCCGATCGGCGAGGCGATGAAGCAGCAGGAGGCGGCGTCGCGCAATGCGTCGGCGGAGACGGTCGGCAAGGCGGGCGCGAGCAAGCTCGCCGCCCAGGCTAACGCGCAGGCCGCGTCGGAAGCTGCTGCGGCGGCTGCCAGCGCTTCGTCGACGGAGACCACCGCATCGGACACGACGGCGGCGAGTGGCGCATCGGGTGCGCCGGTTGCCAGCGGGTCGAACAGTGCAAGGCAAGGTGCAAGCGGCGCGGCGGTCGCCTCGGCGTCTGGCGCCAGCGCGGCAAGCACCGCAAGCACCGCGAATGCGATCGGCGCGAAGCCGGAGATTCCCCCTTACGCGATCGGTTGGACCGTCAAGGGGACCTACAACAAGACGCCAGTGTCCGGAAGCGGCAAGGTAGGCGGCGTGCTGGCGTTGCAGGACGCGAACCGGCCGTTCCCCGTGCAGGCCGATGTGAAGGCCGGCGATCTGCGTGTCGGCCTCGTAGGCACGATCACCGATCCGTCGCATCTTGCCGCAGTCGATTTGCGCCTCTGGCTGCAAGGCAACAGCCTCGGGCGGCTATATGCGCTGACGGGCGTGACCTTGCCGGAGACACCGCCGTATGCGACCGATGGGCGTCTAGTCGGCCAGTTCAAGTCCAGCGGCAACGTCTTCAAATATGAAAACTTTACGGGCCGGGTGGGCGGCAGCGATCTGAACGGCTCGCTGACCTACACGGCGCGCGAGCCTCGTCCGCTGCTGCAGGGCGATCTGGTGTCACATCTGCTGCAATTCGCCGACCTGGCGCCGGTGATCGGCGCGGACTCGACAGCCAGCAAGGCGAAGCGCGGCGACGCGACGACGCAGCCGAGCAATAAAGTGCTGCCGGTGGAAGAATTCCGCACGGACCGCTGGCAGGCGATCGACGCCGACGTGAAGTTCACGGGGCGTCGCATCGTCAAGGACGCCAACCTGCCGATCACGGACTTGTATACGCACGTCGTGATGACCGACGGCGTGCTGTCGCTCGAACCGCTGGCGTTCGGTGTGGCGGGCGGCTCGCTGTCATCCGATACTCGTCTGGACGGCAGCACGACGCCGCTGAAGGCGCGCTTCGCGACATCGGCGCGGCATCTGAAGCTCAAGCAGTTGTTCCCGAACTTCAAGACGATGCAGAACGCGCTCGGTGAAATCAACGGCGACGCCGCGCTAACCGCGACCGGCAATTCGCCGGCGGCGCTGGCGGCAACGTCGAACGGCGAGGTGAAGGCGTTGATCACCGAAGGCACGGTGAGCCGTCTGCTGATGGAAGCCGCGGGGCTGAACGTGGCGAACGTGGTTTATGAAAAAATGTTTGGCAATCGCGACGTGAAGATCAACTGCGCGGCGGCGGATTTTGTGGCGACGAACGGCGTGCTGGAATCGCGCGTCTTCGCGCTCGACACGGACGACGCGGTGATCAACATCGATGGCAATGTGAATCTGCGCGACGAATCGATGGATCTTGGCGTGCATCCGCATACCAAGGGCTTTCGGGTGTTTTCGTTGCGCTCGCCGCTGTATGTGAAGGGGACGTTCAAGGATCCGCACGTGGGGGTGAATGCCACGGCGCTGGCGCTGCGCGGCGGCGCCGTTATCGGGCTCGGCTTGATCAACCCGTTTGCAGCGCTGATTCCACTGCTTGCGCCTAGCAACAACAAACCGCTGCCGTGCGGGCAGTTGCTGGCGCAGGTTCGTCAGGCGCCGAGTGCGCCGCCGCCGGGTGTGAAGCAGCAGCCCAAACCGGCCATTTCCCTCGACGGTGCGCCGGTGAACAAGTCTGCCGCCGGCGCGTATCCGGCGGCCGGGGCGGCAAAGAAGCCCGCGGTCATGCCGCCGGCCACGGCGGCCGAATACAAGGGGAGTTGAGGTTTTAAGCGGACGGGGGAAGTTGAACCTTCCCGCCGATAAAAAAAGAAAAAAATTATCTTAACGAGCGCGGAGCGGCGTCTCCCGCTGCGTCCTGCCTGCGAACCCCTCGCCGGGCGCCGCCTACGCGGGTGGCGCCAAACTCCGTCAGGATCTTGCCTCTCGCCCGGCTGGCAAAGACCAGGAAGCCAAATCCGTCGGCTTCGTACCAATACCCGCCGTTCTCGAGCCCATCGAGCGGCTGCTCCAACGCATTGGTAATGGATTCGATACAACGCCGCCGCAATTCGGCGGGCGCGGGATAGGGGGGCTGTGCGCCTCGTACGCTGCACAGGAGAACGTCGAGCCCGGGTAGCACATGTGCATAGAGCACCGGCTCGTCCTGCGCGCGAGCGCGCGCAATTTTGGTGTCGAGCTGACCGAACGGCTTGAAATGCCGTAGTACCGCGAGGAACGACTCATCGCCGTCCACCTTCGCGCGCCTACGCTTTTTCGGGAAGGACATAAAAATTCGCCTGAAAAAGAATTGCAAGAAACGCAGCGTCCTCATGCGACAACTCCCGGCTTCGCGCGCCGCACGTCGATCTTTTATAGCATACGACAAGGTCGGATTCACGGTGATTCGACGTCTACGCCGTTCCACCGCCTCCCGCACGAATCATGCCGAACCGCCTCGCCGCGCGCTTTCGCTTCCCAGCACATCTGTCTCCATCATAGACTCACGCGCCGCCGAAAAAACATCCCGTATCAATAAAAAAGTCATTTTTGTGTGGGCGAGCGCATCTTGCCGCTACGTTGAAATATCTCACATTCACGTCGATAATGGCCCGTCCGGCTGCACCGCGGCGTGCTTGCCAGTCCCGCACCGCAACAGGCGTCCCGCATGGTGAAGCGAGGCGCGTGGCCTGTGCTGGACTGGCAAGCACACTGCTGCTTGAACGACCCTTCGGGCGAACATGAAACTATTCACCAAGGGTCTGCTGCTGATTGCAGTGCCGAGCGCGGTCGAGCTGGCGCTTCTGGGCGTCGTCTTCGATACCCAGGAGCAGACAGCGCAGGCCGCGCAGTGGGTCAGCAACAGCAAGCAGGTCCTTTATCAGTCGTCGGCCATTGTCGATCCGCTGCTGCGTCAGGCCGCGCGGGTCCGCACGGGCATGGTCGTCGGCGATGCGTCGCTGATCGATCGCCACACTGCATGGGTCGATCTCGGCGACAGGCTTTCGAATCTCGAAACACTGGTGGCCGATACGCCGCAACAGGTCGAGCGCGTGCACAAGATGCAACAGGCGATCGAGGCGTATCACGCGCAGGCCGCCACGATCTCGCAGGCGCTGCATGCAGGCCGCAACCTGAATTCGTTTGCTGCGCGGGATACGGGCGCGCTCCCCCCGCAGATCGCGCTGTTTCGCGATCAGCTCGCCGAGTTTAGTCGCGAGGCCTCGCGGCTCGACGCCGAGCGCAGTGCCGCCCTGGCACGGCGCCACGAACGCCAGCAAGACGCGCTGATTGCCGCGGTGTTGGGGTCGATGCTGATCTGGGCGGTCACCGCCATGGTGTTTGCGCGCAGCATCGGCCGGCGGCTGGAAGTGTTGACCGGCAACGCCGAACGTCTGGGCCGTGGGCGGGAGCTCGCGGCGCCGCTGTCCGGCAATGACGAAATTGCCGCGCTCGACGCGGTGCTGCACCAGACAGGCGCACGCCTGCGCGAGGCCGAAGGCGAGCAGGCCATGCTGAAAGTGCGGCTCGAAGCACGCGCGCAGGAACTGGCGGGCGTGAACGAAGAGCTTCGGCAGGAGACGCAAGATAACGAAATGTTCATCTACAGCGTGTCGCACGATCTGCGCTCGCCGCTGGTGAATCTGCAAGGCTTTTCGAAGGAATTGCAGGTGTCGTGCGACGAACTGGGCAGCATCGTCAAGGTGGCGAAATTGCCGGAGACGGAGCATCGGCGGATGGTGCATATCCTCGACGGCGACGTGCGCGAGTCGTTGCAATATCTGCGCAGCGCGGTGACACAGGCGGCGGCCATCATCGACGCGCTATTGCGGATTTCGCGCGCCGGCCGGCTTGAATACCAGTGGCAGCGGGTGAGCGTCGGACGGGTTGTGGGCCGCGTGGTCGACGCGCTGCAAGGCGCGATCAAGCAGCGTGCGGCGGTGGTCACCGTGCGCGAGTTGCCGCCCGCATGGGGCGACCCGGGCGCAATCGAGCAGATTTTCAGCAACCTGGTGGGTAACGCCCTCAATTATCTCGACCCGGCACGCAATGGGCGCATCGAGATCGGCACGCTGGAACCGGAGCCGGAACCAGTCAACGAGACGGAGTCGCGCGCATTGCGCACGCGCACTTATTATGTGCGCGACAACGGCCTCGGAATTCCGGCGGCGTATATGTCGAAGGTATTCCGCGCGTTCCAGCGTTTGCACGGCGACGTCGCCAACGGTGACGGCGTGGGCCTCGCGGTGGTGCGGCGGATGGTGGAGCGGCATGGCGGGCGCGTTTGGGTCGAGTCGGCGGAAGGCGCGGGATCGACCTTTTTCGTCGTGTTGCCGGAACAGCCGGCGCGCAATTGAGTTGGGACAGGCACCGGGAGAACCGGTGGGGACAGTAAAGACACAATGCAAAATACGGATCGTCAGCATGGAGGGCATATGACTCACGGGGAAACGGTCAGTATCGTGCTGATCGAAGATGACGACGGTCATGCCACACTGGTCGAGCGCAATTTGCGCCGTGCCGGTATTTCGAACGGCTTCGTGCGCTTTCGCGATGGCCAGCAGGCGCTCGATTATTTTTTCGGCCCGGCACCGGTGGACGCTGCGTCCAGCCCTTATCCGCCTCGCGAAGATCTGACGAATTTCGTCGTGCTGCTCGATCTGAAAATGCCACGCGTGGATGGCTTCGAGGTATTGCGGCGTCTGAAGGATTCGCCGCAGACCGCCGCGGTGCCCGTGATCGTGCTGACCACTACCGACGATCCGCGCGAAATCGCGCGCTGTTACGAGCTCGGCTGCAACGTGTATATCACCAAGCCGGTCGAGTACGATGCGTTCATCGAAGCCGTGCGCCGTCTCGGCTTCTTCCTGCAGGTAGTCAAGCTGCCACCGGGCCACCGGCTGGCCGCGCCGTGACGGAAAGTTCATGTGAAGGCGCTCCGAAAGCGGCCCATGACAAGATAGCCACACCCGACCTAGCCATAGAAGACTTTGCATGACCGAAGAAGTGTCCACGCAACCCGCCGCGTATGTGCTGGTCGTCGATGACGACGAAGGCATCCTGCGGCTCGCGCGCAAGTCGCTCGAACGCGCCGGCTGCCGGGTTGCAATCTGCGCCGGTGTCGACGTAGCGCGCGAACGGCTTGCCGCGGGCGCGCCCGACCTGCTCGTGCTCGACTACCAGTTGAGCGGGCCGGAGACGGGCCTCGACTTCTTTCGCCGCTTGCGGGCGGAAGGGGTGCGGATTCCCGCCATCCTCGTGACCGGTTTCACGGACGAATCCCGCGTGATCGAAGCGTTGCGCGCGGGCGTATCCGACGTGGTGCCGAAATCGGGCGACTACCTCGATTACCTGCCCGAAGCGGTGGACCGGGTGCTGTCCCAGGTGCGTTTGCAGAAGGCCTCGGACGAAGCCTTGCTGCTGCGCGATCGCGAGCAGCATTACCGCACCTTGTCGGAGGCCTTGCCGCACCTTGTGCTCACCTGCAATGCCGCGGGCGATTGCGATTTCCTTTCGAAACAGTGGTTCGACTACACGGGCTTGGCGGAAAGCAGTTCGTATGGTCTGGCGTGGCTCGAAGCGGTGCATCCCGACGATCGCGAAGAGATTCGCCGCACCTGGCTCAAGGCGGTGACGAGCGGCACCGGCGATTATCGGCACGAATTGCGGATTCACCGGCACGATGGCGCCTATCGCTGGTTCGACATTCGCGCGGTCGCCATGCGCGACCCCGAGGGCAATGTCAGCAAATGGTTCGGTAGTTGCACGGATATTCATCCGCAGCGCGAGGCGATCGAGGAGCGCGAACGACTGCTCGCCTCGGAGCAGGCCGCCCGCCAGATCGCGGAAGAAGCCAATCGTGCGAAAGACCGCTTCCTCGCCATGCTGTCGCACGAATTGCGCACGCCGCTCACCCCAGTACTGGCGGGCGCCAGTGTGCTGGAGATGATCCCGGACCTGCCCGATCAGGCACGCGCGAGCGTGCGCATGATCCGCCGCAACGTCGAACTCGAAGCGCGCCTGATCGACGACCTGCTCGATCTCACGCGCGTGGCGAACGGCAAGTTGCGCCTGTCGCTCGAAACAGTCGACGTGCATGAGGTGATGGACAGCGTGCTCGAACTCTTCCGCAGCGAGATACAGGTCAAGCAGCAGGACGTGCATGTCCACAAGAACGCGCAGCACCATTACGTACTCGCCGACCGCGCACGGCTGCAACAGATGCTGTGGAACCTGATCCGCAACGCCGCCAAATTCACGCCGGACGGTGGTCATATCTATGTGCGCACCCAGGATGAGCGGATGCACGTGCAGATATCGGTTGAGGATACCGGCATCGGTATCGAGCCCGAGCAGATTGGCAAACTGTTCAACGCGTTCGAGCAGGGCAACCAGAACATGACGCGGCAGTTCGGCGGCTTGGGCCTGGGTCTGGCGATCACCAAGGCATTGACCGACGTGCACGGTGGCACCGTGGTCGCACAGAGTCCGGGCGCTCACTGCGGCGCGACGTTCACGATCACGCTGCCGACCGCCGCCGCGCCCGCGGAGTTGACGCCCGTCGCAGCGCCGGACGAGGTGCGTGCTCACGGTCTGCTGACCATCTTGCTGATCGAAGACCACCTGGATACCGCCGAGGTCATGGCGCAGCTGATTCGCAGCCTGGGGCACGACGTGACCACGGTGGGCCGTGTGGACGATGCATTGGCCGCCACCCAGTTGCAGACCTTCGATCTGGTGATCAGCGACGTGGGCTTGCCCGATGGCACCGGTCTCGATTTCGTCAAAGCGTTCCGCGAGCATTCGGACGCGCCGGCGGTTGCGTTGACCGGTTTCGGCACTGACGAAGATGTGCGCCGTTGCCTGAGCGCGGGCTTTACTTCGCATCTGACCAAGCCCGTCAATTTCGGACAGCTCGAAACGATGATCGAAAGTGCGTTAAGTCAGAAGGCGGGAAAGGAAGCTTAGTGTGTTCGCGGCGCCGGGTGAGTCGGCGTCATGTGCGTGCGGCATGAAAAAGGCCTGTGGCGATTTTCTTGCCACAGGCCTTTTTATTTTGCGCCGGCTAATGGGCCGGTTCGAATGCTTAACAATGGCGGCTTAACGCGGCGCCGAGTTTTTCAGCGAATCGCGGATCTCGCGCAGCAGCACGACTTCTTCAGGTGTCGGCGGCGGCTCTGCCGCTGCGCCTTCAGCCGGCTTGCGCAGATTGTTGATGAACTTGACCATCAGGAAAATGATGAACGCGAGGATCACGAAGTTGATGGCCACGGTGATGAACGAGCCATAACCGAACACCGCCACGCCTGCCGTCTGCAAGTCTTTATACGACTCGGGACTGCCTTTGAAGCTTGCGGGAATATCGCCGAGGCGAACGAATTTGTTGGAGAAATCGAGGCCGCCGGTGGCAACGCCGACAACCGGCATGATCAGGTCTTTAACAATTGAATTGACGATGGTGGAAAATGCGCCGCCGATAATCACCCCGACCGCGAGATCCATTACGTTGCCTTTGAGGGCAAATTCCTTGAATTCCTTAATCATGCTCATATACATTCCTCCCAGAAGTCGATTGTCGAATCATACCAATCTGAGAAGGATAGGCTAGTTTTTTGGCGCGGAAAAAACGCCTTGGCGCTATTCGGGAAACTGTGCCTGGCTATGGCGTGCCCGTTCGATATGCGCGGCAAAGCTGACCGGGTCGGTGTTGGTGCCGCACAGCAGCACGCCTACGCGCTTGCCTTGCAGCGTTTCGCGCAGCGGCCCGAGCAGCGCGGCCGTAGCGGCGGCGCAGGCCGGTTCCACGGCTAGCTTAAGTTGTCCGAACAAGGTCAGCATGGCCGCGCGCAACTGGTCGTCGGATACGGTGACGAGCTGGTCGATATGACGGCGGCACAATTCGTAGCTGTATTCCTCGGTATGCGGCGACGCCAATGAGTCGGCAATGGTGTGCATGTGGCCCATCTTGACCGTGTGATTGGCGGCAAAGCTCTTGCCCATCGCATCCGATCCTTCCGGTTCGACGCCGTACACGTGCACCCGCGGATTCGCGAGCCGCATGGCGGTGGCCACGCCGGCGGCGAGACCGCCGCCGCCGATCGGCACGATCACCGCTTCGAGGTCGGGCGTTTGCGTGGCCCATTCATAGCCGAGCGTGGCCGAGCCCAGCACCGTGCGATAACCGCTGAACGGGTGCACAAAATAGCGGCCTTCTTCCGCCTCGATATGGCGCACCAGTTCGAATGCTTCGGCGAGGTTTTCCGCGAACACGATGTCGGCGCGATATTGCCGGCACAACTCGACGCGCGCCGGATTGGCCGCCCGAAACAAGACGACTTTCGCGCTGATGCCAAGACGCATCGCAGCATACGCGACCGCCACCGCATGATTGCCGCCCGAAACACAGGTGACGCCCGCGCTGCGTTGCACTTCGTCGAGCGCGAGCAGGTTGGTGAACGCGCCGCGCGCCTTGAAGCTTCCGCCCGCTTGCAGCAACTCGAACTTGAAGTTCACCACCGTGCCTTCCAGCGACGGAAAGTCGAGCCGGTCGAACACTGGCGTTCGCGTGACCCACGGCGTCAACGCAAAGTGCTGCGTGGCGATGCCGTCGAGTGTAGGGATCGGCTCGCCGTCGATCGTATGGTCGGTATGCTGCGGCGTGGCGGATGACATGGCGTGGGTGTGTTTTTCCTCAATATGCCTAAGACTATTTTTGCAGCGGTCCGGTTCAGTGCGCGTGCGCCGGGGCGTCCACCGACATGCTGCGAATAAACTTTTGCAGGAAATGTTCGCACGCCACGAGCTGATCCAGCGCCACGAACTCGTTGGCTTTGTGTGCCTGCTCAATGTTGCCGGGGCCGCAAACAATGCTCGGAATGCCCGCCAGCGAGAACAACCCGGCTTCCGTGCCGTACGCCACCTTGCGCTTGTCCTGATCGGCGGTCAGCGCGCGCACGAGTTGCGTGATCGCGGCTTGTTCAGACGAATCGAGCCCGGGCGCCGCGGCGATCTTCGTGATCTCAATCGCGGCAGATGGATGCTCGCGCAACATTTTCGGCAGCAGCGTTTCGCGTGCATATTGATCGATGCGCGCGAAAATCGGTTCGGGGTCGAGCGTTGGCAAATTGCGAAACTCGAACTGGAACTTGCACTCGGCCGGCACGGTATTGATCGCATTGCCGCCGATGATCGTGCTGGTTTGCGACGTGGTGAAGGGCACGTCATACAGTTCGTCGAACGGACCTTGCTCGCGGAATTGATCGGCCATGTCGCGGATATAGCAGATCAGGCGCGCGGCGTATTCGATGGCGTTCAAGCCCTTCGGTGTGAGCGACGAATGCGCGGCCTGCCCGCGCACGCAGCACTGATAGGCGTTGATGCCTTTGTGCGCCACGATCGGCCGCATGCTGGTCGGCTCGCCGACGATGCAGCCGTCCGGCTTCACGCCGCGCTTCATCAGGTCGGCAATCAGCAGGGGTGCACCTGCGCAGCCCACTTCCTCGTCGAACGACAAGGCGAAGTGAATCGGCTTGGCGAGCTTCGCGCGCTGCATGTCGGGCACGAGTGCAAGTGCCGCGCCGATGAAGCCTTTCATGTCGCAGGTGCCACGGCCGTATAGTTTGTCGCCGCGAATTTCCGGTTTGAACGGATCGCTGTCCCATTGCTGACCGTCCGCGGGTACGACGTCGGTATGGCCCGACAGCACCACGCCGCCACTGGTCTCGCCGTTGTGCGCGGGAATCGTTGCAAACAGATTGGCCCATTTGCCGCTTTCGTCGTGAGTGAGCGTGGCCTCGATGCCGACGGCGCGCAGTTCGTCCCGCACGGTTTCGATCAGGCCGAGATTCGGATTGCGGCTCACCGTGTCCATCGACACGAGACGGGTTACCCAGGGAAGCGAGGCCAGTGTAGCAGGCGCGGAAGCATTCGATTCGGAGGCGGACGTTTGCGAGGACTGCGCTGAATCAGCAACGTGAGACATGACAAGACTCCGGCATTTGAGTCTTTTGATCATACCCAAAAAAAGCGCACCCGTATGCTGCGATGCGCGTTTGCGCACCGCAGCATGAACGAAAAGCGGTTGGACGTACGCCGTATTTTTTGGGGCGGCGTGGGTGCCGGCTTAGGTGCTACGTACTGATGCCGGTATTGACGCGATACCGGCGCGACACATCAGCGCGCAACAGCCGTGGCCGCCGTGCCGCGGCTGGGCGTTCCGAGCGCGCGCAAGGTTTCCTTCACCGTCGCCACGCGCACGGCCAGATCCGGGCTGCGCGTTTCGATACGCAGCTTGTCCTGGCCCGCGAGCTTGATGTGCTTGTGTTTCTGCACCATCTCGATGATCCGCATCGCGTCGATCGGCGGATTGGGGATGAACTGCAAGCCGATCACGTTTTCGCCCGCATCGATTTTCGAAATGCCCAAAGGCTTGGCCGCCAGGCGCAATCGATGCGTCTCGACCAGCGCAAGCGCTTGCGGCGGCAACTTGCCGAAGCGATCGATCAACTCTTCCTGAATGCTATCGATCGAATCGTTGTGCTCGCAATTAGCCATGCGCTTGTAGAGCGACAGACGCTCCTGTACATCGCCGCAATAGTCCGCCGGCAGAATCGCGGGCGCGTGCAGATTGATCTCGGTGGTGGCGGCGAGCGGTGCGGTGAGGTCCGGCTCGCGGCCTTCCTTGAGCGCCTTCACGGCGTCGTTCAGCATGTCGGTATAGAGCTGGAAACCGATCTCCTGAATCTCGCCCGATTGCTTGTCACCGAGCACTTCGCCCGTGCCGCGAATCTCGAGGTCGTGCATGGCCAGATAGAAGCCCGAACCGAGTTCCTCCATCTGCTGGATCGCTTCGAGACGGCGCTGCGCCTGCTTGGTCAGTCCTTGCGGGTCGTGCACCAGCAGATATGAATACGCCTGGTGATGCGACCGGCCTACGCGGCCACGCAACTGATGCAATTGCGCGAGGCCGAACTTGTCGGAGCGGTGAATCAGGATCGTGTTAGCGCTCGGTACGTCGATACCGGTTTCGATAATCGTCGTGCACAGAAGAACGTTCGCGCGCTGGGCAACGAAGTCACGCATCACGCGTTCGAGTTCGCGCTCGTGCATCTGCCCATGCGCGACAGCGATGCGCGCTTCGGGTACGAGCGCCTCAAGCATCTGCCGGCGATTCTCGATCGTCTCGACTTCGTTGTGCAGGAAGTACACCTGGCCGCCACGTTTCAACTCGCGCAACATTGCTTCGCGAATCACGCTGTCTTCTTCGCGACGCACGAAGGTTTTGATCGCGAGGCGCTTTTGCGGCGCGGTGGCGATCACGGAGAAATCGCGCAGGCCTTCGAGCGCCATGCCGAGCGTACGTGGGATTGGCGTGGCGGTGAGCGTGAGCACATCGACTTCCGCGCGCAACGCTTTCAACGCCTCTTTCTGACGCACGCCGAAACGGTGTTCCTCGTCGATGATCACGAGGCCCAGCCGCTTGAACTGCACATCCGACGACAGCAGCTTGTGCGTGCCGATCACGATATCGACCGTGCCTTCATTGATCTGCTGGATCGCCGCGTTGACTTCCTTGGTTGATTTGAAACGCGACAATTCGGCGATGCGCACCGGCCAATCCGAGAAGCGGTCGCTAAAGGTTTGCGTGTGCTGTTCGGCCAGCAGCGTGGTGGGCGAGAGCAGGGCGACCTGCTTGCCACCCATCACCGCAATGAACGCCGCGCGCAACGCCACTTCGGTCTTGCCGAAGCCGACGTCGCCGCACACGAGGCGGTCCATCGGTTTGCCGCTTGTCATATCGCCGATCACGGCGGCAATCGCCGCAGCCTGGTCCGGCGTTTCCTCGAAGCCGAAGCTCTCGGCGAACTTCACATAGTCTTTTGGTTCGAGCGCGAACGCATGGCCTTCGCGCAGGGCGCGACGGGCGTACAGATTCAGCAGTTCCGCCGCGGTGTCGCGGATCTGCTGCGCGGCCTTGCGTTTGGCTTTTTCCCACTGGCCTGAGCCGAGCGAATGCAACGGCGCGCTTTCCGGATCCGCGCCGCTGTAGCGCGAGATCACGTGCAACTGCGCGACCGGCACGTAGAGCTTGCTGTCGCTTGCGTATTCGAGGTGCAGGAACTCGGTCTCGCCCTCGCCGAGATCCATCGTGACGAGACCCATATACCGGCCGATGCCATGCTGCGAATGCACGACAGGATCGCCGATCTTCAGTTCGGACAGATCGCGCACCATCGAATCGACGTTGCTCGCCTGTTCCTGACGGCGGCGCCCTGCGCGGCGCGCGAGCGGGCCGTAAAGCTCCGTTTCGGTGATGATCGCAATGCCGTCGGCGGGCACCGCGAAACCGTTGGCGAGCGGTGCGACGCCAAGCGAGAAGCGCGTGTCGCTCGTGAGCCAGCTTTGGAACGAGTCGCTCGATGCCGGCTTCAGATGATTGTCGGCAAGCAACTGCAACAGCGTTTCACGCCGGCCGGCCGATTCCGTGGCAAACAGTACGCGGTTCGGCGTGGTGTCGAGATAGGTGCGGAGGGCCGAGACCGGATCCTCCGCGTGACGGTCGATCGCCAGATTCGGCAACGGGGTTGACCAGCCCCCGCCCGCGTTGGCCGGCAAGGCGAGCCGCGCGAACGGTTTGGCGAACTCGAAGAAATCCTCGTCCGACAGGAACAGACGCTGCGGCTCCAGAATCGGCCGGTCGCGATCGTGCGACAGGAAGTTGTAGCGCTGTCTGGTGTCGTTGGTGAAGCGCCGGATCGCCGCGTCCAGATCGCCGACGAACGCCAGTTGCGCGCCTTCGGGAAGATAGTGGAAGAGCGTCGCCGTCTCGTCGAAGAAGAGCGGCAGATAGTATTCGATGCCCGCCGAGGGCACGCTGTTGCCGATATCCTTATAAATCGACGCTCGGCTCGGATCGCCCTCGAAGGTCTCGCGCCAGCGGCTGCGAAAGGCCGTGCGGGCGGCCTCGTCGAAGGGGAATTCGCGGCCGGGCAGCAGGCGCACGTCCTTCACCGGATAGAGGCTGCGCTGCGTGTCCGGATCGAATGCACGGATCGAGTCGACCTGGTCGTCGAACAGGTCGATCCGGTACGGCAGCGGCGAGCCCATTGGAAAGAGGTCGAGCAGCGAGCCGCGCACGCAGTATTCGCCGGGGCGCACCACCTGGCTCACGTGCTCGTAGCCGGCCAGCGTCAACTGCGCTTTGAGCCTGGCTTCGTCGAGGCGCTCGCCTTGCGAGAAGGCGAACGTGTAGCCCGCCATGAACGAGGCGGGCGGCATCCGGTACAAAGCTGTGGTGGCCGGCACCAGCAGGATGTCGCAGCGGCCTTCGCCGAGATCGTGCAGGGTGGCGAGGCGCTCGGAGACCAGATCCTGGTGGGGCGAAAAGGTGTCGTAAGGCAGCGTTTCCCAGTCGGGCAGCAAACGCACGCGTGCTTCGGGCGCGAAAAAGGATATTTCCTGCGACAGACGTTGCGCGTCGACCGCGCTTTCGCAGACGACCGCCAATAGCGGCACCTTCTCGCGATAGGCGAGGTGGTAGCGGGCGATCAGCAGCGCGTCGGACGAGCCGTGCGTGCCATCGAAGGCAAAACGCTGGCCGGCCTTGACGAGCGCGACGGGCGGGGAGGACTGCGATGATGCGGCGATGTCTGACATAGAAGAGAAAAGGCGGCCTTGGGCTCACACGTGATCGGCAAGTTTACGCGTGTCGGGGCGAAGATGCGAAGGACCTATTATAAAATCCGTCCTTTACTTTGACCTCGCGGCATCCGCACTCGTGACTTCCCGTCTATTTGCCCTGATTCCGTGCGCTGGCACCGGCAGCCGTTCCGGCGCCGCGATGCCCAAACAATATCGCACTGTCGCCGGCCGCGACATGTTGCATTATTCGCTGGCGGCTTTCGACGCCTGCAGCGAGTTTGCGCAAACCCTTGTCGTGATTGCTCCCGACGACCAGCACTTCGACGCCCGCCGCTTCAGCGGCTTGCGTTTTGCCGTGCGCCGCTCCGGCGGGGCCTCGCGCCAGGCGTCGGTGCTGAACGGGCTGCATGCGCTGGCCGAGTTCGGCGCGCACGACGACGACTGGGTGCTGGTGCACGACGCCGCGCGGCCCGGCATTACGCCTGGCTTGATCCGCGCGCTGATCACGGCGCTCAAGGACGACGCGGTGGGCGGCATCATGGCCTTGCCCGTGGCGGACACCTTGAAGCGGATTGATGCCGGTTCGTCCGACGGGCGGATTGCCCGCACCGAGGCACGCGATGGGCTGTGGCAGGCGCAGACGCCGCAGATGTTCCGCATCGGTATGTTGCGCGAGGCGATTTTGCGCGCGCAGGCGGACGGTCACGATTTGACCGATGAAGCGAGCGCGATCGAGTGGCTGGGGCACGCGCCCAGGTTGGTGCAGGGGAGTTTGCGTAACTTCAAGGTCACTTATCCGGAAGACTTCGATCTCGCCGAGGCGATTCTGTCGCGGCCGCCTTCGGCTTCCTGAGCGGATAATCGATTTTTAATGAATGGGCTTGAGGACTTGACGCATATGGATTTCAGAATTGGGCAGGGTTATGACGTGCATGCGCTGGTGCCGGGACGTCCGTTGATTATCGGCGGCGTGACGATTCCTTATGAGCGCGGGCTACTCGGGCATTCGGATGCGGATGTGCTGCTGCATGCGATTACCGATGCTATTTTTGGTGCTGCCGCGATGGGGGATATTGGGCGGCATTTTTCCGATACCGATGCGCAGTTCGCTGGCGCGGATAGTCGGGTTTTGTTGCGGGAGTGTTTTGCTCGTGTGACCGCCGCCGGGTTTTCTATCGCTAATGTGGACAGCAGCGTGGTTGCTCAGGCGCCCAAGCTCGCGCCTCATATTGATGGGATGCGGGCTAATATTGCCGCCGATCTTAACCTGCCGGTTGAGCGGGTTAATGTTAAGGCTAAGACTAATGAGAAGTTGGGGTACCTCGGGAGAGGTGAGGGGATTGAGGCGCAGGCTGTGGTTTTGTTGATCAAGGGGTGATGGTAGGGGGTTTTCCTTGATCTGGATATTTGGCCTTTCCTTGCTTTGTTAGTGGTTTATTAGTGTTGCCCTGTGCGGGGTGGCACTTACTTTCTTTGTCGCCGCAAAGAAAGATAAGCAAAGAAAGCGGCTCAAACCGCTAATTCATAAGCGGGTCCCCCGCGCAGCCACGGTAGTGGTGCATCTGGAATCTGTGTTCTCGCACATTCGGCGTGAGTGACAAAGGCGTCATACTTTCCGCCTCGCACTCCGTGCTCGCCGGACGGGTTCATCGAAGAACTCGGGGCTTCGTTTGGATCTGGCGGGGGCCATTGGCTTCGCCTCGACGAAATGCGTACTGATCCAACGTTTCGGACTCGCCCCGCCGCCGGACATACCTAACGGCATACGAGACGCGGCGCGCGCCGAAAGCGGCAAGCTGCCTTTTGAATGCCACGGACATCAAATACGGCAGGCAGTTTTATGAAGTGCGAGGGCATTGAATAAGCGAGCGGTGTTATGAAATATTGCTAAACGCAAAAACGGCGAGCGGTTCAATGAACTACCGCATCGGCGCGCGCAGCGCCGCCGGAAGTATGACAGCCTTGTCACTCACGCTGAATGTGCGAGAACACAGATTCCAGATGCACCACTACCGCAACTGTGCGGGGGACACACTTAAGAATTAGCGGTGTGAGTCGCTTTCTTTGCGGCGGCAAAGAAAGTAAGTGCCGCCCCGCACAGGGCAACGCTAATAAACCACTAAAAATTCAAGGAAAGGCCAAAAACAAGATCAAAAAAAGCCAAAACAAACTTCGTTATTCACTTCGAGTGAAGAGTGGGCAGTCGCCCCATCCAAATTCAACCAAATGTCCTAGGCGAAGTCAGACACGCACAAATTAATAGAATATTGAAATTTCCCATTGAACTGTCGATAAAAAAGCCCGCGGCAGCTTCAAGCCTGGCAGGCTTCTAACAGCATGGCCTACAGCGTTGCGCCGCCAACCGCACGATTACAAGGACACTCTTCATCCGTTTGCAAACCGTCGAGAATCCGCAGCACCTCCTCCGGGTTCCGGCCAACATTCAGATTGTTCACCGATACGTGCTGAATCGTATTGTCCGGATCGACAATAAACGTTGCTCGCAGGGCCACGCCGGCTTCCTTGTCACGCACGCCGAGCTGATCGATCAACTCGCCCTTAACGTCACCAAACGAATAGTGGTTTAGCCTGCTCAGGTCCTTGTTCTCACGGCGCCAGGCCAGCTTGACGAATTCGTTGTCCACACTGCCGCCAAGCAACACCGCGTCGCGCTCGTCGAAATCCTTGACCAGCTTGTCGAACTCGACGATTTCGGTCGGGCACACGAACGTGAAGTCCTTCGGATAGAAATAGATGATCTTCCACTTGCCCGGAAACGACTGCTCAGTGATCTCTTCGAACGCCGACACGCCGTTTTCTTCATGGTTGTTGAAGCCCGGCTTCGCAGCAGTCACAGTGAACGCTTCGACTTTATCGCCAACGGTTTTCATGCGAGTGCTCCTTCGTGGGATCAAAAAACAGCATGTTTGAGCCTATCAGCTCGTCGTAGCGAACACGTTACGCGCTTTTGACCATAGTCCTATGAAACTTTCGGATCAATAGTTTTCTCAGAATGCCATGGGTAAGCGGCGATTCAACGCGGCCGGCACTCGCACGGGCGAGGCAATGCCCCGCCCGGTCAGGCGCCTTTTGCCAGCGGAAACTCGATCGTGACCTCGAGACCCGGACCTGGCGTGCGATTACGCAGGCGCAACGCGCCGCGATAACGGCCTACCAGCCGCTGCACAATGGCCATGCCAAGGCCCGTGCCGTTCGCCTGGGTGCGCGCCGAGTTCACGCGATAGAACGGCCGCGTGACCAGGGCCAGTTGGTCTTCGGGAATGCCGGGCCCTTCGTCGACCACGGACAACTCGACCCGAGAGTGCGACACCCGCGTTTCCAGAATCACATGCGGTATGCCGTCGCCGTCGCTCAAACCGTATTTGCGGGCGTTCTCCAGCAGATTGCCAACCACGCGCCGCATATCGGTTTCGTCCGCCTCGATCACCGCCGACGGCGCGAGCCGTGTGATCAGACGCATGCTGTCTTCGCTTTGCATGCGCGCGGCCAATTCGCCCGCGATCACCGACAGATCGACGGGTTCCGGCACCCGCTGCACCGGACGGGCGTAATCGAGGAACCGGCCGATGATCATATCCATCTGCTCGATGTCGTCGACCATCGCATCCTTGGTGGCCTGATCGGACGGGCTCATTTCGGTTTCGAGCCGCAGCCGCGCGAGCGGCGTGCGCAGATCGTGCGAAATACCGGCGAGCATGAGCGCACGGTCGGCCTCGAGCTGTTCGAGGTCCTGCACCATCTGGTTGAAACTGCGATTGGTCTCGGCGGCCACGCCCATGCCGCGCTCGGGCAGCGGCTCCGGCGACTGGCCGGAGCCGACCTTGCGCGCCGCCATGGCGAGGCGGGCGAAGGGGCGGTTCACGAGACTGGTGATGAACGCCGCGCCGAACAGTGACAGCGCCAGCGCGAACACGCCCCAGCCGGCCCATTGCAGGCCCGTCGCATTGTCCAGTTGATCGCGGTCGAGCGCCACCCAGTAATCGTCGTCGTCGATCTTGAAGCTGATCCAGACGCCGGGGATGTCGTTGACGCTTTGCGCAATGACCGTGTCGTCGCCGAGGCGGCCGCGAATGTCGTGTTCGATCAGCCGGTTCAGCGACTCGTCGGGCTGGAGTTTGTACTTGTCGGTGGTTTCGCGCGGGTACACGCGCACCCCTTCATTGCTCTCCAGATCCTGCAGCAGGGCGCGCCGCAGGTCGGGATCGGAATAGAGGAGTGCGGTGCGCGTGAGCTTGACGATGGCAACCAGCTGCAACGCCACGCGCTGCGCGCGCGGCTCGCGTTCGATCACCCGAAAGCTCTGGAACCACGCGGCGAGACTGACTGCGATCAACAGCGCGATCAACAGAAAGGTCCGCCAGAAAAGGCCACCGAACGCGAGCGTCAGGAGGCGCCGGTCGATCCGCATGGGCCCTTCTTATCTGAAATCAAAAACGGGAGGTGAGAACAAACTCAGGCTGCACCGTCAGGAATGAACACGTAGCCAAGACCCCAGACGGTTTGAATGAAGCGCGGGCTGCCCGGATCAGGTTCGATCAGCTTGCGCAGACGCGAAATCTGCACGTCGAGACTGCGGTCGAAGACTTCATATTCACGGCCGCGCGCCAGTTCCATCAGCTTTTCACGCGACAACGGCTGGCGCGGGTGACGCGCAAACACCTTCAGCACCGAGAACTCACCCGTGGTCAGCGGAATTTCCTGGCCGGCCTTGGTGAGCGTGCGGGTGGCCAGATTCAGCGCGAACTCGCCGAACTCGAACACTTCGGTGGTTTCGGACGGAGCGCCCGGCAACTCCGACGGCGACTGGCGGCGCAGCACCGCGTGAATCCGCGCGACCAGCTCGCGCGGGTTGAACGGCTTGGGCAGATAGTCGTCGGCGCCCATTTCGAGCCCGACGATCCGATCGACGTCTTCACCCTTGGCCGTCAGCATAATGATTGGCGTGCGGTCGTTGCTGCCGCGCAGGCGGCGGCAGATCGACAGGCCGTCTTCGCCGGGCAGCATCAGATCGAGCACCAGCAGGTCGAAGCGCTCACGCACCCAGAGCTTGTTCATGGACGGCGCGTTCTCGGCAACGTAGACATTGAAGCCCTGTTCACCGAGGTAGCGGCGCAGCAGATCGCGCAGGCGCGGATCGTCGTCGACGACGAGGATTTTCGAAGGGTTTTTGGTTTCCATGGTCGGCATCTTAGCGCGATTAGAAAGTAGCGCGCGGTTGCATCATTTATAGGGTTACAGTCAGTTACAAAATTTACCCGCACTGTGGCACGACGTAAAGCGTGGGCAGGTAGACTCCTTTACTGAATGCGGCTGTTCGGTGGATACTTCACTCGACTAAAAATCTCGCACCCGGCTCGCTACCGGGGTCTGTATACGCATTTGAGGTAGCCGGTTGCCGCGCCACGAAGGGAACAACATGAAGGGAGGGGTTTGGCCGAATGTGCGCCTAAGCGTAATTACACTGGCGATAGCCGGGACGCTTGCAGGCACACTAGGACCAACGCTCGCCCACGCCCAGCCTTCGGCGGACAGAGCTGCGAGCGAACGCGTGCCCAAGTCGGTTAATTCCAAGGCGAGTCGCCGCAGCCCCAGTACCAGCAACGACCGCCCTGCGTCAGACGTCATGTTGCGCACCGCAGTTCCCCCCGATCTTGATCAACGCCGTCGTGATGGCCATATGACGCCCGACGAGCGTCGTCTGTTACGCCAGCATATCGAAGACGCTGTCCGCGAACTCTACAAGCGGTAGCTATTTCCGTGCCCGCCCTGTGGCACGCCGGTCGCGCTTTCTCCGCGCGTGAAAGATTTCGTTGCACTTCCCCCGTCAACTTTCCCATTCCAATTGCCGTTGAGCTGCCAGAGCACAGCGCATTTTTGCACGCGCGAATGTCTTTTCGTGACGTCCCGCAACCGGATAAAGTCGATGATCAAAGTGCTGACAGGCGGTAAGGGTGGGCGCTGGCTGGCAGTCACGGCCACTGCGCTCGCAGCCGTGACGTGGTGCGCACCGGCTCCGGCCGTGCAGCAGGATGCCTCTCATGCTCCCCACAACAGGCATCGTGCCGCGTCTGCCGCGTTTGCCAATTCCGCGGCCGACCAGGACATCCTCGACGCCGACGACGCGCGCTTCTTCCTGACACGAGTCGGCTTTGCGCCCGACAGTGGCGAACTCGCACAATACGTTGGACTCACGCGCGAGCAGGCCGTCGACAAGGTGCTGGCGAGCACCCGAACCGAAGCCGTCACGCCGTTGCCGGACTGGGTGCTCGAGCCGGTCCCGACACGCGAAATCCGCAAGACATGGACAGACGATCAACGCCGCGACGAACAGCGGCTACGTGGGCAGCGTTACGAAATATTACGTGCGTGGTGGGTGCGGGAAATGTTGAGCACACCGTCGCCGCTGACCGAACGCATGACGCTCTTCTGGCACAACCATTTCACCTCGGGGCAGGACAAAGTTCAGTATCCGCAGCAGATGGCGCAGCAGAACATGCTGTTGCGCCGCGACGCGCTCGGCAACTTCGGCGAGCTGCTGCACGACGTCGCGAAAGATCCGGCGATGCTGCAATACCTGGATGGCGCGAGCAATCGCAAGGGCAAGCCTAACGAAAACTTCGCGCGTGAAGTGATGGAATTGTTCACGCTCGGTGAGGGGCACTACACCCAGCGCGACGTATCGGAAGCCGCGCGTGCCTACACGGGGTGGAGCCTCGACCCCGACACGCAGACCTACGTGTGGCGCGCCAACCAGCACGACGAAGGCATCAAGACCGTGCTCGGCCAAACGGGCCCGTTCGACGGCGATCAGGTGCTCGACATCCTTCTTGCGCGACCGGAAACCGCGACCTTCGTCACGACCAAGCTGTGGCGCGAGTTTGTCTCCGACACGCCGGACCCCGCTCGCATCGCACCGATCGCCGCGCAGTTCCGCGCGAGTCACTACGATATCAAGGTGGCGCTGCGCGGCCTCTTCATGAGCGACGCGTTCTGGGACGACGGCGATCGCGGCGTCCTTGTGAAATCGCCTGTGGAGTTCGTGGTCGGGACACTGCGTGCGTTCGACATCGGCTATGACAATACGGCACCGTTCGCCGGGCAGATCCGCACGCTCGGCGAGAACCTGTTCTACCCGCCGAACGTCAAAGGGTGGCCTGGTGGCACGATATGGATCAATAGTTCGACGCTGCTTGCGCGCAAGCAATTCGTCGAGCAACTGTTTCGCGCGACTGAAACCGCCGGTCCGCGGCGTATGACCAACCCGACGAATGCGAAACCCGCGGCGAGCGGCGCACCAGGCAATATGCAGGCGAATCCGCCAATGCAGCGAGCGGCAGCGCGAGCCGGCCAGCCGGGTCAGGGCGGCGTACGGTTTGACATCGATACGTGGCTTGCGCGTTACAACGCCGCGCCGACGGCGAAGCCGGGGTTGTCGGTGGAGCTTCAACTGCAGCACGCGGTGTTGCCGCTCACGCCGGTTGACGCGATCGCAACCGATTCGACCGCCAGCGCTTATCTGGAGGCATTATTAATGGACCCGGCTTTTCAGTTGAAGTGAGACACTCCGCTTTCAGTTGAGGCGAGCGACTGTGACGGGCAATGAGCGACAGGCGACGGAATTGAGCAGCTCAACCGTTTAACCCAGATCGGCAACGCAAATAAACGATCCGTCGGCGGCGGCAAGACACGCGCCGTGACAATCGAACGAGGTGCAGGATGAAACGACGCAGCTTTCTCTCGATGGGCGCCGCCGCCGGTGCAACGCTGTGGTTGCCGCGCGCGTTCGGCGCGCAGGCCGCAGCGCTGGGCGGCGCAATGAATCGCGGTTACGGCAACCTGCTGATCCTCGTCGAGTTGAAGGGCGGTAACGACGGTTTGAATACGGTCATTCCGTTCGCCGATCCCACTTACTATCAGCTGCGTAAAAACATCGGCATCAAACGCGAGCAGGCAATTCAACTCGACGAGCGCACCGCGCTGCATCCGTCGCTGCAGCCGCTGATGCCGCTTTGGCAGAGCCAGCAACTGGCGATCGTGCAGGGCGTCAGCTACGCGCAACCGAACCTGTCGCATTTCCGTTCGATCGAGATATGGGACACGGCGTCGCGTTCGGATCAATACTTGCGCGAGGGCTGGCTTACGCGTGCATTCGCTCAGGCTCCGGTGCCTGCCGGCTTTGCCGCCGACGGCGTGGTGATCGGCAGCGCCGAAATGGGACCGCTCGCCAACGGCGCGCGCGCGATCGCGCTGGTCAATCCGGCGCAATTCGTCAAGGCTTCACGCCTCGCCACGCCAGTCTCGCTGCACGAGCGCAATCCGGAGTTGGCGCACATTCTCGACGTCGAGAACGACATCGTGAAAGCCGCCGACCGTCTGCGTCCCACCCAAGGTCAGGCGCAATTGAAGACGGTGTTTACCGGTGGCGCATTCGGCAGTTCGATCAAGACCGCGATGCAGGTACTTGCCGCCGGGGACACCCTGAAAGAAACCCCCTCGGGAGGCGCGCCGCAATGGCAGCCAAAGAGCGGGCAGGGCGTCGCGGTGATCCGTTTGACGCTGAACGGTTTCGATACGCACCAGAACCAGCCCGGTCAGCAGGCGGCGCTGCTCAAACAACTGGCCGAAGGGTTTGCGTCGATGAAGTCGGCGCTGGTGGAACTCGGCCGCTGGGACGAGACGCTGGTGATGACCTATGCCGAGTTTGGCCGGCGCCCGCGTGAGAATCAGAGCAACGGCACCGACCACGGCACTGTGGCGCCGCACTTCGTCATGGGCGGGCGGGTGCGAGGCGGTTTGTATGGCGTGCCGCCGGTGCTTGCGCGGCTCGACGGCAACGGAAATTTGCCGGTCGGCATCGATTTCCAGCAGCTCTACGCGACGGTGCTCGGGCCCTGGTGGGGGCTCGACGCCTCCGCAATTCTGCAGCAGCGGTTCGAGCCGTTGCCGTTACTGCGTGTCTGATGCTGGGTTGCGCTTTCCTGTCAGCAAGAGATAGCGGCAGTTACGCGGCCCGCTTCACTTACCTTGCGCGCCACGCGATCCAGAGTTTGCGGATCGGCGTCAGCGCGATGCGCTGATGCAGCACGTGAAAGCCGTCACGTTCGATTTCATCGAGCAGCGCGAGAGCGAGCGCCGCCTGCGCCACCAGCGTGCGCTGCGAGCGGCGCTCATTCGCGGGCAAGGCGCCGAGCGCCGCGTGCAACGCATCGCGGGCCCGCTTGGTCTCGAAGCGCATCAGTTCGGTGAACGCGTCGGAGTATTTTCGATTGATCAGATCCGCAGCGGTGACGTTAAAGCGCTGCATTTCGTCGATCGGAATATAGATGCGGCCGTGACGCGCATCGTTGCCGGTTTCGACGACGAACTCCGCAAGCTGTAACGCCTCGCCGAGCGGTGCCGACCAATCCGACGTCTGTGCGTTATTTTTCGCCGTGGCACGCGCGACCAGCGATGCGAAGGTGCCGCCCACGCTCTGCACGTAACGCCGTAGATTGGGGTAGTCGAGGTAGCGCGCCTGGTCGAGGTCCATTTCGAAACCGGCAAGCAATGCCTGCAACGCCGGATACTCGGCCTGCACGTTGGGCAGATAAGCCGCCAGCGCCTTGGAAACCGGATGCGACGGCGAGCCCGAAGCCAACGCGGCGATCTCGTTTTGCCACCACGCGAGTTTGGTGCGGCCGATGGCCGGATCGCTGATTTCTTTGACGGTTTCCTCGAACTCACGGCGCAGCGCGAACAACGCGGTCAGCAGCGGCTGGCTTGCCGCGGGCGCCTGCCGAAGCGCATAGTAAGTGCTCGAACCGGGCGGCGCCGCTTTCTGCTGGCAATATTCGTCGAAATTCACGGATTGGAATGTGGGGAAGGGCAGGCGAAGAGGGGCACGTCGTGCGTGCGTTTAGCCAAAAATTGTAGCATCGACGCTCCTCGGGCAGATGCACGAGCAAATGCAGACAAGCGCGAATCAATCGGTTAGAATCTCGCGCTTACGCTTTCGGGCGCGGTTTTTACGCGGTCGTGAGCATGCAGGACATCGGGCGGAGCGTGCAGCGCTTTGCCCGGCTGCGAGGGTGGCGAAATTGGTAGACGCACCAGGTTTAGGTCCTGACGCCCGCAAGGGTGTAGGGGTTCGAGTCCCCTCCCTCGCACCATCCGTATGTAGCAGAGAACCCCGTTAAGTCTTTGGACTGACGGGGTTTTTTGTTTTCCGCGTGCGGGGCATTAAGCCTCGCACGCCCAGCGGCGCTCAGGCGTCGGGCGTTTGCGATTTTTGTTCGGCTTGTGTGCCTGGCAGCTCGGCTTGTGTGCCTGGCAGCTCGGCTTGCGTGGCGCCTTCGAGAAAACGGCGGGTCGATTCGAATGCCTGCAGCATCTGATCGGGCCACGGCGTCTGCAGCATGACCGCCTGGTGGTTTTCGAATGCCGACGACAACAGTTTTGCCAGTTCAGGCGAGCGCAGATGACGCAGCAGCACACTGACGGCGATCGCCGTCGCCTGGCTCGCGCCGGCTGTTTGAAGTTCTGACGCGGTGAGGGCCGCTACCTGTTTGTTGATGTCCACTGAAACGTTCCTCGATGAGGTGTGGTGATTGAAGGCCCGCTGGCCGATTCTGAATTCCGAATGCGGAATTTTGACATGGTTGGCGGGTTGCCGCGAACGCGGCGGCCTGGCAGCGCCGGTCGTGCAGAAGTGTGACGAAGGTGTTCGACGCAGCTAATCTACTAAGCAATATGCGGTTGGATATCGCTGCCGCATTTGCCCAGGCAATCGGGTGCTCATCGAGCGACGCCGGTGATCGGGTGGTATCCGTTGTCATCTATATTGCGTAGATTGTTAATCCGCGCACGCACGCGGCTACGCATTGCCATCCGTCCACGGATTAATCCGGTGAAAATAAGCAGCGACAAGTCGGCAAAAGAACGATATGTATCGGCGAATCAGCGTCACCCTTCGACCTCGCTCGCTCAGTGGTTCAGCAGCGCGATTTACGTGGTATTCTGCGCGCCGATTTTCGCTGTATTGCTAACGCAATACGCGCGGATCAAACCGTGCGACAAACGGATCTCGCAGCAGAAGACAATAAAAGAGGGATGCGATGCGCGTGATATTCGCCGTGATCGGCACGGTGGTCGGGATGTTGGCCGCCTTGTCGAACGATTTCTCGATCGGCCTGGGTGCGCTGATGGGCGGGGTGGCCGGCTTTGCGCTTGCACGTCTGCTACAAAATCAGTCGCGGGGCGCCGCGAACGAACCCTCACCCAAACTGGCGGCGACTGATGACCGGAACCCACCGGGCGGTTCATCCGGCGATCTGGCGGCGCGCGTCGAGCAACTCGAGCGCGAGATCGCCGGTCTGCGCGGTGAGATCCGCGAATTGCGGGCCAGCGTCGCCGGCGCATCGGCGACTGCCAACGTGGATGGCGAGGCTGCGCCGCTCGAACAGCTTCCGGCCGATGTCGCGCCGCTTCCCCATGCGATGCCGCCCGCGGCGGGGCAGGAGCTGCCTCACGAGTCTGAGGCAACACGGGCGCAACCGGCCGCTATGCGCTCGACGGTGGGCGCCAGTGTGGTCACGCCGCCCGCGTCGTTGCCGCCTTCGCCTTCGCCTTCGCCTTCGCTTTCCATCGAACCGCCGTCAGCCCAAACCCGGCCCACGCCACCATCCCCGCCCACACCGCCGCGCGGTCCCGGTCTCGCCGAACGCCTCTACCAACGTGGCCGCGACTGGCTATTCGGCGGCAATACGGTCGTGCGGGTCGGCATCGTCGTGCTGTTCTTCGGCATTGCGTTCCTGCTCAAATACGCGGCCGACAACAGCCTGCTGCCGGTCGAATTCCGCCTCGCCGGCGTAGCGCTTGCCGCGACTGTCCTGCTCGTGCTCGGCTGGCGCATCGGCGAGCGCCGCGGCGCGTACGGGCTGATCTTGCAGGGTGGTGGCGTCGGCGCGCTCTACCTGACCGTATTCGCGGCAACCAGGCTCTACCATTTGCTGCCGGCGGGCGCGGCGTTGCCGCTCATGATCGCGATCTGCGGCTTGAGCGCATTTCTGGCGGTGCGGCAGAACGCGTCGTCGCTGGCCTTCATGGGCAGCGCGGGTGGCTTCCTCGCGCCGGTGCTCCTGTCGACGGGCGGCGGCAATCACGTGATGCTGTTCAGCTACTACGCGCTGCTCAATACGGGCATTTTCGCGGTCGCCTGGTTCAAAGCGTGGCGGCCTCTGAATCTGCTGGGCTTCGTGTTCACGTTTTCGATCGGCGCCGTGTGGGGCGTGACGGCTTACCGGCCTGAGTTGCTAGCCAGCACCGAGCCGTTCCTGATCCTGTTCTTCCTGATGTACGTCGGCATCGCGTTGCTCTACGCGGTACGCCGCGAGGTCGCGCTCAAGCATTATGTCGATGGCACCTTGGTGTTCGGCACGCCGCTCGTCGCGATCGGACTGCAAGCGGCGCTGATGAAAGGCACCGAATTCGGTCTCGCGTGGAGCGCGGTGGCGCTGGCCGCGTTGTACCTCGCAATTGCGGGTTGGCTGGCACCGCGGCGCGCGCGCCTCGACATGATGTTCGAGGCCATGCTCGCGCTGGCCGTGATCTTCGCCACGCTCGCCGTACCGCTCGCTTTCACCGGACCCACTACAAGCGCGACCTGGGCCATCGAAGGCGCCGCGATCACCTGGCTCGCAGTGCGTCAGCGACGCCTGAGCGCATTTGGCTTCGGCTTGCTGATGCAACTGGCTGCGGCAGGCGCGTATGGTGTCGGCATGCTCGCGCCGCAGATCGATGCCGCGCATGCGTGGCCGGTCCTGAACGGCGCGTACATTGCGACGGTGCTGATCGCGGTCGCAGGCGTCTTCACAGGATGGCGCTTGCATGGGCGCAGCGAAGCGGGCGCGTGGCACGCATGGATGCCGCAGATTGGCCTGGTCGCCAGTGTGTGGGGGCTGTTGTGGTGGGTATGTGGCGGTCTTCATGAAATCAACACGTACGTGCAGACGCATCTTGCGTATGACCGGGATCGGTTCGAGGCCGCCGCCTTTGCGCTGTTCGCCGTTCTAACGGCGTGGCTCGCGCACGGCGCGCAGCGCAAGCTGCGTTGGCCGCTCGCCGAACTGCCGGCGCTGGCGCTCGTACCTGTACTCGCTCTGCTGACGTTGAGTCTCTTCATGCTGGGCATGGCGCCGGTCAGCGGTTACGGCTGGCTGGTTTGCGCGGTCGTCGCGGTGTCTGCCTACGTGCTGCTGTGGCGTCAGCAGCGCGACGTCGGCGATCGGGTGCTCGCTGCGCTGCACGTACTGATGTTCTGGACGGCCGGCGCACTCGTCGCGCTCGAAGGCTACTGGGGCCTGCGCGCCTACGTGCCGGAAGGCGCATGGAGCTGGAGCGCGTGGGCCTATGGCTTCGGCGTTTTGCTGCTGTTGGTGGCGGGCGTCGGGCACCGTTTGCGCTGGCCGGTTGCGCGCTTCGAGCTGGCTTATCAGGTGTGGGGCGCCGCGCCGCTCGCCGCCTTGCTGTGGATGTGGAGCATCGCGAGCGTGATGAGCGACGGCAGCGCCGCACCGCTGTTCTGGCTGCCGATCCTCAATCCGCTGGATGTGGCGCAGATCCTCGCGTTTATCGCCTGCGCGGTCTGGCTGCGCCGCCTGCGCACACTGGGCGTGCACTGGCATCCGCGGACTTTCGACTACGCGGTGCTCGCCACGCTGTTCCTGTGGTTCAACGCGTTGTTGCTACGCACACTGCATCATCAGTTCCATGCAGCGTACGATGTCGATGCGGTACTGGCGTCGTTCAATTTTCAACAGGTGTTCCTGGTTGGCTGGAGCGCGTTTGCATTTGCCGGGTTGTGGCTCGCGCGTCGCGACAGCATCGTGCGATTGTGCGCGGTCGCGTCGACGCCGCTCGTGCTGGTTATGTGGGCGTGGACGTTCTATGCGAACCTGACACAGGATGGCGGTGCGTGGGCGCGGCTGCCGCTGCTCAATCCGCTCGACCTGGTGCAGGCGGTGATTTTTGCATTGGCGTCGTTGTGGCTCGTGCGCATCCATCGCCTGGGCGTGCCGGTTGGCGAATACCGTGTACCGTTGCAGGTCGCCGTCGGCGTGACCGGATTCATCTGGCTCAACGCGATGCTGCTGCGCACGCTGCATCACTGGATCGGCGTGCCTTATCAGCTTGGCGAGATGTCGCACTCGATGCTCGTGCAGGCTTCGGTGTCGGTGTTCTGGACGCTCTGCGCGTTGGCTATGATGGTCTGGGCGACCCGCCGGGCCAGCCGGATCTTCTGGTTTATCGGTGGCGGCCTGCTGGCGGTGACCGTCGTCAAGCTGTTCCTGTTCGACCTGTCGCACGTGACCGGTGTCGAGCGAATCGTATCGTTCATCGGTATTGGTGTGATGTTGCTGTTGATCGGCTACTTCTCGCCGTTACCGCCCAAGGCGGCAGTTCTGGAAACTGAGCAATGAAGCGTGTCCTGATAGTGACGGGGTGGTGTCTTGCGATCCCGGCCGTGTGGGTCTCGACCGCGGCCGTCGCGGCCGATCGGTTCGCGCAGCGCTTTGCGCTCGAACTCGAGAGCGGCGCCGCCTATTACAGCGTGACGCTTCCGGCTGCCGTCTACGCCGCCAGCCAGCGCGCCGATCTCGGCGACATGCGCGTGTTCAATGGCGCCGGCGAACCTGTGCCGTATTCGCTCGACACACCGCGCGAGCCTTCCCGCGCTCAGGCCACCGTGCGTCCGGTGCGCTGGTTTCCCTTGCCGTCCGCCGCTCCCGGCAGCACTGGCGCGCCGCTCGGCGTGACGATTGCCGCCGACGGGTCGCTGCGTGCGACATCCGCGCCACCCGACCGCGCGCAACACGACACCGACCTGATCGACGTCGCGCGCGAAACGCGGAAGGAGGCGCAGGTCGACGCATTGGTCGTCCATGTGCGTGACGACAATTACCAGGGGCGCGTCAGCGTCGAATCGAGTGACGATTTGCGCAACTGGCAACCCGCCGGCGAGGCGCAATTGCTCAAGGTGAGCTACAACGGCAGCACGCTGAGCCAGGACCGCATCGAGCTCAACGGCATGCGCGCACGTTACCTGCGGTTGCACTGGCTCGACGGTGCGCCGTACGTCGAGTCAATCGATGCTCAGGTGCAGTCGGCCGGCGCCGACAACGCACAGCGCGCGGATACGCAACGGGAATGGCGGGCAGGCATCGTTGCCCGTCCGGGTCCGAAAGACGGCGAGTACTACTTCGATACCGGCGGGCCTTTTCCGGTCGATCGTTTGCGCCTGAATCTGCCGCAGCCGAATACCGTGGCGCCCGCTGTCGTCTACTCGCGCACGGGATTGGAGGCGGCGTGGAAAGACGTATCGAGCGCGACACTGTTCAGGCTGCACAACGGGACGGTGGAGCAAAGCAATCCATCGCTCGAACTGGCGCCCGACACGGATCGTCAGTGGCGCGTGGTGGTCGACACGCGCAATGGCGGTTTGGGAAGCGGCACATTGACCGTCGGCGCGGGCTGGCGTCCGGCGACACTTACCTTCGTCGCGCGCGGGGCCCCGCCTTTTACGCTGGCAGTGGGGAGTGCGGCCGCGGTGTCGTCGGCGGTAAGCCGGGCGGATCTGTTGATGGGAGCGTCGTCGGTCGCCGTCACGGCTCGACTGGGCGAGGCGCTGTCCGTTGGGCCGGACGGCGATGCGCAGTCGCCGGGCAAAGACCCGGGAGCGATGCGGCGCTATATGTTGTGGACGGCCTTGTTGCTGGCCGTCGCCTCGCTCGGTGCGATCGCATGGCGGCTTGCGCGCGGCGCTCGGGTCCAGGCCGGGGCACAGGCAGGCGGTGTGGCTCGGGGTGTGGCCGATGGTGGCGGTGAAGCCGGTGGCGCTGGAGGAACGGGTGGAGCGGGTGGGCTGGCTGGTGATGTGCCTGGTGGGTCAGGCGCGGCAAGCGCCACCGTAACCGCGAAGGATGCAGGCACCGCCGACGCCGACGATCAAAGCACCGGAAAGAACTGACTTCGGCGCGGGCGTATTTCGGCGCTAAAGATTGTACGGAACCGTGAGATTGGAACGCACCGAGGGACTGCACGGCGGAGCCGGATTGCGAAGCGAGGAACCGCGATGCGCGGAGAAATCGCGTAACGTTAATATGAATCGCGCAACGTCAAAACGTCACACAGCGCTGTAAGTCGGCTCGCCGCTAGCGATGGCGCGCCGTTGCTTATTCCTCTCGCTCCGACATCGTGTTGATGATCTTGTCGAGCGCGTGACCGAATGCGAGCTTTTCCTCATCCTCGAGACAGTCGAACAGATCTCCGTTCCACTTGCGCGCGATCGGCATCACTTTGCGATAAAGCGCGCGACCCTCAGGGGTCAACGACACCAGCACGACGCGGCCGTCTTCAGCGCTCGGCTCGCGCTTCACGAGCCCTTGCTTGATCAACGCCTCAGCTGCGCGGCTCGCCTGACTCTTGTCGAGGTTGGCGTGCCGCGCCAGTTCCATGATCGAAAACGGTCCGAACGAGCCCACCGACGCAATCACCCGCGCTTCAGGCAAGGTCACGCCAAGTTTGTCCTGATAGCGTTCGCTGATGCCACGCTCGGCGAGTTTGTTCAGAACATGCAGACGGTACGTCAGGAACTGTTCGAGTCCGGTTTTGGCGGAGGCCTTCATGGTCGTCCCGTGATGAGTGGCGCGGTCGTGGCGCTGTGATTGTTGCCGCAACCGCCCCCACCGGTCAACGCGCGCCGTATTTCAGGCGTGTCAACTGTTCGGCCGCGTCGGCAAGCAAACGTGCCGCGTCGCGAATCGCAACCTCGAGAGTGATCGGCCCGGGCGCTGGCGAGAAGCAGCCGCTGAAATATTCGGCGAGGCGCGGTAGCGCTGCGGAGTCGACCGCGCCGGAGAGCAGCGTGGCCGGCACACCCGCTGCCTGCGCATGACGGCAAGCGATGAACGGCGCCTTGCCGTGCAGCGTTTGCACGTCCGAGCGGCCTTCGCCGGTAATCAGCCAGTTCGCGCCTTGAAGCGCCGCGTCGAGACCAATCTGCCGCGCGACGGTTTCCGCACCCGGCTCGAACTGTGCGCCCAGCATGTGCAGCGCGAAGCCGAGACCGCCGGCCGCACCCGCGCCGGGTTGGTCGCGTGCCGTGCGTCCCAGCGCTGCTTCGAGCAGGTCTGCAAAGCGGGCGAGGGCGGCGTCGATCGGGGCGACCTGTTCCGGCTTCACCCCCTTTTGCGGTCCGAACACGGCGGTTGCGCCATGCTCGCCGGTCAGTGGATTGTCCACATCCGACATGCCGACGAACTGCGTCTCCGCGAGGCGGGCGTCCAGTTGCGACACGTCGAGGCGCGCCACGCGGGCGAGTTGTTCGGGCGTGGCGTCGAGTTCCTTGCCTTGTGCGTCGAAAAGTTTCAGGCCGAGACCGGCCAGCAAGCCGGCGCCGCCGTCGTTCGTGCTGCTGCCGCCAAGCGCAACGAAAAAGCGCCGCACGCCCGCATCGAGCAGAACGCCAATCGCTTCGCCCATGCCGCGCGTGCTGCGCGCCTCAACCGGCACGCCCATCCCGACCGGATCGGTAATGCCGACGATTTCCGCTGTTTCGATAATCGCGCTGCCATCCGCAAGCAGGCCCGTCAGTGCCTCGCGCACCGGGCCGGCCGCGCCGCGCACGCTCAGCTTGCGGCGCTCGCCGCCGCTCGTGAGCATGGCGTCGAGCGTGCCTTCGCCGCCGTCGGCCATCGGGCAGATGCGCACGGTGGCATCCGGCCGCGCGCGCTGAATGCCGGACGCAATCGCCTGCGCGACCTGTTCCGCGCTAAGCGAACCTTTGAAGGAATCGGGAGCAATGACGACGACAGGCGAGGACGGCAAATTCGGCATGGTGTCTCTGAATGGTTGGAGTCGTTGCGAGGGCGGGTGAAATGAACAGATGCAGGCGCAGCCCCGAGCGCGCCCATTAGCTTATCAGCATGGGCGTGCCGACTGAATATGTCGAATGGCATAGCCGGGATTGTCCGCGGGAAGGCGAGCGGGAATCGGGCGTGGCAAGCGCGGCGCTTTTGGCCATGCGGCGCGTTTTCGCAGAAGTTGCACCGATGAAAGGGACCGTTCAACCGCGGCAAGCAGGCTGGAAGCTGTCAGGAGATGGGCGCAATGCAAGTACGAAACAGTCACCGGGCGAGCCGCAAAGCGGTAAAAAACTGCGCGGAAAGCGGCCTGAACCCCGATAAAAACGCGCGCAATCATCGAATCCCGGCTAAGCGTGCAAATAGTTTGCTAAAATATTCGGCTCTTTGGACCCAACCGTGCTGCCGGCGCCCTGCAAGCCCGCGGCGCAGGCACGCAATCGATGCTAAACGGCGCGAACGCAACATAGGCGACATCGCGCGGCATCGAAAAGCGGCACGGAGAAGATAACTGATTCGCTCGAATAATTTTAGGACGATTGAAGCCATGGCTAACGTTGTTGAGAACCTCGGCAAGCTCGAACGCCGCGTAACGATTTCCCTGCCGAAGGACACTGTGCAGAAGGAAGTGGATTCGCGTATCCGTCAACTCGCGAAGAATGTGCGCATGCCGGGTTTCCGCCCGGGCAAGGTGCCGCTCAAGATGGTGACGCAACAGTATTCGGGCCAGGTGGAAGCCGAAGTGCTGAGCGACAAGGTCGGCAAGGAATTTTTCGACATCAGCCGCACCGAAAACCTGCGTGTTGCCGGTCAGCCGAGCTTCGCGCCGAAGGCCGACGCTACTGAAGGCGACTACGCGTTCGACGCGACCTTCGAGGTGTATCCGGAAGTGAAGCTGGGCGACGTCGCCGCAGCTGAAATCGAACGCACCACGACCACCATCAGCGAAGCGGAAATCGACCGTACGCTGGACATCCTGCGCAAACAGCGCGTGCACTTCCACGCTCGCGGCGAATCCGGCGAGCACGGCGACGGCGGCGCGGACACGGCGGCTAAAGACGGCGATCGCGTGACGGTCGACTTCGTGGGCAAGATCGAGGGTGAAGTGTTCCAAGGCGGCAGCGCTGAAGACTTCGCATTCGTCCTGGGCGAAGGCCGCATGCTGCCGGAATTCGAAAAGGCGGCGCTCGGCCTGAAGGTCGGCGAGGCGAAGGAATTCGACCTGGCTTTCCCGGCTGACTATCACGGCAAGGACGTCGCAGGCAAGACCGCGCAATTCACGATCACGATGAAGAAGATCGAGTGGCCGCACCTGCCGGAAATCGACGCTGAATTCGCGAAGTCGCTCGGTATCGAAGACGGCGATCTGGTCAAGATGCGCGCTGAGATCAAAGACAATCTCGAACGCGAAGCGAAGCGCCGCACGCAAGCTATCGTCAAAAACCAGGTCATGGACGCGCTCCTGAAGATCTCGGAACTCGACGTGCCGAACGCGCTGATCGCACAAGATCAGGAACGTCTGGTCGGCATGGCTCGTCAGGACCTCGAGCAACGTGGCGTGCCGAACGCGGCTGACGCACCGATCCCGGCTGAAATGTTCAAGGAACAGGCTGAGCGTCGCGTGAAGCTGGGCCTCGTGCTGGCCGAACTGGTCAAGGTCAATGAGCTGCAAGCCAAGCCGGAGCAGATTCGTGCCGAAGTCGACGAATTCGCGAAAAGCTACGAAGACCCGAAGGAAGTCGTCCGCTGGTATTATTCCAATCAGCAACGTCTTGCAGAAATGGAAGCGTACGTCGTTGAAGCCAACGTCGTCGATTTCGTCCTCAGCAAGGCCAAGGTGACGGACAAGGAAGTAAGCTTCGAAGAACTGGCAAGCGCAACGGCGCAAGCATAAGCGTCGCTGCAACGGCGTGCCGGCTGTCGGAGCGACGGCTCGCACGCCGTTTTTTTGTGCTGTGAAAGTACGTTGCGTTTTGCATGGCGCGTTTTACACAGCGCCGCACACGGCGTTCGCACTGATCGCGCACTTGAATACGGGGTCGTCGACCACACCTGTCTAGCATCTAATATTTAGAATATTTCCAGACAAGGATCCATTGCATGACCTTTCGCGCCCAAATGCTGGACACGTTGACCTCCCAGTCGTCGCGGGATCTCGAAGCGCAGGCGCTCGGACTGGTGCCGATCGTCGTGGAAACGAGCGGCCGCGGCGAGCGCTCGTATGACATCTATTCGCGTCTGCTGAAGGAACGCATCGTGTTTCTGGTCGGCGAAGTGAACGACCAGACGGCCAACCTCGTCGTCGCGCAAATGTTGTTCCTTGAAAGCGAAAATCCGGACAAGGACATCAGCTTCTACATCAACAGCCCGGGCGGTTCGGTTTCGGCCGGGATGGCGATCTACGATACGATGCAGTTCATCAAGCCGGACGTGTCGACACTGTGCATGGGCCTCGCCGCCAGCATGGGCGCATTCCTGCTGGCGGCCGGCGCAAAGGGCAAGCGTTTTGCGCTGCCGAATTCACGCGTGATGATTCACCAGCCGCTGGGCGGCGCGCGCGGCCAGGCGTCGGACATCGAAATTCAGGCGCGCGAAATCCTGTACCTGAAGGAACGGCTGAATCATCTGCTCGCGCATCACACCGGCCAACCCGTCGAGCGTATCGCACGCGACACCGACCGGGACAATTTCATGTCCGGCGATGACGCGCAAGCCTACGGTCTGGTTGACCAGGTGGCGCACAAGCGTCCTTGAACTGGTGGGGCCTTGCCCCAAAAGGGGTGAGGCCGTCATCGGATCGATTGTGAAATAATCAAGACTCGTCCGAGCGCCTGCGGCAAACGCCGTCACCTTGGCTCAAGCCCTGCCGCGCCCAAACTGCGTGGCCAGGGCAAACGGCGTATCATGTAATCGAGTGTCCGGAGGCTCACACATCTATGGCGGACAAGAAAAGTTCTAACAGCGAAAAGCTGTTGTATTGCTCGTTCTGCGGCAAGAGCCAGCATGAAGTCAAAAAGCTGATTGCAGGCCCGTCGGTGTTCATCTGTGATGAATGTATTGACCTGTGCAACGAAATCATCCGTGACGAGGCTGCAGGCGCGGGCATTGAAGCGGGCTTGTCCAAGTCCGATCTGCCGAGCCCGCAGGAAATCCGTGAAATCCTCGACCAGTACGTGATCGGTCAGGAGCGCGCGAAGAAGATTCTCGCGGTTGCGGTGTACAACCACTACAAGCGTCTCAAGCACCTCGACAAGAAAGACGAGATCGAGCTGTCCAAGAGCAACATTCTGCTGATCGGCCCGACCGGTTCCGGCAAGACCTTGCTCGCGCAGACGCTTGCGCGCCTTCTGAACGTCCCGTTCGTCATTGCCGATGCAACGACGCTGACGGAAGCCGGCTATGTCGGCGAAGACGTCGAGAACATCATCCAGAAGCTGCTGCAAAACTGCAATTACGAAGTCGACAAGGCCCAGCGCGGCATTGTCTACATCGACGAAATCGACAAGATCAGCCGCAAGTCCGACAACCCTTCTATTACCCGTGACGTGTCGGGCGAAGGCGTCCAACAGGCCTTGTTGAAGCTGGTTGAGGGCACGATGGCATCGGTTCCGCCGCAGGGTGGCCGTAAGCATCCGAATCAGGACTTCATCCAGGTCGACACCACCAACATTCTGTTCATTTGCGGTGGCGCATTCGACGGCCTCGAGAAGGTCATCGTCGACCGTACCGAGAAGACTGGTATCGGCTTCGGCGCAAGCGTGAAGAGCAAGCAGGACCGCGACGCCGGCGAAGTGCTGCGCGAAGTGGAGCCGGAAGATCTGATCAAGTTCGGTCTGATTCCTGAGCTGATCGGCCGTCTGCCGGTGGTGGCTACGCTCGGCAAGCTCGATGAAGTGGCCTTGATGAAGATCCTCGTCGAACCGAAGAACGCCTTGGTGAAGCAATACCACAAGCTGTTCAACATGGAACGCGTCGAGCTCGAAATTCGCCCGGCTGCATTGCAGGCTGTTGCGCGTAAGGCGATCCGTCGCAAGACGGGTGCCCGGGGTCTGCGTTCGATCCTCGAACAGGCGTTGCTTGATGTGATGTATGACCTGCCGCAAATGAAAGGCGTTAGCAAGGTCATCATCGACGACAACGTGATTGACGGCGACGGCAAGCCGCTGCTGATCTACGAAGACGCGCCCAAAGTGGCGGGTTCGAACTGATCGGCTTTCGGGTACTGCAAAAAAAGCCGTTCATGGCGACGTGAACGGCTTTTTTCGTTTATCGTGTGGTCAGGATGGTTGTTTTAACTATGGAGTCACTGAACCTTCGGAGTCACTGAACTTTTCCCACACGCGGAGGCTTGCAATCTTTTCTGCTGGCCTCACCTATCGAACGAACTGATTCCACTCATGGGGAAATGAAATGTCAGGAACCCAACTCCTTCCGCCGGAACGCATTACGCTCCCGCTGCTCCCGCTGCGTGACGTAGTCGTCTTCCCGCACATGGTGATTCCGCTCTTCGTAGGCCGCCCGAAGTCGATCAAGGCTCTCGAAGCAGCGATGGAAGGCGGCAAGCACATCATGCTCGTCGCCCAAAAAACGGCTGCGAAAGATGAGCCGACCGAAAAGGACATGTACGAAGTAGGGTGTATCGCCAACATCCTGCAAATGCTGAAGCTGCCCGACGGCACCGTTAAGGTGCTCGTCGAAGGCTTGCAGCGCGCGAAAACGCTTTCCATCGAAGAACAGGAAACGCAGTTTTCGTGCGAAGTCATGCCGCTCGAACCCGACCACGCCGACAGCGCTGAAACTGAAGCGCTGCGCCGCGCGATCGTGTCGCAGTTCGACCAGTATGTGAAGCTGAACAAGAAGATCCCGCCGGAAATCCTGACGTCGCTGTCGGGTATCGACGAAGCAGGGCGTCTGGCCGATACGATCGCGGCGCATCTGCCGCTCAAGCTCGACCAGAAGCAGCACATCCTTGAGATGTTCCCGGTGATCGAGCGCCTCGAACATCTGCTCGCGCAACTCGAAGCTGAGATCGACATCCTGCAGGTTGAGAAGCGCATCCGCGGGCGTGTAAAGCGCCAGATGGAGAAGAGCCAGCGCGAGTACTACCTGAACGAACAGGTCAAGGCGATCCAGAAGGAACTGGGCGAGGGCGAAGAAGGTGCGGATCTCGAGGAACTCGAGAAGCGCATCACCGCCGCGCGCATGCCGAAGGAAGCCAAGAAGAAGGCCGACTCCGAGTTGAAGAAGCTCAAGCTGATGTCGCCGATGTCGGCTGAAGCAACGGTCGTGCGCAACTACATCGATACGCTGATCGGCTTGCCGTGGCGCAAGAAGAGCAAGGTCAACAACGACCTCTCGAATGCGGAACGCGTGCTCGACGAAGACCACTTTGGTCTCGAGAAAGTGAAGGAACGCATTCTCGAGTATCTCGCGGTCCAGCAACGTGTCGACAAGGTGAAAGCGCCGATTCTGTGCCTCGTTGGGCCTCCGGGTGTCGGTAAGACGTCGCTGGGTCAGTCGATCGCTCGCGCGACGAACCGCAAGTTCGTGCGTATGGCGCTCGGCGGCGTGCGCGACGAAGCCGAGATTCGCGGCCACCGTCGTACGTACATCGGTTCGATGCCCGGCAAGATTCTGCAAAGCCTGACCAAGGTCGGCGTGCGCAATCCGCTCTTCCTGCTCGACGAAGTCGACAAGATGGGCCAGGATTTCCGCGGCGATCCGTCGTCGGCTCTGCTGGAAGTGCTTGATCCGGAACAGAACCATACGTTCGCCGATCACTACGTCGAAGTCGACTTCGATCTGTCGGACGTGATGTTCGTGGCAACGTCGAACTCGCTGAACATTCCGCCGCCGCTGCTCGACCGGATGGAAGTGATCCGTCTCTCGGGTTACACGGAAGACGAGAAGGTCAGCATCGCGCAACGTTATCTTTTGCCCAAGCAGAAGAAGAACAACGGCCTCAAGGATGGCGAGGTCGATGTGACGGAAACCGCGATCCGCGACATCATTCGTTACTACACGCGTGAAGGCGGGCGTCCGTTCGCTCGAGCGTGAAATTTCGAAGATCTGCCGCAAGGTCGTGAAGATGCTTCTGCTGAAGAAGGCGGAAGGCGCGGTGACGGTCGACGGCAGCAATATCGACACCTTCCTCGGCGTGCGCAAGTACGACTTCGGTCTGGCCGCCAAGGAAAATCAGGTTGGCCAGGTCACGGGTCTTGCGTGGACGGAAGTGGGCGGCGATCTGCTGACCATCGAAGCCGCGGTGATGCCGGGCAAGGGCAATGTGATCCGCACGGGTTCGCTCGGCGACGTGATGAAGGAATCCGTCGAAGCTGCGCGCTCGGTGGTCCGTTCACGTTCACGGCGTCTGGGTGTCAAGGACGAAGCGTTCGAGAAGCAGGACATTCACATTCACGTGCCGGAAGGCGCGACGCCGAAGGACGGTCCGTCCGCCGGTATCGCGATGACCACCGCGCTGGTGTCGGTGTTGACCGGTATTCCGGTTCGCGCCAATGTCGCGATGACGGGCGAAATCACGTTGCGTGGTGAAGTCCTGCCGATCGGCGGCCTGAAGGAAAAACTGCTGGCAGCGCATCGCGGTGGTATCAAGCTGGTGCTGATCCCGGAGGAAAACGTCAAGGACTTGACGGAAATTCCGGACAATGTGAAGAACGCGATCGAAATCGTGCCGGTCCGGTGGATCGACAAGGTGCTCGAGCTGGCGCTCGAACGTGTGCCACAGGCATTGCCGGAAGAAGAGCCGAAGCCGGCTGCGCCTGTCGCAGCAGCTGAGCCTGGCAAGGACGCCGGTGCGACGGAAGTCGTGAAGCACTAACGTGAAGCACTAAGCTAGTCAGCGGCGAAAGCTGCCTGCTGTATAGAAACCCGCGGCCCCGGTCGCGGGTTTTTTATTGTGCGCCGAGCATGCGCAACAGCTTGGGGGTGTGAGTCCCCTGTCCAACCTGATGGTGGTGAAGGACTAGCGAAACGCAAGGGCGTCGTCGTGAGGCGGGGTCTGAAGGAAGCGTGTAGCAAAGCCATGACCTGACGAACAGAAACCAGATGCGAGGCCTACCTGGCCGGACGAGCAAGCAATTGATTGCGAAGTCCATAGCCATCAAGGGCTGGGGTGGTAGATCTGGCAGGTGTGTGGGGAAGGCGGTTGCGCTTACCTCGGGAGGCCTGCACGGCGTCCTGAAATGAGGACTGAGCGGCTCGCAAGGGCCGTTGACCACCGTGCAGGAGTCAGCAGAGGGCATATTGTGCGCTGGGCAGCGCGTTGTTCCGGAGGGTTGAAGTCCCTCTGGCGCCCGGATGAGGGGCGCCATATCCGAAAGCGGGGGTAATGCCTCGCTGGCCGGAGAGAGGTGGGAAGGTATGGAGACGTCTAACCGGGCACGAAGGCGAAAGCCGGAAACGGACAAGGCGGACCTGAAGCCATCATCTCGCAGTACTCCGGAGGGCAGGGTGTCCGCCGCGAGGCGGAATCCGAAGGGCATGAGGAGAAGTACCGGGCCGTAGTCGATGGGGGCTGCCCCGATGACGAACCGGTCGGCCAAAGGTGGGGTAAGGTCGAGCCTGCACTATGGAGGCGAAGGCGTTCTCATTCACCCACCGCACCAAGGTGTTTGCGGACGGCACGGTACGGAAGAACAGCGTGTGACCCCAGGAGAACTGGCACAGTCCGCGGGTGGCACCGCGGGAAGTGAGCCTATAAGCGAGGAGCGAAGTGGCGAGCGGTGCTGTGTCAGTAGTCGGACGGCTGAGTAGTACCTGAAGCGTGGCTAAAACCACGTGACCGAGCGATCGGCGACAGAAGTGGGTCGGGGAAGGCAGCCGGCGAAGATGATTGGGAAGAACCCGGACGGCAGTGAGTAAGGACACGGAGGAGGATCAGTTCCATGAGCGAAATACCCGTACATCCGCGCCCGAGGAGACTGTCTGACTGGATCAACCCGATGGAAGCAAGGAAGGTCCACTCATTAATTGACAAGGTTTATCAACGGAAGAATCTGGAAGTCGCCTGGGAGCGAGTCCGGGCCAACCGGGGTAGTGGCGGTGTCGATGGAATCAGCGTGGCAGACTTTGCCGAACAGGCGGACCAGCATCTGGACCGTCTGCAGGCAGAACTGCGTGCGCGGACCTATCAGCCGCAACCGGTCCGGCGGGTCTCGATCCCGAAAGTCGGCAAACCGGGGGAGTTCCGCAATCTCGGCATACCGTCGATTTACGATCGCGTATGTCAGCAGGCGCTGCTCAACCGTCTGGAGCCGATCTTCGAGCCGGTATTCGACGAGGCCAACTTCGGGTATCGGCGAGGGCGATCGACACACGACGCTTTGCGCAAGATCTGGAGGGAGATCGAGGGCGGCAGGGAATGGATTGTTGATGCTGATCTGAAGGACTTCTTTGGATCAGTTGACCATGACAAACTTCTGTCGCTCATTGCCCAGCGCATCGCTGACGGTCGGGTACTAAGCCTGATCAAGGCGATGCTTAAAGCCGGTAGTTTCGGCAAGGGTCGTCTCTTTCCGAGCGAGCGTGGAACGCCGCAAGGTGGGGTAGCTTCACCGCTGCTCAGCAATATCCTCGTGACGCCGTTTGATCGGGAGATGCGGCTTAAGGGCTACCAGCTTACCCGTTACGCGGATGACTGGGTGATCACCTGTTCATCCCAGGCAGAAGCGCGCGCAGCCATCGCGGCGGCGACGAAGATTCTGAGCGCACTGGGTGTGCAACTCCATCCGCAGAAGACGCGGATCGTGCATGTCCGGTTTGGATTCGAGTTTCTCGGCTACAAGATCAAGCGTGGGCGGCAGTTATCGCTGCCCACGGCCAAAATCCGCAGTGGCGCCCGATCGGGTGCGCTGTACGCGTACCCCCGGGAGAAATCGGTCCAGCGTTTCATGGATCAGGTGCGTCGTCTTACAAAGAGATGTGTGCCGCTTCGAACGCGGGAGCTGATTGGACGGCTCAATCCCATCCTGCGGGGCTGGGGGCACTACTACAAGCGCTCCCACGTCCGGCGAATCTTCAACCGGCTCAACCGATGGATCGTGCGGCGTATCTGGTCGCATCGATTCAAGCGCTGGCGCAATATGGGCTGGAAGGTCTTGCCCGAGGCGCGGCTCTATGGCGAGTTCGGGTTGGTCAACCTTGTGCAACTGATACCTTCAATTGCGTCCCAGCATGCTGCATCTTCGTGAAAGCTGCATGCCGGAAAACGGCACGTGCAGTTTGAGCGGCGGACGGAGGCCAGCGCGTCAGCGCGCCTCCTCCGACCCAACAGGGCGGCGACGCCTGAAGGCCCGAACGGAAAGGAGCGGCGAGTAAGCCGGAGAACTCGACATGGGAGCGCAGCAGAAAACGCATCGCGTCCTCGACAGCGGAGGCAGGGGTGAAGCTCCGATGGCTGCTGATCGAGGGGCTGAACCTATGGCGGCGAACCCCGAGTCTGAAAGCCCGTCGGCATATGACCGACTGATGGAAGAAGTCTGCGAAAGGGGGAACCTGAAGCAGGCGTTGAAGCGTGTGAAAGCTAACAAGGGCGCACCGGGCGTGGACGGGATGACCGTTCAGGCATTACCGGCGTACCTGCGGGAGCATTGGCCGTCGATACGGGCCACGCTGCTGAACGGCACATACCAGCCTCAACCTGTGAGACGGGTCGAGATACCCAAGCCGGATGGCGGTGACGTGCGCAAGCTCGGCATCCCTTCTGCGCTTGACCGATTCGTCCAGCAGGCGGTCTTGCAGGTGTTGCAAAGGCAGTGGGACCCGACGTTCTCGGACTCCAGCTACGGTTTCCGTCCGGGACGCTCGGCGCATCAGGCAGTGGCGCAGGCGCAAAGCTACATCCAGTCGGGGTATCGATGGGTTGTAGATTTGGATCTGGAGAAATTCTTCGATCGCGTGAGCCACGACATCTTGATGAGTCGGGTGGCAAAACGGGTTAGTGACAGACGCGTTCTGAAGCTGATTCGCTCCTTCCTGACGGCGGGCGTGATGGAGCACGGGCTGGTTGGTGCGACGGACGAGGGCACCCCCCAGGGTGGTCCCCTGTCGCCGTTGTTATCCAATCTGATGCTCGACGATCTTGACCGGGAGCTTGAGCGACGCGGGCTGCGTTTCGTGAGGTACGCCGACGATTGTAACGTCTATGTACGCAGCGAACGCGCGGGCCAGCGGGTGATGGCGGGGCTGAAAGCCTTCCTCACCGGCAAGCTGAAGCTGAAGGTCAATGAAGCGAAGAGCGCCGTCGCACGGCCACACACGCGGACGTTTCTGGGCTTCACCTTCTCGGGGCGGGAGCAGATCAAACGGCGCATTGCGCCCAAGGCACTGGCTCGCTTCAAGGATCGGGTCCGGGAACTGACTCAACGCACGCGCGGGGTCAGCGTCGACCAGATGATCGGCGCGCTGAAACGTTATCTGGCAGGGTGGCGGGGCTACTTCGGTTTCTGCGAAACGCCCAGCGTTCTGCAACGCCTGGATGAATGGATACGCCGCCGCATCCGCTGCTTCTTCTGGAAGCAGTGGAAACGGGGCCGCACAAGATTCCGGGAGCTGACAGTACGCGGCGTCAGCCGAAACCTTGCTGCCCAGACGGTCGGTTCGCCACACGATGCGTGGCGGCTGAGTTGCAGTCCCGCGCTGGGCATCGCCTTGTCAAACCGTTACCTTCGCTCGCTGGGGCTTCCATCACTAAGGCCATAGTCGATTAACCGATCCGAACCGCCGTGTACGGACCCGTACGCACGGTGGTGTGGGAGGGGTCGGGCCGCGAGGCCTGCCCCTATCCCGATTCCAGCGAGATATCGAAAGACGCGTCTGGAACGCATGCAATCCCACTTTTTGAGCAAAGTTGGTTCTCAGTTGTCGACTGGTTGTGTGTGCATCGATTTGCTGCAATATCTGGTGACGAGACGCCCCCATCCAGAACTTCTGAATCAGGCTCAACCCCGCTTGACACAAGGGTTTCGGCCAATTCTAATGAGTCGGCTCGGCGTTCGCCGCCAGCCGCGTGATGCCAGGTGCTACAGAGCACCGTCACGATTGCCATAAACATTCTCGGGGGTTGGAATGAATAAAACGGAATTGATCGATCACATTGCACAGCAAGCCGATATTTCGAAGGCCGCGGCAGGCCGTGCACTGGATGCGGTGATCGGCGGGGTCAAAGGTACGTTGAAGAAAGGCGGTTCGGTGACTTTGGTCGGTTTCGGCACGTTTGCCGTGGGCAAGCGCACCGCGCGCACGGGACGCAATCCGCGCACCGGCGCGGCCATCAAGATCAAGGCAGCGAAGGTCCCTAAATTTAGGCCTGGCAAAGCTCTGAAGGATGCGCTAAACTAATGGGCTTGCTGCTTGAGGAATTGCAAATCAGGCAGCAAAAGCGGGAGCACACTGAATCGCGAAACGGGTGCTTAGCTCAGTTGGTAGAGCGGCGCCCTTACAAGGCGTAGGTCGGGAGTTCGAGCCTCTCAGCACCCACCAGTTTCAGATTCGATTACGTGTTTCAGCGCTGTTGAAGTATTAGGAGTGGTAGTTCAGTCGGTTAGAATACCGGCCTGTCACGCCGGGGGTCGCGGGTTCGAGTCCCGTCCACTCCGCCAGTATCCACGAAAGGCGAACTCCGGTTCGCCTTTTTTATTGCCCGCTGTTGTAAGATCGGGCGTTTTGCTTTGGGCACTCCTCACGCATGCTCGATTTTTTTCGCAATCACAAACGCCTGATGATGTTCATGCTCATCCTCGTCATTGTGCCGGGGTTGGGTTTTGTGGGTATTCAAGGCTTCCGCGGCTTCTTTGACGAAAGTGCAAACGTCGCCAGCGTCAACGGTCACAAGATCACGCGCACAGAGTATGACGGCGCCATGCGTCAACAACTCGACCGCGCCCGTCAGATGCTCGGTGCGCAGTTCGACATGAAGTCGTTCGATACCCCTGAGCGCCGTCGCGAAATGCTCGACGGTCTGATCGAGCAGCGTGTGCTGGCCGACGAAACACAGCGTCTGCATCTAACCGCATCAGACGACGCCGTGCGCCGCGTGCTGCTGAACGATCCGGTGATCTCGTCGCTGAAGAATCCTGACGGTTCGATCGACGTCGACCGTTACAAGCAGTTGCTCGCGATGCAGGGCATGACGCCGGATCAGTACGACGAACGCGTGCGCTACGGCCTCGCCACGCAGCAGTTGCCTGGCAGCATTCAAGGCAGCGCCTTCACGTCGAAGACCCTTGCGCAGCATTTGACCGAACTCGCCGAACAGCAGCGCGAAGTGCAGGGTATCGCGTTCCATCCGCGTGACTACGCCGCGAAGGTGCAGCCCACGGACGCGCAACTGCAGGCGTACTATGACGCGCATCGCAACGACTTCGCCACGCCGGCCACGGCAACGATCCAGTACCTGGTGTTGTCGCCGGCAACGCTGTCTGCAACCGTGCAGCCGAGCGACGCCGACCTGAAAAAGTACTACGACGACAACATTGCGCATTACCGCACGGACGGTCAGGTGCGCGCGAGCCACATTCTGATCTCCGCACCGAAAGATGCCAGCGCGGCTGACAAGGCCAAGGCGAAGCAGAAAGCCGAAGAGCTGCTCGCACAGATCAAGGCGCATCCGGACCAGTTCGCGCAGATCGCTGCGCAGAACTCGCAGGATCCGGGTTCGGCGTCGAAGGGCGGCGACCTGGGGTACTTCGGGCGCGGCATGATCGCCGGCGGCCAGGCGTTCGACGACGCTGTGTTCGGCCTCAAGAAAGACGAAGTAAGCGGCATCGTGCAGACTGACTTCGGCTATCACATCGTCAAGGTGACGGACGTGAAGCCGGCGGTCACCAAGCCGTTCGACGAAGTGAAAGATCAGATCGCAAAAGACCTGAAGACGCAGTTGGCAGGAAAGGCATTCAGCGATAACTCGGAAGGCTTCACGTCGATCGTCTACGAGAAGGCGAAGAGCCTGCAACCTGCCGCCGACAAGTACAAGCTGCAACTGCAAACGGCCACGATAACGCCGCAACCGGATCCGAAGCTGCCGCCTGACAGCCCGCTGAACAATGCGAAATTCCTGGCTGCTGTTTTCGCGAACGACGCAGTGGCCGCGCGCAACAACACGCAAGCGATCGACGTCGGCGGTAACACGCTGATCGCAGCGCGCGTGACCGACTACAAGGCTGCAGCCGTGCCGGCACTCGACGCTGTCAAGGACGCAGTACGTCAGAAGGTGATCGCGGTTCAGTCGGACGAGGCCGCGCACAAGGATGGCATCGCGAAGCTGGCTGAGTTCGACAAGTCGAAGGCCACGACGGGTTTTTTCGTCGCCGCTGAAGGTTTCGCGTAACGACGCGCAAGGCGTGCCGCCGGCTGCATTGAGTGCAATCTACAAAGCGGACGCACAAAAATTACCTGCCTACGTCGGTGTGGACCTCGGTGACGACGGCTATGCGATCTATCGCGTGAACGCGGTTGTTGCGGGTGCTCCGATCGATCCGCAGCGTTTGGCTGCCGCGCAACAGCAGATTGCGCAAGTTGACGCTCAGTCCGAAACAGAGGTGTACGTCGAGGCATTGCGCGCCCGTTCGAAGGTGAAGTTCTATGGCTCGCTCGACAGCAGCAATGCCCAGGCGAACGGCGAATAAGTCTCAGCTCCTACCTCAGCGCGTAAGCAACTAAAGCGCGCAGGCACAAAAAGCCCCACAATTGCGGGGCTTTTTTATTTGCCGCGTGCACGCTCTCGTCAACTGGTTTGCTTGAGATCGAGGGCGCGGCTTGTTATGCCGTCAGCTGCCTAGAGGCAAGCGCTGATCGAACTGGTGGCGTCGCTACCCCGCGGCGCCATGGGCGCGGAATCCGACCCACGAACCCGGGCCGGTGTAGGAGGGCCGCACAACGGCCGCTGCGCCGTCGGGCGGCTGCTGACCCGGCACATAGACATCCATCGCCTGATCGTTAGCCATGACGTCTTGCGACACGACTTGCTGTTGCGAGCTATCGGCCCATTTTTGGGCGATACACGTAGCGACGGCCTTCGGCGGCTGCTGGCTTTGGCCAACGGATTGGACGCCGGCAGGCGGTTGAGCGGCGCATGCAGAAAATGCCACGGTCAAAGCGATTAACGGTAAATATTTCACGTTATCTCCTCAGAAGTCGCTCAGAATCGAGCCAGGTTACGCGGGATGACGAAAGTGTCCGATGGACTTTGCTGATCCGCGTTCCCCATTTACTGGAAACAAGTTGTTAGCGAGCTTTTCAGTGCGGCGAACTTGTACGAAGGAGTGGCTTAACAGCCGGCCACACGTTGTTGAGTAGCACTGGCTGTGCCTGCTGCGTGGGATGGATCTGATCAGCCTGAAACATGTCCGGTTTGTCGGCGATGCCGGCCAGCAAAAAGGGCACCAGCGGCACGCGCAGTTGCTTCGAAAGTTCGCCGTACAGGCCGTGGGAACTTTTGCGTGTAGTCGGGGCCGTAGTTGGGTGGTACATACATGCCGATCAGTACGACCTTCGCGTGGCCCTGTTGGGCCTGCTCGATGATCGTACGCAGGTTGTCCTCGGTGGTTGAGAGCGGCACGCCGCGCAAAGCATCGTTGGCGCCGAGCTCGACGATTACGATACTTGGCTTGAGCCGCTGCAGGAGCGCCGGCAAGCGAGCCCGGCCACCGCTCGTGGTGTCGCCGCTAATGCTTGCGTTGGCGACGCTATAATCGATTCGCTCATCGGTGAGGCGCTGGCGCATCAAGGCAACCCAGCCAGTGTCGCGGGGCAAGCCGTATTCGGCGGAGATGCTGTCGCCAAGCACGACGATCACCGGCCTGGCCTGGTCTGGCGCATTCGCCGCATGGGCCGGGAAGGGCAGCGAAAACAGGGTTGCGGCCAGCACGGCCGAACCGAATGCCGTAGTCAGCGCCAGCGCGCGAGGCGCCGCGGCGCGCACTTTCAACCTACGCTTCACCATGCTAAACAAAACTGATCCAGTCATTGAAGTGCGGGGTTTGTGCAAGAAGGTTAAGGATGCAACGGGTGAACTGACGATTCTCGAGGACATCGATCTTGCTATCGACGCCGGCAGCAGTGTGGCGATCGTCGGTGCATCCGGGTCGGGCAAGTCTACGCTGCTCGGCTTGCTTGCAGGATTGGACAGCGCAAGTTCGGGCTCGGTTCGGCTGCTCGGCCGCGAACTCACCGAACTGAACGAAGACGAGCGCGCCGCGTTGCGCAGCGGCTCAGTCGGTTTCGTGTTCCAGTCGTTTCAACTGATGCCGCATTTGACGGCGCTCGAAAACGTCACCTTGCCGCTCGAACTGCAAGGCGGCATCGGCACGCGCGAGGCTGCGGCGCGCGCGCGCGGATTGCTGGAGCAGGTGGGACTCGCCAAGCGCACCGGGCACTATCCGAAGCTGTTGTCGGGCGGCGAACAGCAGCGGGTTGCGCTTGCGCGCGCCTTTGTTACGCATCCGGCGATCCTGTTCGCCGACGAGCCGACCGGCAGTCTCGATGCAGCCACCGGTCACGCGGTGATCGATCTGATGTTCGAGATGAATCGCGCGAACGGCGCCACGTTGATACTCGTTACGCACGACGTCGAATTGGCGCGTCGCTGTGATACCACGGTGACGATCGAAGCAGGACGTCTTGCCTGATCAGACCGATAGAAATCGATAACCACCGCTACAAATGAAAAGCGGGCCGCCAAGGCCCGCTTTTCATTTCAACTTCTCCAGCGCTTTATCGATTCAAGGCAGCGCGCGCTCGCGCGATCAGCGCCGATGTCGACGAGTCATGCTTCTTCTCATCGACGCTTGCCGACGTCAGATCCGCCTCGACCACCTTGCCAAGGATCTTGCCCAACTCGACACCCCATTGATCGAACGGATTGATGTCCCATACCGATGCCTGCACCAGCACCTTGTGCTCGTACAGCGCGATCAATGCGCCGAGCGAACGCGCGGTGAGCGCGTCGACGAGCAGCGTCGAGGTCGGACGGTTGCCCGGAAACACCAGGTGCGGTGCCAGTTCCGGCTTGTCCGCACCGGCAACCTTCTTCGCTTCTTCGAGCGTGCGGCCCAGCATCAACGCTTCGCTTTGCGCGAAGCAGTTCGCGAGCAGCTTCGGATGATGACTGACGAGCGGGTGCTCGGGCGTCAGCACGGCGATGAAGTCGATCGGCACGATCGTCGGACCCTGGTGCAGCATCTGAAAAAAGGCATGCTGACCATTGGTGCCCGGTTCGCCCCAAGTCACGGCGGCAGTCGGATAGTCGACCATTGCGCCATCCAGACGCGCCGACTTGCCGTTGCTCTCCATCTCGAGCTGTTGCAGGTACGACGGCAGGAAATGAAGCGCTTCCGAATACGGCGCGACCAGATAGCTTTGCGAGCCGAAGAAGTTGCGATACCAGATGCCGATCATGCCGAGCAGCACCGGCAGATTTTTCTCGAGCGGTGCGTCACGGAAATGTTGATCCATCTCGTTGGCGCCGGCCAGCAGTTCGCCGAACTGTTGCGGGCCGATCGCGATCATGATCGAGAGACCCACCGCCGACCACAGCGAATAACGCCCGCCAACCCAATCCCACATCTCGAACACATTCTCTTTCGCGATACCGAACTTGACCACCTCGGCCGGGTTCGCCGACACACCGACGAAGTGTTTCGCCAGTGCGCTTTCCGGGCAGCCTTTCTCGACGAACCAGTCGCGCAGCGAGCGCGCGTTGGTCATCGTTTCGAGCGTGGTGAAAGTCTTGGAGACGATGATCGCAAGCGTCTCTTCCGGATCGACCATCTGCATCACGTTGTACAGATCCGCGCCGTCCACATTCGACACGAAGTGCGTAGTGATTTCGGGCGTGGCCAGATGATGCAGGGCGTGCACGACCATCTTCGGCCCGAGGTCCGAGCCGCCGATGCCGATGTTCACGACATAGCGGATCCGCTTGCCCGTATAGCCGGTCCATTCGCCGCTGCGGACCTTGTCGGCGAAGGCTGTCATTTTGGCGCGCTCGGCCAGGATCTGCGCATGGAACGGCGCTTTGGGATCCACGGCGCGTAGCGCGGTGTGCAGCGCGGCGCGACCTTCGGTCGGGTTGACGACTTCGCCCGCGAACATCGCGTCGCGGCGTTTCTCGACGCCGGCTTCGCGGGCGAGTTGCACCAGCAGTTTCAGGGTTTCGTCGGTGATGCGGTTCTTCGAGAAATCGGCCGCGAGACCGCCGCCCGCGAACGCAAAGCGCTCAGCACGGGTAGGGGCGGGATCGTTCTCGGGGACGAACCAGTCGCGCATGTGCGCATCGTGAATCTTCTCGTAATGCGTCTGCAGCGAGGACCAGGAGGGGAGCGAGTTCTGCGTCATAGCGTCCGTCTAACGAAGGGGCACGAAGAATGGCACGCGCGTGAAGCGCTGCCGAGGATGATGCAAGGATGCTGTTCGCACGATGCCGCGCGGCCGGGGTCGCGGTGGGTTGCCGCGAACCTTCGGGAGCCTGCCTTGCGATCGAACCGGCTCGCTGAAGTTTCGCTGCAACCCGGGATGACCTGACGCGCGGCGCGGTCAATCAGTATAACGGCGTTGCGTGACAGGTGACAGGTGACAGGTGACAGCGGGTGACGGCGAGGCGCTAGCGGTTGAAGCGTCCCAGACACTCTGTGGGATCGATGGGCTCACTCGGCCGCAGCGGGATAGAACATGCGGTTTAGCAAGGTCCGCACCATCGGGGCGAGTTCGCCCGCCGTCAATCCCGCCGGGCCGTGGCCTTGGGCGCTCAGCGTGTCGGCGGCGAGGCCGTGCAGGTAGACGCCCGCGAGCGCGGCTTCGTAGCGCGGCAGATGCTGGGCAAGAAACGCGCCGATGATGCCGCCGAGCACGTCGCCCGTGCCGCCGGTCGCGAGTGCGGCATTGCCGGTCGGATTGATCGCGACGCGGCCATCCGGCGCGGCGATGACCGTGCCCGTGCCTTTCAGCACAACCACGGCGGCAAAGCGCGCAGCCAGTGCGCGCGCCGCGGCGAGGCGGTCGCGTTGCACACCCTGGGCGCCGGTGCCGAGCAGGCGCGCGGCTTCGAGCGGGTGCGGCGTCAGCACGCACGGGTCGCCTTGCACGCCGCGCGCGGTGACTTCGGCCGCGAGCGATGGGTCGGTCGACATCAGATTGAGCGCGTCGGCGTCGAACAGCTTGGGGACGTCGAGCGGCAGCACGTCGTGCATGGCACGCGTGGCGCGATCGCGCAGACCCATGCCGCAACCGATCGCGAGCGCGTCCATCTTGTCGAGCGGCAGAGCGTCGATGGCGTGCAGCATCAGTTCGGGGTGCGGCGGATCGTAGGGCGGGGCGCCGTCGCCGAGGAAAGCGACGTGCACTTTACCCGCGCCAGTGTAGAGCGCTGCGCGCGAGGCGAGGATCGGCGCGCCGCACATGCCGGTGTCGCCGCCGACCACGGCGAGGCTGCCGAAGGTGCCCTTGTTGGTGGCGAAGTCGCGCGGCGGCAGGAAGGCGGCGAACAGTTCCGGCGCGTTGAGTTGCACTGCAGTGCGGGCAGTGCTGTCGATGCCGATCGGCGCCACGATCACCGTGCCGGCGAGATCGCGTCCCTGAGCGGTGAAGAGCCCGGGTTTCGCGCCGATGAAGGTGATCGTGTGGGTGGCGTGAACCGCTGTTCCGTCGTTCTGGTTTTCGCTTCGTCCCGCGCCTGGGTCCCGCCTCTCGCCGACCACCGTGCCGGTATCGCCGTCGAGACCGCTTGGCGTGTCGAGCGCCAGCACGCCGCCCCGTTTGGACTTCGCTTTCGTGCGTTGCGAGAGTTGCCGGGCGATGGTGGCAAAGATGCCTTCCAACGGGCGGGTCAGGCCGATGCCGAACATACCGTCGACCAGCCATGTGTAGCTTTCCAGCGAGGCGGGCGGCGCCGTGGTGATGGTCACGCCCGCCGCGCGAGCCGTGTCGAGCGCCCAGCGGGCGTCGTCAGGTTTGACTTCAAGCGGCATGCACAGCTCGACGGCGACGCCGGCCAGGTGCAGCTCCGCGGCCATGACCAACGCATCGCCACCGTTGTTGCCCGGGCCTGCTACGACCCATACCCTATGTTTCGATTTTCCGGTCGAGGTATCGCGGGTGATCAGTTCTTGCAGGTAGCTCGCGGCGGCTTTGCCGGCACGGGACATCAGCGTGTGCTGAGGCAGGGCCGCCGCGGCCTGGGTTTCAAGAATCCGCAGGTCGGTTAGCGTGAGCAGTGGCAGTGCCCGGTTGCGCGGGCTGATTAACGTGGGGAGCGTGGATTCGGGCACTGTCATGGGGTGGCTTGGCGTTCACCTTGGGCAAGGCGAGAAAGCTTTGGGAGCCACTATGGTAGTGCCGATAGGCTTCGGACGCGCGCCCTTTACTAGAACCGGTCCGCGCGCAGCGCCGCCAGGGTGTCCGCGGGAACGTCCGGGGTCTTGCCCGAGATCAGGTCGGCGATCAGTTTGCCCGCACCGCATGCCAGACCCCAGCCTGCCGGGCCATGTCCGGCGTTGACGAACAAACGCGGGTGAAGCGCATTGCCGATCACAGGCATTCCATCCGGCGACAGCAGTTTGACGCCTTCCCACGGCAGGGCCGCGGAGATCCGGGCGGCGCCCGGAATCCAGTCATGCGTCGCCTGGCCCAGCAGCGCCAGCGCTTCCTTCGTCAACGCCTCGCCGAGCGGTTTGTCGATCTGACCTGCGCTCTGCAAGACCGCGCCGCCCGCAACCCGCAGCCGATGATTCATGCGGCTGACGGTAATGCGCTTCACGGCATCCACAATCGCGACGTGCGGCGCGCATTCCTCATGCGCGATCGGCGCGACCAGGTTATGCAGACGCAACGGGTACAGCGGCAGCCGCAGCCCGAGACGTTCGAGCAGCGGCAGGCTGCCGTAACCCGCGGCGACAACAATCGCGTCGGCGTTGATCACGTCGACTTCGCGTGAACGCGATGCCGTGCCCGGCCGCGGCGTCAGCTCCACCGCGGCGCGCTGACCTTCGAGGCGGATCGCCGAGACTTCGCAGCCGAGCATGAATTGCACGCCGCCCTGCGTATCGAGGGTCTGCTTGATCAATTTGGCGAAAAGCGGGCAATTGGCCGTGCGCTCGTGGTCGAACAGCACGCCGCCGGCGAATTCCGGCTCGGTCCGCACGGAATGCTCGTACGCGGCGCATTCGGCCGGCGTCAGCACGTGATGCGGCACTTCATACTGGCGCAGCAGATCGAGCGCGGTTTGTGTCTGCTTCCATTCCTGCTCGGAACGCACGAGATAGAGCAGGCCGCTTGCCTGTTCGAATTCCAGTCCGAAGCGCGCCTCGATATCGGCCATCGCCTCACGCGACGTTTCGATCAGCGGACGCAGCCGCGCGTACTGGCGGCCGAACGCCCCAGGCTCCTGCAAGGCGGCCAGTTGCTTGACGAACTGGCGTGCCGGCCCGTTAAAGCCGGTCTTGCTGATCACGCCATTTTTGACACCCTGACGGCTCGCCATGAAAGTCGGGCCGAACCAGACGTCGAGCGGGGTCGGCAGCACGGTGCCGCCGTGCCCGTAAGTCGCGCCTTGCGCAACCGTTGCGTGGCGTTCGACGACGCATACCCGGTGGCCTGCCGCGCGCAGTTGATAAGCGGTGGCGACGCCCGCAATCCCGCCGCCAATGACGATGACATCCATGATCTGATTCGATTTGCCGGCGGGACGCCGAAACGCCGCGTTCCCGTTAAGCGTGGCATGCGGCGCGTTGCCCGGGCATTGCTCAGGCCGCTCGCGCCGATCTGGTGAAAGGCCGAATGATAGCAGTCAAACGGATGGCTCCGCCACGCGAGTGCCACGCCGAAGCGCCGCAACGGCGCACCCGAACCACCGCTCGGATCACGCCAAAACCCTGGTGCGAGGCCCGTTGGAAGCCCGTTCCCGGGGTATAATCCCGGACTTCCTTTCCGCCTCACGTCGCCTTCACGCGCGGCTCATCGGCATCACTCATCGGCATCATTAGCGACGCAACGTCAAGTCCATGGCCCACTTCTCGTGTTTCCCCGGTGCTTCGGCCCTCTCCGATTTCCGCCAAACCCGCCTGCTCGACACGCTTACGCGCATCGACGCCAACATCACCGGCGTGCGCGGGCAGTATCTTCACTTCGTCAACGCGCAAACTCCGCTGTCCGCGGAAGATAACGCGAAGATCGAAGCGCTGATGCACTACGGCGATCCGCTCGAAGAAACCAAAGAGCGCGGCACGGCTGAGACCTTCCTCGTGGTGCCGCGCTTCGGCACGGTGTCGCCGTGGGCCAGCAAGGCAACCGATATTGCCCACCTGTGCGGCTTGACGCAGGTGCGCCGCATCGAACGCGGTGTCGAATACACGGTCACGCTGAAAAGCGGCCTGCTGGGCGGCAAGAAGGCGCTCTCGGACGAAGCCCGCGCGGCCGTCGCAGCAGCCCTGCACGACCGCATGACCGAGAGCGTGTCGGCCTCGCGTGACCACGCCTTGCATCTGTTCGACGAACTGCCGGCCAAGCTGCTGCAAACCGTCGACGTATTGAGCCACGGCCGCGGCGCGCTGGAATTGGCGAACACGGAACTGGGCCTCGCGCTCGCCGACGACGAAATCGACTACCTTGTCGACGCTTTTACGAAGCTCGGCCGCAACCCGACCGACGTCGAACTGATGATGTTCGCGCAGGCCAACAGCGAACACTGCCGTCACAAGATCTTCAACGCGGAATGGACGATCGACGGCGAGAAGCAGGACATTTCGCTGTTCAACATGATCCGTAACACGGAAAAACTGAACCCGCAGGGCACGATCGTGGCCTATTCGGACAACTCGGCGATCATGGCAGGCGGCGTGGCGGAGCGCTGGTTCCCGCGCACTCCGGCTGAACTCAGCACGGGCGAATTGCCCGAGCACTACCGCCGCAACGTCGAACTGACGCACACCTTGATGAAGGTGGAAACGCACAACCACCCAACGGCGATCTCGCCGTTCCCGGGCGCCTCGACGGGCGCGGGCGGCGAAATCCGCGACGAAGGCGCGACGGGCCGCGGCGCGCGTCCGAAGGCGGGTCTGGCGGGCTTTACGGTGTCGAATCTGGAATTGCCGGACGGCGTCGAAGCATGGGAAAACGCCCGCGACGCGGCGCAGCCGCTGGCGCACCGCAACCCGGACGACAAGTACGAAGCGTACGGCCGTCCTGACCGCATCGCGTCGCCGCTGCAAGTCATGATCGACGGCCCGCTCGGCGGCGCCGCGTTCAACAACGAATTTGGCCGCCCGAATCTGGGTGGCTATTTCCGCGCTTATGAGCAGAACGTCGCGGGTCTGGTGCGCGGCTATCACAAGCCGATCATGATCGCCGGCGGCATCGGCAATATCTCCGATCAGCACACGCACAAGCACGATCTGCCGGAAGGCTCGCTCCTGATCCAGATCGGCGGCCCGGGTATGCGCATCGGCATGGGCGGCGGCGCCGCCAGCTCGATGGCGACCGGCACCAACACGGCCGAACTCGACTTCGATTCGGTCCAGCGCGGCAATCCGGAAATCGAGCGACGTGCGCAGGAAGTGATCAACGCGTGCTGGCAACTCGGCGAGAAGAACCCGATTCTGAGCATTCACGACGTGGGCGCGGGTGGTTTGTCGAACGCGTTCCCGGAAGTGGTGGACGGCGCCAGCAAGGGTGCGATCTTCGATCTGCGCAAGATTCAGCTGGAAGAGAGCGGGTTGTCGCCGCGCGAAATCTGGTCGAACGAAGCGCAGGAGCGTTACGTCCTGGCGATTGCACCGGCCGATCTGCCGGCCTTCGAAGCCATGTGCGAGCGCGAGCGCTGCCCGTTCGCGGTAGTCGGCACGGCCACGGCCGAGCGTCAGCTGAAAGTGATCGACTCCGAATCGAACAGCGACGTCGCGCATGAGCCGGTCGACATGCCGATGGAAGTGCTGCTCGGCAAGGCGCCGCGCATGCATCGCGATGTGAAGCGCGTCGAAGCGAAGCTCGAACCTGTGGACGTCACCCGCATCGCGTTGTCGGAAGTCGCGGTCAGCGTGCTGCGCCATCCTACCGTTGCCAGCAAGTCGTTCCTGATCACGATCGGCGACCGCTCGGTCGGCGGCACGACCGCGCGCGACCAGATGGTCGGCCCGTGGCAAGTGCCGGTGGCCGACGTCGCCATCACGACAATGGACTATGCGGGCTTCCGCGGCGAAGCAATGACCATGGCCGAGCGTACGCCACTCGCCGTGATCAACGCGCCGGCGTCGGGCCGCATGGCGGTCGGCGAGGCCATCACCAACATCGCAGCGGCGCCGATCGCGTCGCTCGATAAGCTCAAGCTGTCGGCAAACTGGATGGCCGCATGCGGCGCGGCAGGCGAAGACGCCGCGCTGTACGACACGGTCAAGGCCATCGGCATGGAATTGTGCCCGGCGCTCGGCATCAGCATTCCGGTCGGTAAGGACTCGCTGTCCATGCGTACCAAGTGGGAAGACCGTGGCGTGGCGAAGGAAGTGGTCGCGCCGGTCTCGCTGATCATCTCGGCATTCGCGCCGGTCGAAGACGTGCGTCAGCACCTCACGCCGCAACTGCGCCGCGCGAACGGAACGGGTGGCGAGGGCGATTCCGTGCTGATCGCGATCGACCTTGGCCGCGCCAGGCATCGTCTGGGCGGCAGTATTCTCGCGCAAGTCACGCAGCAGGTCGGCGATACGGTGCCGGACGTCGACGATCCGGAAGATCTGAAGCGTTTCTTCAACGCGATCCAGTCGCTCAATAGCGACGGCAAGCTGCTCGCGTACCACGACCGCTCGGACGGCGGCCTGTGGGCGACGGTGTGCGAAATGGCGTTTGCGGGTCACGTCGGCGTGTCGCTGAACGTCGACATGCTGGTGCTCGATCCGAATCATGAATCCGATTACGGCGACGCGAAAGACTGGGCGAAGCAGACCAGCGGCCGTCGTGAAGACCGCACGATCCGCGCGCTCTTCAACGAAGAACTGGGTGCCGTGATCCAGGTGCGTGCCACGGACCGCGACGCGGTGCTGGGTGCGTTGCGCGAACACGGCCTGTCGGCATGCTCGCATGTGATCGGCAAGACCAATGAACGCGATACGATTGAAATCTATCGCGACGCGAAGAAGATCTACGAGGCGCCGCGTACCGAATTGCATCGCGCGTGGAGCGAAGTGAGCTGGCGTATTTCGCGTTTGCGCGACAACCCGGCGTGTGCCGATGCCGAATACGACGCTCTCTCCGACGCTGCCGATCCGGGCATCTCGCCGATCCTCACGTTCGATCCTTCTGAAGACGTCGCCGCGCCGTTCCTTGCCAAGGCCGCGCGTCCGCGTGTTGCGATCCTGCGTGAACAGGGCGTGAACTCGCACCTCGAAACGGCCTATGCATTCGACCGCGCCGGCTTCGACGCGCACGACGTGCACATGAGCGACCTGCTGGCCGGCCGCGCCAACCTGGCGGATTTCGCCGGTGCGGTGGCGTGCGGCGGGTTCTCATACGGCGATACGCTGGGCGCCGGTGAAGGCTGGGCGAAGGCGATCCGTTTCAACTCGCAACTGGCCGACATGTTCGCCGAGTTCTTCGGCCGCGACGATACGTTTGCGCTCGGCATCTGCAACGGCTGTCAGATGATGAGCAGCCTTGCCTCGGTGATTCCGGGCGCCGAAGCATGGCCGAAGTTCACGCGCAACAAGTCGGAGAAATTCGAAGCGCGCTTCTCGCTGGTCGAAGTGCAAGCTTCGCCGTCGATCTTCTTCGCCGGCATGGAAGGCTCGCGCATTCCGGTGGCGATCGCGCACGGCGAGGGTTACGCGGACTTCTCGCAGCAGGGCGATGCGTCGAAGGTAGCTGTGGCGATGCGTTTCGTCGATCACCGTGGTCAGGCAACGGAGCAGTATCCGTTCAACCCGAACGGTTCGCCAAACGGCATCACGTCGGTGACGACGCCCGATGGCCGCTTCACCGTGTTGATGCCGCACACTGAGCGCGTGCATCGTGCGGTGCAGATGAGCTGGCATCCGGAAGGTTGGGGCGAGGGCAGCACGGACGCGAGCCCGTGGCTGCGCGTGTTCCAGAACGCACGCCGCTGGCTGGGTTGATGATGCGACAGGCGTCGTCGCTCAAAGCGGCGGCGCTCGTGCTTGAGCAGAAGCGAAGCAAAGCAGCAGAACTTGCAGAAACAAAAAAACCGCCCTCGGGCGGTTTTTTTTGTTCTGAAGCAGCAGACCAAAAACGCTTACTGAATCTTCGCGTTCTTGCGCAGACCTTCTTCGAACGCCTGCAGCTTTTCCTGCTGGATCTGTTGCACGATCTGCGGGCGCACTTGTTCGAGCGGCGGCGGCGTGATGTCGCGCACGTCGTCGACACGGATGATGTGCCAGCCGAATTGCGTATGCACCGGTGTGTCGGTCATCTGGCCTTTCTGCAGATGCGTGGCCGCGTCAGCAAATTCCGGGACGTAGGCCTTCGGGTCCGACCAGTCCAGGTCGCCGCCATTCTTGCCCGACCCCGGATCCTTCGAATATTGCTTGGCGAGGTCTTCGAAGCTTGCGCCGGCCTTGATCTTGGCGATCAGGTCCTTCGCTTGCTGTTCGTTGTCCACCAGGATGTGGTGCAGGTGATATTCCTTGCCGCCCGCATCCTTGATCAGCGCGTTGTAGCGCGCGATGACTTCGGCGTCGGTCGGCGTGTTGTTCTTCACGAAGTCTTCGATCAGTGCGCGCAGCACGACAGTTTGTTGTGCGACGGCGATTTGCGCCTTGATGTCCGGACGATTCGGCAGGCCGCGGCGCAGCGCTTCCTGCATCAGGATTTCGCGGTTCACCAGCTCTTCGCGCACGGCCATTTGTAGTTGCGGCGTGTTTTGCTGGCCTTGATGAACCAGTTGATCGATCAGCGCGTCAGCGCGCGCTTTCGGAATCGGCGTACCGTTCACGACAGCGATGTTCTGTGCAAATGCAGGTGCGGCCGCAAAGGCAGCCAGCAATACCCAAAGGCGGGTTTTCTTCAAGGTCATCAGAAATTTTCCTAGCGGGGCAACAAAGCGAATTCTTCGGGCGTATACGCCGTGATTGCAAGGGCGTGAATGCCGCGCTGCATGGCATCGGCCAGCGCATCATACACCATGCGATGCCGCGCCACGCGGGCTTTCCCGGCGAATACGGCCGCCACAATCGTGACAGAGAAATGACCGCCGGCGGAGGCGCCGGCGTGGCCCGCGTGCTGCGCGCTGTCATCCGTGATCTGGATCGAGGCGACCGGTGCGAGCGCCGCGGTCAGGCGAGCCTCGATCAGTGCGGCGCGCTCGGCGGTGGTGGCGTGCATGAACACATCGCTCGTCATGTCATTCTTCCTTCATGTACTTCGACAGCCACAAACTCTGTCCGACGATGAACACCACGAGGCACCCCGTCGCGCCGAACAGCTTGAAATTGACCCACTGGTCGGTCGTGTAGTTGTACGCGACGAACAGGTTAACCAGCCCCAGCAGCACGAAGAAAATCGCCCAGACGATATTCAGCTTGCCCCAGATCGCGTGCGGCAGCGTGATCTGCTTGCCCATCATCGCTTCGATCAGGTTCTTGTTGAAGGCCAGTTGCGAGACGATCAGCGCGACCGAAAACGCCCAGTACAGCACGGTCGGCTTCCATTTGATAAAGGTGTCGTTGTGCAGCACGAGCGTCGCGCCGCCGAACACGGTGACGACGCCGAGGCTCACCCACAGCATCGGATCGACCTTGCGGTGGCGGAATGCCACCCACGCGATCTGCACCAGCGTGGCTACGATCGCCACTGCTGTCGCCGTGAAAATGCCCCACAACTTGAAGGCGACGAAAAACAGGATGATCGGGAACAGATCGAACAGGAATTTCATTATCTGGTCGGGAATTCGGAGAGTGAGTCGGAGAGTAGGTCAGAGAAACAGGGACACGGCGCCGGGCGCCTGATGACAGGCGCCGGCCGCGCATCATTCAATGGGTGCCGAACTCCGCGCTGCGTTACTTGGGCTCGAATTGTAACGCAGCCGAATTGATGCAGTAACGCAGACCGGTCGGAGCCGGTCCGTCTTCGAACACGTGGCCCAGATGCGCGCCGCAGTTCTTGCACTGCACCTCGATGCGCAGCATGCCGTGCGTGCGGTCGGTTTTCTCGGCGATCACTTCGCCGTTGATCGGCTTGAAGTAGCTCGGCCAGCCGCAACCGGCGTCGAACTTGGTGTCCGATTCGAACAGCGGCGTACCGCAGCAGACGCAGTCATAGATACCGCGGTCCCAGTGGTCGTGGTAGCGGCCGGTGAAGGGGCGCTCGGTGGCCGCATGGCGCGTCACCTGGTATTCCATCTCGGAGAGCTGCTCGCGCCACTCGGCGTCGTCCTTCTGCACGGTGGGGGCGCCGGTGTTGGAGTCGTCGGGTTTGTTCATGGTCGGGGTTCCTGTCTCGGGGTTATTGTGTGGGGCTCGTCACGTCATGCCACGTCACGTTACGTTACGTCACGAAGAACAGCTCACTTCCAGCGAGCTGGCCCAATCCGGCGGCAGCCCCGCATACGCTTCATTTTCCGGCTGCTCGTCGAAGGGACGGCGCAGCACGGCGGCCAAACGTTCCACTTCGGAGAAATCCTTCCCTTTCGCCCGGCGGATCGCCGTTTCCGCCAGATGATTACGAAGTACGAATTTGGGGTTCACCTGGTTCATTGCAATGGCGCGCGCGGCATCGTCGCGTGATTCTTCGGACAGGCGCGCGCGGTAGTCGTTCACCCATGCATCGAACGCGGCGCGATCGAGGAACAGATCGCGCACCGGCGCATCGCCGCTCGCGTCGTGCCTGGAAATACGCGCCAGATTGCGGAACGTCAGCGTGAAATCCGCACGGTTGGCATGCATCACTTCGAACAAACGGTTGATCAAGAGGTCATCGCAGTCGCGCTCGCTTTCGAGGCCGAGCTTGGCGCGCATGCGCTTTTCCAACGCCGGCGCGAAACGCTCCTTGAAGCCGCCGAGCACGCGTTGCGCGTCTTCGATCGCCTTGTCGCCGCGCACGCTTTCCTCGTGCTGCATGCCCAGTAGTGGCAGCAGGCCCTGCGCGAGGCAAAAGAGGTTCCAGTACGCGATCTGCGGCTGCATCTTGTACGCGTAACGGCCTTGCGAATCGGAGTGGTTGCAGATGTAGCCGGCGTCGAAGCCGTCCATGAAACCGAACGGGCCGTAATCGATCGTGAGGCCGAGGATCGACATGTTGTCGGTATTCATCACGCCGTGGCAGAAGCCGACGGCTTGCCATTCGACCATCAGATCGGCCGTCGACATCACCGCTTCATTCAGCAGCGCGAGATACGGATCGTCGGCTTCGCGGCAATGCGGATAGAAGCGTTCGATCACGTGATCGGCGAGCGCGCGCAGTGCATCGACGCGATCGTTCGAATAGAAATGCTCGAAGTGCCCGAAGCGCAC